>DASPXD010000252.1:0-2634 GCA_035637435.1 Gemmatimonadales bacterium
CCCCCCCCCCCCCCTCCGAACCCGTCTATCTGCTCCACGGTGACGAAGATGTCCTCAAGGACGAGGCTGTTCGGGCGCTGCTCGACGCGTCGGTGGGACCGAATCGCGACTTCAATCTCGATGTCCGTTTTGCGCCTGATCTGACGCCTGAATCGTTCAACGCGCTGGTGAACACTCCTCCGATGCTCGCCGAGCGGCGCGCGGTCGTGATCCGGGCTGTCGAGCAGCTCGGCAAGCGCAAGACGAAGCTGCGCGACGAGGTCGTTCGCTATCTCGCCCAACCGAATCCGACCACCGTCCTTGTGCTGGTCGTCGCAGCGGGCGAGGAGCCCGACGCCGACCTTGTGAAGGCATCCACCTCCGTGCTGCTCGAGCCCCTCTCCGCGGAGCGCGTGCCCCGCTGGCTGCGGCACCATGCTACGACCCTGAAGGTGACGCTCGCGCCGGATGCCGTGGACTTGCTCATCGCCGCGGTCGGGAACGACTTGAGCACGCTCGCCCGCGAGCTCGAAAAACTCGCCGCGTTGACGGGCGGCGCGACGCGCGAAGTAACCGCGCACGATGTGACCAGCCTGGTGGGCGTGCGGCGCGGCGAGACGGTGTATGACCTCGTGCACGCCGCGCTGGAGCGCCGCGCGGCGCGGGCCGCTCAGCTCGTCGAGCCCGTGCTCGAGCAAGCGGGCATGAGCGGGGTGAAGATCGTCTCGTTGCTCGGCACCCACCTGGTGGGCACGTCGCTGGCGCGGGCCGAGCGCGATCGCGGCGCGAACGTTGCGCGGCTGCCGGACATCGTACTCCGCCAGCTGCTGGCGGTGCGCCCCTACGGGCTGCGCGGCTATAAAGAGGAAGCGGCACACTGGAGCGGCTGGAGCGCGCATTGGACGGCGGGCGAGCTGAGCCGCGCGCTGCGTGCGGCGCTCGCCGCGGACAATGCGCTGAAAACGGCGACCGTGTCCGATGATCGGGGGATCGTGACGCAACTGGTGCTGGGGTTTGCGGTGCTGGATCGGGAGGCTGCTTGAGCGGCGGAACGATGGAACGTTGGAAAGTTGGAACGATGCTTTCCATTGTGGCTCTTTCCATCATTCCATCGTTCCATCTTTCCGCCCAGACAGACGCCCGCCTCGTCGAGGCACTCCGGCTCGCGCAGTCCGGCCAGGTCGACTCCGGGCGTGCAATCGTGCGCCGGCTGTTGGCGTCGTTGTCACCTACCGATTCGGCGTATCCCCAGGCGCTGCTCGCGGCCGCGAAAATCGCGCCCGATGCGAAGTCCGTCGCATCGAACCTCAACCGGATCGTCGTCGAGTATGGCGCCGGCCCGTGGGCGGACGACGCGCTGCTCCTGCTCACGCAGCTGTATTTCGCGCAGCGCGACCCGGTGCAGACGACGCAGGCAGCGGAGCGGCTGAATCGCGACTACCCCGATTCGCCGCTGCGCGCGCGCGCGAATTTCTCCGCGGCACGCGCCTACTTCGAGCTCAAGAACGAAGCGCGCGGCTGCGAGCTGATCCAGCAATCGCTGGACGGCGCCGGCGACGACGTCGAATTCAAGAATCAGGTGAGCTTCTACGCGTCGCGCTGCAGCCCGGCGTCCACGACCACCGCGACGACGACGCCCCCCCCCCCTTCTCCCGCAGATACCGGGACTCGTCCCACGCCGGCGTCTCACGCGTACGCCGTACAGGTGCTGGCGGTGAAGAGCGCCGCCCAGGTCGACGACATGCTCACCCGGCTCAAGGTGATGGGCTTCGAGGCGCGTGTCGTGCGCGACTCGACCGGCTTCTTCAAGGTGCGCGTCGGCCGCTACGCGACTCGCGAGGAGGCGGTGCGCACGCAGCAGCGGCTGCGCACCCGCGTGGGCGGCCATCCGTTCGTGGTGGAGGAGCCGTGACCACGGCGGGCGCGGGGGGGGCCACCGAAACGCCACTGATGCAGCAGTACCGCGACATCAAGGCCCGCTATCCCCAAACCATCCTGTTTTTCCGGATGGGCGACTTCTACGAAATGTTCGAGGACGACGCCAAGCTCGCCGCTCGTGAGCTGGGGCTGACGCTCACGTCGCGCAACAACGGCGGAGCCGCTGAGGTCCCGCTCGCCGGTGTACCCGTCAAGGCGGCCACCGAATACTTGCGCCGCCTCATCGGTAAAGGGCACCGCGTCGCGATTTGCGAGCAGGTCGAAGATCCGAAGCTGGCCAAGGGGATCGTGCGGCGAGAGGTCGTCGAGACCGTCACGCCCGGCACGGTGCTCAGCGATGATTGGCTGGTCCGGAATCGGAATAACTACATCGTCGCGCTCGATCCGCGCGGCGCGGGCGCGGGGCTCGCCACGCTCGATGTCACCACCGGCGAGCTCATCCTCGAGGTCGTGCCCGAGAGCGACATTGCAGCGGCCCTCGCGCGCTACGAAGCGCGCGAGCTGGTGTTGCCCAGCGACGTCGCCGTTGCAACGGCCGTGGGAACGGTGACGGTGCGCGAGGCGTGGGAGTTCGACCCCGAACTTGCCCGCGAAGATCTGTTGCGGACCTATGGCATCGCATCACTTGATGGGCTTGGGATCGGTGCGGACGACCGTCCCGCCGTCGGAGCGGCGGGGGCGCTGTTGCGTTACGCACGCGAGCTCAAGCCGGGCGGG
>DASPXD010000253.1:0-4066 GCA_035637435.1 Gemmatimonadales bacterium
ACCTGCTCGCGATCCGGACGTGGGTCTCGAATTCGCGCAATGATCCGTTAGCGATGGACATATGATGGAGACACTCGCCCATGTGGCGTCGCCCATGACCCTCCGCGATGTTCGCCGGAATTGAGACAGCTGCCCTACGCAGTTGGCTGGTGAGTCCATAGATCTCGTGCTTGGGGAACGACGCCCTGGCCCCGGACCCCTGACCCCGGTCACCTTTAGCAAATGCCCGCCCCCCGCCTCCTCATCGCCGACGATCAACCGGATATCCTGGAAGCTCTCAAGCTGCTGTTGAAAGGCGAGGGTTTCGACGTAGAGACCGCCACCTCGCCGCGCGCGGTGCTCGCCGCTGTCGAAGCGCGCGACTTCGATGCGTTGCTCGTCGACATGAACTACACCCGCGACACGACGTCCGGAGCCGAAGGGCTCGACCTGCTGTCGCGCATCCAGGCGCTGGAAAGTGCGCCGCCGGTGGTCGTGATGACCGCGTGGGGCAGCATCGATGGCGCGGTCGAGGCGATGCGCCGCGGCGCGCGGGATTACGTCGAGAAGCCGTGGGACAATCGCCGGTTGATCACCACCTTGCGCACGCAGGTCGAGCTGGGGCGCGCGCTGCGCAAGAGCCAACGGCTCGAGCTCGAGAATCGCACGCTGCGAAAAGAAGGACTCCCCGAGGTCATCGCGGAATCGCCCGCGATGCAGCCGGTGCTGCGCCTAATGGAGCGCGTCGGCCCGTCGGACGCGAATGTGCTGCTTCTCGGGGAGCACGGCACGGGGAAAGAAGTGATCGCACGCTGGCTGCACGCGTCGTCGGGACGCTCGGAGCGGGCGATGATCGCGGTGAACCTGGGCGGGATTCCGGACGGGCTGTTCGAGAGCGAGTTGTTTGGCCACGTGCGGGGCGCCTTCACCGACGCGAAGGCGGACCGCATCGGCCGGTTCGAGCTGGCGGACGGCGGCACGCTATTCCTCGATGAGATCGCGAATCTGCCGCTGCCGCAGCAGGCGAAGCTGCTGCGCGTGCTCGAGACCGGAGAGTTCGAGCGCGTTGGCGCATCCCGCGCCCGCCGGGCCGACGTGCGCGTCATTGCCGCCACCAACGCCGACGTCCACGGCGAAGTCAAAGCCGGCCGCTTCCGCGAAGATTTGCTCTTCCGGCTCAACACCGTCGAGATTCGACTGCCGCCCCTGCGGGATCGCCGGCAAGACATTCCGCTGCTCGCGGCGCATTTTCTCGGGCGCTACGCCGCACGCTACCACAAAAGCCTGAACGATGGATTCGCGTCCGACGCGATGGAGGTGCTGCTGCGCCATTCCTGGCCGGGGAACGTGCGTGAGCTGGAGCATGCGGTCGAGCGCGCCGTCCTCATGTCTGAGGGCGCCGGCGTGCGCGCCCGCGACTTTGGTCTTGGGACCGGCGCCGACGGCGCGGGCGCGCTCGATCAGATGAGCCTCGAGGAGGTCGAGCGCGTCTTGATCCAAAAGGCGCTCACGCGCGCCGGCGGGAACGTGAGCCAGGCGGCCGAGTCGCTGGGCCTCTCCCGCAGCGCGCTCTATCGCCGGCTCAAACGGCATGGCCTCTAAGCCACGTCACGAAAAACAAGTTCTTTGGCTCACGGTGCTGGGCGGCCTACCCGCGGTCGCGCTCGCCATCGTGCTGTTATGGATCGGCGACTTTGCACCGCGAGCCCAGTGGACACTGGGCGGGCTGGTGATCGCCATCTGGCTCATATGCGCCTTGGCAGTTCGGGAGCGCGTCGTGCGCCCCCTCCAGACCGTTTCGAACGTATTGGCCGCTCTGCGCGAGCGCGATTACACATTACGCGCGCGCGGCTCGAACCCCGAGGATGCGCTCGGGCTACTGCTCCTCGAGCTGAACAGCCTCGGCGACGACATGCGGGCACAGCGGCTCGGCGCGCTCGAGGCCACAGCGTTGCTGCGCCGCATCATGGACGAAATCGACGTCGCGATCTTCGCGTTCGACGGTGCGCGCGCGTTGCGCCTCGTCAATCGCCGCGGGGCGGCACTCCTCGGCAGGCCTGCCGAGCAGCTGCTCGACCGGGACGCGGCGAGCCTGGGCCTCGCGGCGTGCCTCAGCGGCGACGCGCCCAGGGTCGACACGCTGACGTTCCCGGGCGGGGCCGGCCGCTGGGAAGTGCGCCGCGGCACATTCCGTCAGGGCGGCTTGCCGCATCAGCTCCTCGTCCTGGCCGACGTCAGTCGCGCCTTGAGCGATGAGGAGCGGCAGGCGTGGCAGCGGCTGATCCGGGTGTTGAGTCATGAGCTCAACAACTCGCTCGCTCCGATCAAATCGATCGCCGAGAGTCTGCGCCAGCTGGTTGTGGACGGTCCCCCGCGGGAAAGCGCGCTCGACGATTTGCGCAGTGGGTTGGGAGTGATCGCCAGTCGATCGGAATCGCTCAGTCGGCTGATGGCGGGATATGCCCGCCTGGCGCGATTGCCCCCGCCACGTCTCGAACCGGTTGTGGTTCCCGACTGGGTGCGACGCGTCGTCGCGCTCGAGACGCGGCGGCCCGTAAGCGTACACGCGGGCCCCGATGTCACGATCCAAGCGGACGGTGGCCAGCTCGATCAGCTCTTGATCAACCTCGTGCGCAACGCCGTCGACGCGACACTCGAGGCGAGCGGGAGCGTCGAGGTGGGCTGGGAAACACGAAACGGACAACTGGAAGTGTGGGTGCGCGATGACGGTCCGGGACTCGCCGATACCGCCAACCTCTTCGTCCCGTTCTATACCACCAAACCGAGCGGCTCGGGGATCGGGCTCGCGCTGTCGCGGCAGATTGCTGAAGCGCACGGCGGCGGCTTGACTCTCAGCAACCGAACCCCTGGCTGCGAGGCCCGGCTGTCATTGCCAATTCATGAACGCAGTATGAGAAGTCTCTCATAAGCCGAAAAGGGTCCTCCGCTTTTCCCCGCCACGCGCGTTCATTCTCCGGAGCAATTCACCGTCACCAATTCTCTCGGGAGGTTTCGATGCACAGGCTCGGAGCACTCGGCGCGCTGGTCGCGCTTGTCGGCTGTTCGCAGGAACACAGCGTCACGGGACTCGCGGCGGACCGCGCCGTGGCGTTGAATGCCAGCGCTGCCGCATTGACAGCGGATGCACCTGGCGCCGTCTACGCGCTCACCAATCAAGCGAGCGGCAATGCGGTCGCGATATTCGCTCGTGGGGCGGACGGCAGTCTGAGCTGGTCGAGCAACGTAGCCACCGGTGGAACCGGCGCGGGCAGCGGTCTCGGCTCGCAGGGTGCGCTTGCATTGAGCGATGACGGCCGCTGGTTGTTTGCGGTCAACGCTGGGTCGAATGACGTGTCGGCGTTTCAGGTCACTGCTTCCGGACTCTCGCTGACCAGTCGCGTCGGCTCAGGCGGCCTGCGCCCGATCAGCCTCACCGTGCACGGCGGCGTGCTGTACGTCCTGAATGCCGGCGGTGATGGCAACATCAGTGGTTTCCGAGTTGGCACGGACGGCGCGCTTTCGCCGATTCCCGGGTCGACGCGCGCGCTGTCAGGAACGAACGTCGGGCCGGCACAGGTCGCCTTCAGCCCTGACGGGCAGCAGCTCGTCGTGACCGAGAAGACGACGAACCGGCTGGATGTCTACACGGTAGATGGCGACGGCGTCGCCTCCGCTGCCACGTCTACGGCATCGGCCGGTGGCACGCCGTTCGGGTTCTCTTTCGGCCATCGGGATGAGCTGTTCGTCTCGGAAGCTGCGGGGAGCGCGTCGTCCTACGTCATCGCAAGCGATGGCTCACTGACCGTGGCGAGCGGCGCCGTGCTGACCCATCAGGGCGCGCCGTGCTGGGCGGTGGTGACGCAGAACGGCAAGTTCGGCTATACCGCGAACGCGCAGGGCGGCTCGATCTCCGGCTTTGCGATCGCCAACGACGGCTCGATCAGCCTGATCGACGCCGACGGCCGGACGGCGGTTGTGGGCGGAGGCAACATCGACTTGGCGCTGAGCGGCAACAGCCGCTACCTGTACCAGCTCGACGGCGACCGCAGCATCAGCGGCTTCCGGATCGAGGCAGATGGCCATCTGA
>DASPXD010000254.1:0-11157 GCA_035637435.1 Gemmatimonadales bacterium
CAGCTCGGCGTGCGTTCCCGGCGCCACCGCCGCGATCGGGGCCACGATGCCTGCGCTCGTCGTCATCGCCACGGTCGCCGAGCCGGTCGCCACACGGATCAGCGCCGCCACGGTCCACGCCAGCAGCAGCGGAGAGGCGTGCGATCCCAATGCCACGTCGGCAATCGCCTTCCCGACACCGCTGTCCAGCAACACCCGGTTGAACCCACCGCCGGCGCCGATCACGAGCAGAATGGTGGCGGTCGGCGCCAGGCAGTCGTTCGCGAACTTGAGGATCTGATCCCGCGTGAAGTGCTGGCGGTATCCCAGCGACCAGAAGGAGAAGAGCAGCGCCACGAGCAGCGCAACGATCGGGCCACCGACAAAGTCGAGCACCCCACGGACCGGGCTCGCCGGATCGAGCGCGACGTCTGCGGCACTCGCGCCCAGCATCAGAATCACCGGGAGCAGTACGGTGAAGAGCGAGATCGCGAAGCCAGGCATGACGGCCGTCCCGCCCATGCCGCCCCCGCCGCCCGTGAACTGCGCAGCAACCGGGTTCTCCGCGGGGAGCGCGATCCGTGGCGCAATCCATGAGGCGAAGATCGGACCGGCGAGCGCTGCCGTCGGCAATCCGACCAGGAGCGCGTAGGCGATCGTGCGCCCGATGTCGGCGTGGTAAGCGCCGACCGCGAGCATCGCTGCCGGGTGCGGCGGTACCATCCCATGCACCACCGACAGCCCCGCGACCAGCGGAATCCCGATCTTCACGAGTGACAGCCCCGAGCGGCGCGCAATCGTGAACACCAACGGAATCAGCAATACGAAACCGACCTGGAAGAAGACCGGAATGCCCACGATGAAGGCAACGAACATGATCGCCCAATGGACGCGTTTTTCGCCGAACAGCGCGATGAGCGTGGTCGCGATGCGCGTCGCGGCGCCCGACTCCGCCATCATCTTGCCGAGCATCGTGCCGAGGGCCACGACGATCGCGATGAATCCCAGGACGGTGCCGAGGCCATCCGTGAATGCCTTCACGACGTTGGCGAACGGCATTCCCGCGGCAACACCCAGCGCCAGGGACACCACGATCAATGCGATGAAGGGGTGCAGCTTGAAGCGCGCGATGAGGACGATCAGCGCCACCACCGCAAGGAATGCGAGGAGCAGCAACGTGGTGTTTGGACTCATGCCGCGTGGTTCACGAGATCGGCGACAATTGTGTCCGGCGTTTCACGGATATCGCACACCCACGCATGCTCGTCCGGCGTGGGTTCTTCCAGAATCGCGAGCTGGCTCTCGAGCAGCGAGGGCGGCATGAAGTGCCCGCGGCGGTTCGCCATGCGCTCCGCGAGCAGCGTTCGGCTACCCGCGAGATACACAAACCGCGCGTCCGTATCGCCCTTGGATCGGAGCAGATCGCGATAGCTGCGCTTCAGCGCCGAGCACGAGACGACCAGACCAACGCCCGCGCGCTTGGCGGTGCGGAGTCGGGCTGCGATCGCGAGGAGCCACCCGCGGCGGTCGTCGTCGGTCAGCGGTATTCCAGCGGCCATGCGATTTACGTTGTCGGGGGGATGCAGGTCGTCACCTTCGAGGAATTCGGCGCCGAGCGCCTTAGCGAGCTGCGCTCCGATCGTGCTCTTTCCGGAGCCCGCGACGCCCATGATCACGTAGAGCCCACCGTGCGCAGCGCGCATGACGTCGGCCGCGGCGAATCGGCGCACGATCTCCCCGGCGGGCTCGACCGCGTGAATTCCCGCGACACTCTTGCCGGCCTGCCAGTAGTCCTTGGAGGTCTTCTCTCCAGCGCCACCGGCCAGCGAGGCGCGCTTGAGCTGCCACGCCGAGCGCAGCGCATAGATCGTCCGCATCCAATGCTTGGTCCTGCGACCACGCAGCATCCAGCGCGCGATCGGGCCCGCCTTCGTGCCGATCCGGTCGACGTACGGGGTGCGAATCACGGACAGCGGCACGCCCGTGACGCGCTCGGTGAGAACGATGTCGGCCTCGCTGGCCTGCACGATCGCCTGCTTATAGTCGTCGTGCGCGCCGCACTCGTTCGTCGCGATGAAGCGCGTGCCGAGCTGTGCTCCGGCATAACCCATTCGCAGGGCCGCGACGAAGCCGGTCTCGTCGCCAATACCACCGGCGCAGACGACGGGCACGCACAGATCCGCGAGCTCATCGTACAGCGCCTTGGCGCTGCGCGGCCCCGCATGGCCACCCGCGCGATTGTTCACCGCGATGAGCCCGTGCACGCCGCCCGCCAATCCCTTCTCGGCCCACTTTCGTTCCGTCACGTCGTGATAGACGATGCCCCCCCCGCCCGCGGAGGCGACGCGGTCCACGACCCAGCGCGGATTGCCCAGCGAAGTGACGAAGAAGCGCACGCCCTCCTCGAGCGCGATGTCGACATAGCGACGCATACGCTCGAGATAGAACTTCGAGCTCCGCTCGATCAACACATTCATGCCGATCGGCTTGTCGGTCGTACGCCGGATCAGTCGAATTCCGTCCCGCAGGTCCTGCCCGTACACGTAGATCATCGACAGCGGTTGCACGACGCCGATGCCGCCGGCCGCCGAGACGGCCGCGACGAGCTCGGCATTGGAGCAGGGGTACATCGCGCCGCAAATCAGCGGCACCTCGATGCCGAGCTGCCGCGTGAGGGGCGTATCGAGCAGACTCATCGAGGCGGGATGGGTCGCAGCCGCCAACGGGCGGTGGCATGCGCGACAACGTCGCCTTGGGCATCGGTGATCGTTACCGGTGCTTCATACTCCCGCTCCGCTGTCACGTCGAGGCCCCCCGCGCTCACCCGGCACTCTGCCGTCAACAAACCGCGCGCCTTCTTCAGATAGGAGATGGAGAAACCGGTCACGATGCCCTGGACGCCGGGCGGCAGTCCGACCAGGACCGCGAGTCCGCTCGCCATCTCCGCGAGACTGGCCAGGGCCATCGCATGCACCGACGCGAGATGATTCCTCACGCGCCGGCGGTCGCGCAGCGTCACCCGGCACCAGCCCGGCTCCAGCTCAGCGACGCGGGCGCCGATCGTGCCGGAGTACGGAGCCATCCAGCCCACGAGCAGACTGAATAGCGTCTTGCCGCCCGGGAGCCTGGAGAGCCGGCGCCAGGACGCGCGCAGTCGTTCGCCGGGCGCGGACATGGAGGAGGGCACGGGATCGAATGTAGTTTAAGTTGTCTCCACATGACGCAGCTTGCTTTCGCCGGCGTCGGCGTCGATTTCGGCGACACCACCCTCTTCTCGAACGTCTCCTTCACCGTCGCCCCGGGCGAACGGTGGGGCATCGTGGGCCGCAACGGCTCGGGCAAGACCACGCTCTTTCGGCTGCTGACCGGCGAGCTCGAGCCCACGCGCGGCACTATCGCGCGCGCGCCCCGCCTGCGGGTCTCGCTGCTGGAACAGCACCGCGACTTCGGCGCCGCCACGACGGTGTGGGAGGCGGCGGCCGGCGAGCTGGCCGAGCTGCTGGCGTTGGAGCAGTCGCTCGTACAGCAGGCCGCCGACCTGGCACACGACTCGTCGGCGCGCGCCCTCGCCCAGTACGGCGAAGACCTGGAGCGGTTCGAGCGGGAAGGCGGCTACGCGGTCACCGCGCGCATTGACGCGGTGTTGCATGGACTCGAATTCGATCCCGCCCAGGCCCGCGTCACGCCGCTCTCCGCCCTGAGTGGCGGGGAGCTTGGTCGCCTCGGCCTGGCACGTCAGCTGATGACGACCGCCGACGTGTTGCTGCTCGACGAGCCGACGAACCATCTGGATCTCGAAACCACTCGCTGGCTCGAGGAGTATCTCGCCGCGAGCGGGCGTACGGTGCTGCTCGTGAGCCACGACCGCGCATTTCTCGACGCCACCGTGGATCACGTACTACATCTGGAAGGAAAGACCGCGACGTCATACACGGGCGGCTACGCCGCGTTCGTGACCCAGCGCGCCGAGCGCCGTCTCGCACAGCAGCGGGCCTACGACCAGCAGCAGCGCACGATCGCGCACGAGAAGGATTACATCGCGCGCAACATCGCGGGGCAGAACACTCGCCAGGTGAAGGGCCGGCGCAAGCGGCTGGAGCGGCTGCCGCGACTGAGTCCCGTCATTGGCGCCGAAGGGACGATGGCGGTGCGCTTCGAGGTGCCGGAGCGCGGTGGCGATCAGGTCGTGAACGCGAAGAATGTGAGTGTGGGGATCGGCACACGCACCCTGGTCGAGCGGTTCAGCGGCACATTGGAGCGGACCGGCGTGCTGGGCATCATCGGCCGCAACGGGGCGGGGAAGTCCACGCTGCTGCGGGCGCTCCTGGGTGAGCATCCGACCCAGAGCGGCGAGCTGCGGCTCGGCTCGTCCATCTCGGCCGGGTACTACCGCCAGGATCTTTCGCAGGTCCCGCTCGACCGCACGCTGTACGATGTCATCGCCGGGCTGCGGCCGAAGTGGGAGCGCGGCCGCATCCAGGGGCACCTGGGACGATTCGGGTTTTCGGGGCAGGAAGTGCAGCGGCGCGCCGACTCATTGTCGGGTGGCGAGCGGGCGCGCGTCGCGCTCGCGATCCTGATGCTGTCGGGCGCCAACCTGCTGGTGCTCGACGAGCCGACCAATCATCTGGACGTGGAATCCATCGAGGCGCTCGAGGACGCGATCGGAGCGTACGACGGTACGGTGATCCTGGTGAGTCACGACCGGGCGCTGTTGCGCGCCCTGACGACGCGGATTTGGATCCTCCACGAGCGGCGCATGACCGAGTTCGCGGGAAGCTTCGCGGAGTGGGAGGAAGTCAGCACGGAGCGCGCCCATGCCGCGGCGGTCAGCGCCGCCGAGGAACAGGCGCTGCGGCGGGTCCACGAGCATCAGCGCGTTGCGCCTCCCGCCAAGAAGGATCCGCGCAAGGAGCTGCGCCGGGCGCAGCAGGGGCTCGAGCAGGCCGAGGCTCGGGTGACGGAGCTGGAGTCCCAGGTCGCCCGCGTAGTCGCGAAGTTGGAGGACCCGGCGCTGTACACGAAACCCGACGGCGCCGCCCAAGCCCGGGCGTTCGGCGCCGAGCTCGAGACGTTGAAGCGGGAGCTCGATGCGGCGCTGGAGCGGTGGACGTCTGCGACCGAGCAGGTCGAGATGCTTGACGGACTCGCGTAGCGCCGTTCTCGTTGGCTCACCATCCAGGGAGTGGCGACAATGCAATTGGCGATGATCGGGTTGGGCCGTATGGGAGGCAACATGGTGCGGCGGCTCGTCCAGGGTGGACACGAGCTGATTGCCTACGACCAGAGCGCCGACGCGGTCAAATCACATGTCGGCACTGGCGCCAAGGGCGCCAAGGACCTCGCCGACGTCGTGCGGCAGCTGACCCCGCCGCGAGTCGTTTGGATCATGGTGCCGGCCGAAGCGGTCGAAGGCACCATCGAGCAGCTCGTGCCGCATCTGAGCCGCGGCGACATCGTCATCGACGGCGGCAACTCGAACTTCCGCGACTCGCTGCGTCGCGGGGACGCGCTCAAGGGGAACGGAATCGAGTTCGTGGACGTCGGGACGAGCGGCGGGATCTGGGGCCTCACCCTCGGCTATTGCCTCATGATCGGGGCATCGCCCGCCGCGTTCCAGCATTGCGAGCCGATCTTTCGGACTCTCGCGCCGCCCGAGGGATGGGCGCATGTCGGCCCGCCCGGAGCCGGCCACTACGTCAAGATGGTGCATAACGGGATCGAGTACGGAATGCTGCAGGCGTACGCCGAGGGCTACGAGATTCTCCACGCGTCTCAGGATTTCAAGCTGCAGTTGGGCCAGATCGCCAAGCTGTGGAATCACGGCAGCGTGGTTCGCTCCTGGCTGAACGAGCTCGCGGAGCGCGCGTTTTCGCGCGATGACCAGCTAGCCGGCATCCGTGGCTACGTGGAGGACTCGGGCGAGGGGCGCTGGACGGTCGAAGAGGCGATGCGCCTGAACGTGCCGGCACCGGTCATCACGTTGTCGCTGCTGGCGCGGTTCCGCTCGCGGCAGCAGGAGTCGTTCGGTGCCAAGGTGATCGCCGCCTTGCGCCGCGAGTTCGGCGGGCATGCGGTGCAAACCAAATGAGGACGTCTCTGTCGATCGTCCTGTCACTGACGCTGCTTGCACCAGCGCAGGGGCTTTCTCAGAACGCACTGTCGGTCGACGGGCTGCGCGTCGAGTACCTCACCAATCCGATCGGCATCGACGTGGTGCAGCCGAGGCTGAGTTGGCGGATTGCGAGCACTCGACGCAACACGATGCAGGCCGCCTATCAACTCCAGGTCGGGACCAGCGAAGCGAGCCTGACTCGCGGCGCGAATCTGCTGTGGGATTCCGGGAAGATGGTCTCCGGCGCCTCGGTGTTTGTGGACTACGGAGGTCCGCAGACTCTATCGCGGACGCGCTACTACTGGCGCGTGCGCGTCTGGGATTCGAGCGGCCGGACCTCCCCGTGGAGTGCGGCCGCGTTTTGGGAAACCGGACTGCTGCAGCCCGGGGACTGGACCGCGGAGTGGATCACCCCGCCCCCGACCGCTGCCGATAGCCTTCCATCTCCATCGCCCTTCCTGCGGCGTGCGTTTCGCGTCGGCGACGCCGTGCGCTCGGCGCGTCTCTACGTCACCAGCCTGGGCCTTTATGAGATCTATCTCAACGGCCAGCGCGTCGGCGACCAGCTCTTCACGCCCGGCTGGACGTCGTACCGCCGCCGGCTCCAGTACCAGACCTACGACGTCACCGCACTGCTGCGGTCGGGCGCAAACGTCGTCGGCGCAATGCTCGGCGATGGCTGGTACCGAGGCAATCTCGGATTCTTTCGCCAGCGGAACCTCTATGGCCGCCAGCTTGCCCTGCTCGCCCAGCTCGAGATCCGATATCAAAGCGGGCGCACCGAGCGAGTTGTGTCGGATAGAGACTGGAAGGCTTCAGCGGGCCCGATTCTCAGCTCCGACATCTACGGCGGCGAAACGTACGACGCTCGGCGAGAGCTGAGCGGCTGGGCCGCGGCGGGAGCGCCGTACGACGATCGCAACTGGACGACGGTTGGCGTGCTCGTTTATCCGCCTCCGGCGGCGCTGGTCGCATCGCTGTCGCCACCGGTGCGGCGCGTCCGCGAGCTGCGCGCGGTGGCTATCCGTCTGGCGCCGTCGGGCGAAACGATATTCGACCTCGGTCAGAACTTCACCGGCTGGGCGCGGCTCAGCGTCCGCGGACCGGCTGGCACGACCGTCACACTGCGCTTCGGCGAGGTGCTCGACCGCGAGGGCAATCTCTACACCGCCAACCTGCGCGCAGCCGCTCAGACGGACCGCTACACACTCAGCGGGAACGGTCGAGAAGTGTACGAGCCGCACTTCACGTTCCATGGCTTTCGGTACGTGGCCGTCCGAGGACTTCCCGCTCCAGCGGATTCGGCCACCATCACGGGCATCGCGGTCTCGTCCGACCTCGCGCAGACCGGGAGTCTCGTAACCTCGGACTCGCTGCTCAACCAGCTGCAGCGGAACATCGTCTGGGGGCAGCGCAGCAATTTTCTCGACGTGCCGACGGACTGCCCGCAGCGCGACGAGCGACTCGGCTGGACGGGAGATGCCCAGGTGTTCGCGCGGACTGCCGCGTTCAACATGGACGTCGCCGGCTTCTTCGCGAAGTGGCTGTCCGATGTGGCGGCCGATCAGGATCCGAGCGGCAGTGTTCCGTGGGTGATTCCGAATCCACTCGGCGGTGACTCGACCCACTTCGCGGGCACCGCCGGTTGGTCCGATGTCGCCGTCATCGTTCCCTGGACGATGTACCTGACGTATGGCGACCGGCGCTTGCTCGAGCGCCAGTATCCGAGCATGCGCGCGTGGGTCGATTACGCGCGGCGCCGAGCGGGCACGGGCCTGATCTGGAGACCGGGATGGCAGTTCGGCGACTGGCTCGCGCTGCACAGCGACGATCCGTCGTACCCCGGCGCGACGACGGGGACAGACCTGATCGCGACGGCGTTCCTGGCCCACTCGACCGATCTGGTGTCGCGCACGGCGGCGATACTGGGGCACGAGAGCGACGCGGCCGAGTATCGGGCGCGCTTCCGGGCGATCCGTGAGGCGTTCAATCGGGAGTTCGTCTCGCGGACGGGCCGAGTGGGCGAGAACACCCAGACGGCCTACACGTTGGCGATCGCGTTCGATCTGCTTCCGGATTCGCTGGTATCGGTCGCAGGCGGGCGCCTGGCGCAGGACGTGGAAGCGCGCGACCACCATCTCACGACAGGCTTTCTCGGCACTCCCTACCTCCTGCACGTGCTCGGCGCCACCGGGCACCTTGGGGACGCGTTCGCACTGCTCACTCAGCGCACCTACCCGTCCTGGCTCTACCCGATCACCCGGGGGGCGACCACGATGTGGGAGCGCTGGGACGGCATTCGTCCCGACAGCTCCTTCGAAGATCCCGGGATGAACTCGTTCAATCACTATGCCTTCGGCGCGGTCGGCGACTGGATGTATCAGAACATCGGCGGTATCGATGTCGATTCGGCGGGGCCGGGGTACCGACGGGCACGCATCGCGCCTCGACCCGGAGCGGGTCTGACGAGTGCGAGCGCGTCTCTGCAAACGGCGTATGGGATGCTCAAGTCCGCCTGGAGACTCGAGGGTCGGCGGTTCGTACTCGACGTCGCCGTTCCGGCAAACACGTCCGCGGAGGTGACTCTGTGGGACGCCCGCGTCGCTGACGTGCGGGAGGGCGGTGTCCCACTCGACGGACGCGACGGCGTTCGTAGCGCCCGCCAACGCGGCAACAATGTGATCGTGGACGTCGGCTCGGGCACCTACAGTTTTGCGGTCACTCCATGACTCGGCCGCTGTGGAGTATCGCGCCTTACTTCATCGTCGATGACGTCGTCGCCACCGCCAACTATTACCGGGACAAGCTTGGCTTTGGGTATGAGCGCTTTTGGAATGAGCCCCCCTCCTTCTGCATGGTCCGCCGCAACGGGATCGTCATCATGCTGGCACAGCTCGAGCACCCGGGCCTCATGCGACCGAACCATCTGGTCGATCCGGAAGGCGGAGCGTGGGACCCATATATCTGGGTCGAGAATGCCGATGCGTTGAATGCGGAGTACAAGTCTAAAGGCGTAAAGATTGCGCGTGACATTTGCGACCAGCCCTATGGTTGCCGCGACTTCGATATCGAGGACTGCAACGGGTACCGGGTCTGTTTTGGACACGACACGGAAGGTTGATCTCCCAGTGAACACGATCGGTGCCTTCATCGGGGACACCATGGCGAAGGGACCTGAAGAGAACGAACCCGACTAGGCGAGTGAGCCCGCGGCGCGGATAGATTGAAGGAGTCACAGCCCCTGAGATGGTGTGTCACTTGAGTGCCGGATTACGACACGGGCTCGCACGTAGTCCTTCACCATATCGCTCGGAGCAGACGATGGTTCTCGGCCTACGCACGGTGATTTATCACGTTCCCAACCTCGAGCGCGCCAAGCAGTGGTACAGCGCAGCCTTCGGCGTCCAGCCCTACTTCGATGAGCCATTCTACGTCGGCTTCAACATTGGCGGCTTTGAGCTCGGCCTCGATCCGGACACGAAAGGCGTAAAGCCGGGACCGGGCGGTACCGTCGCCTATTGGGGAGTCGCCAATGCCGAAAAAGCTGTCGAACACTTTGTTGGCGCCGGCGCGAAGCTCAAGTCTCCCGTGAAAGACGTCGGGGAAGGCATCAAGGTAGCAACGGTGGCGGATCCGTTCGGAAATCTCATGGGACTCATCGAGAATCCCCATTTTGTCCCTGCCGGCACGAAATGATTCGAGAAGCGTCGTGCCCTCTACTCCCTCACACGCCGTGGTTGGATTCGCGCTCGCTGCATGGGCTCAGCAGCGACCTCCCATCCGGCGCGTGTGCCTCGCCGCCGCCGCCTGCGCCGCCCTGCCGGACGTCGATGTAATCAGTTGGCCGCTCCACATCTCGAACGCGTCGCTCTTTGCCCACCGCGCTATCACCCATTCACTGTTTTTCGCGCTCCTCGGCGCGATGCTGGCGACGCGCGTTTTCTTCGGCGGTGCAGAGTGGGCGCCATCCCGCGCCCGGATTGCGCTGATTCTCTTCCTCGCGGTCCTGTCCCATGCCTGTCTCGACGCGCTCACGACGTACTCCGTGGGCGTGGAGTTCTTCGCGCCGTTTTCTCAACAGCGATTCCGGTTTCTGTGGACCCCGCTGGGAGATCCGCAGGGAAGGTTGGCTGGTCAGCTGATCCAGGAAGTCTTCGTCGTCTCGCTGCCCGCGGTCGTGCTCGGCTGGTTGGGGTTTCAGCGTGAAGATCGTGCTCGCTCGGCACGGCAAGCCTGACTGGGACTTCACGACGCCCATTCCGGGGCACGCCCTCGCCGCATGGCGGCGTGGCGAAAACGACGCCCCGCTCGATCCATCACACCGGCCCAGCGCGGAGCTCGAGCAGCTTGCCCATCAGGCGACGTGCCTGATCGCCACCCCGCTGCGGAGGTCGCTGGAGTCGGCTCGTCTCCTCGCCCCTGCGGCGGTGCCGCTCGTCGATGCCCATTTTCAGGAGCCGGATTTGCCGTGCGCGATTCGGTCCAGCGTGCGTCTTTCGCCGGATGTCTGGGCATTGCTGGCACGTACCGCCTGGTTTTGCGGCTGGTCAGCCGGGGTCGAACCCTTCAAGGCTGCCCGCGCGCGTGCGTCTAACGCGGCGGCTATTCTCAGCGCACGGGCCGAGGCGGGGATTGTAGTTGTCGTGGGCCATGGGCTCATGAATGTCTTCATCGCGAGGCAGCTGCGTCGCAGGGGATGGCGCGGGCCGCGGCTGCCGCTTCAGCGCCACTGGGCCTTTGACGTGTACGAGCGAACGGCGGGCTAGCCGGTCGTCAGCATCACGACGCGGTCGGCATTCGCCCGCGCGAACTCCGCGTCGTGGGTCGCGACGAGCAGGCCGCGGCCCTGGTCGCACAGGCGGCGCAACGTGCTCCCCAGGGTGCTGCGCCGCGCCGGGTCGAGCGCGGCGGTCGGCTCATCCATGAGGAGCAGCGCGGGATCCGGTGCCAGCGCGCGGGCAATCGCCACCCGCTGCGCCTCGCCACCCGACAGCTGACTCGGCCATGCGCCCGCGCGCCCGCCGACGTCCAGGGAGGTCAAGAGTTTCTCGCCGACCGTCTCC
>DASPXD010000255.1:0-2661 GCA_035637435.1 Gemmatimonadales bacterium
CCCGATGGGAAGACGCTGGCGTTCATCTCGACGCGCGAGGGCGGGGCGCAGGTCTGGCTGCTGCCCATCGCCGGCGGCGACGCGCACAAGGTGTCGAGCCTGGCCGACGGAGCGTCGGATCCGGTGTGGCTGCCCGACGGCTCAGGCCTGCTGGTCGTCAGCGACATCAAATGGCCCGCGAATCAGGAGATCGATCAACGCAACGGGGCGTATCCGACGGAGGCGCGGATCTGGACCGACCTGCTGTGGCGCCATTGGGACGATTTCCGCGTGGGCAAACGGCAGCATCTGTTTCGCGTCGATGTCGCAACCGGGAAGGCGACGGATCTTACGCCGGTCGATCACGACGTGCCGACGATCGCGACGAGCGGCGACGGCGACGTTGCTGTGTCGCCCGACAGCAAGGAGATCGCGGTCGCGACGCACAGCGACACGGTCGTTGCCGACAACACAAACGTCGACCCCTGTCTCCTCCCCGTCGCCGGTGATGGGCCCCTGCTGTGCCTGACCTGGAACCGCGGCGCCGACAATACCCCACGCTACTCCCCGAACGACAAGTGGCTCGCCTATCTCTCAATGGAGCGAGCGGGGTTCGAGGCTGATCGCCAGCGCCTGATGCTGGTCGACCGAACTCGCGTGGGCACCCGGCCCACCGAAGCGACGGCTGGGTGGGACCAGTCGGTGGGATCATACACGTGGTGCCCAAACTCGAAGTGCATCTATGCGGTGGTCGAGGAGCGAGGACGCGACAACATCTATCGCATCGATATTCCGGGATTCAAACGGACTCGCCTCGTTTCGGGCGGCGTTAACACGGGTGTACAGGTAGGCCCCGACAGTAAGACCTTGGTCTACCTCCACCAGACGAACACACAGCCTGCCGAGGTCTGGGTCTCGGGCAAAGCGTTGACCCATCACAACGACTCCGCCCTCGCGACGCTCGACCTGCCGCCGCTCGAGGAGTTCGGCTTCGTCGGCGCACTCGGCGACTCCGTGTTCGGCTGGTCCCAGAAGCCGCCCAGCTTCGACCCCGCGAGAAAGTATCCGCTCATCTATCTCATTCACGGCGGTCCCCAGGGCGCGTGGACCGACAGCTGGGGTCCGCGCTGGAACAATCAGATGTTCGCCGCCGGCGGGGGGCGGGGGGGCGCCTTCGTCGTCGCGGAGGTGAACTTCCACGGCTCCACCGGCTACGGCCAGAAGTTCACCGACGCGATCTCGCAGCATTGGGGCGACTACCCGTTCGAGGACCTCATGAAGGGGTTGGACGTCGTCGCCCGCCTGCCGTACGTCGACTCGACGCGCATGGGCGCCGCCGGCGCCTCCTACGGCGGATACATGGTGTACTGGATCGCGGGCCACACCAACCGCTTCAAAGTGCTGGTGGATCACGACGGCGTGTTCAATACGGTCAGCATGGCCGGCAGCACGGAAGAGCTGTGGTTCACCGACTGGGAGTTCGCCGGCCCCGTGTACGCCCCCCCGAACCGCGCTCTTTACGAAAAGTGGTCTCCGGTGAATCATGTGAGCGACTGGAAGACGCCGATGCTGATCGTGCATTCGCAGCTGGACTACCGCGTGGATCTGTCCGAAGGCTATCAGGCATTCACGGCCGCGAAGCGCATGGGCGTCGATGCGAAGTTCCTCTACTTCCCGGACGAAGGGCACTGGGTGCTGCGCCCGCGCAATCGCCGCATCTGGTGGAGCACGGTCCTCGACTGGCTGGAGGTACATCTGCATGAAGGCGCTCACCCGTAACACGCTGCTGGCGCTGCCGCTGGCACTGCTGCTCGTCGCGCTGCTGCCACGTCACGGCACGTTTGGCTGGGACTTTCTCGACGCGTTTACACTCGCGTTTTCCTTCACGTACGTCGGCCATCTGGTGGAGGTCGTGCTGCTGAAGATTCCCGGCATCGAGACGGGGGCGGGCAAGTTTGTGCGAGTGCTCGGCTGGTTCGCGGGCGGGTTGTGGTGCTACGAGCTCGCGCGCTGGGCATTGGTCCTCTCAGGGCGGAACACGAGCGAGCTGCCGCCGCTGCTGTGGGGCGGCGTCTTCTTCGTGGGCCTGGAGTTCGTCGTACACGGACTGTTGCAGGCGTCGGGCAAACCGAACTTTTACAGCGGTCAGCTCCGGCAGTCCGAGACGACGGCGGTTCGTTAGGCGAAATCCCCTCTCTTCCCATGCGTTCCCCGATGAGATTCGCGCTCGCGGCGAGCGCCGTGCTCGTGGCTTGTGAGCATGGCGCGCCGTTTCGTTCGGGCGAGTACGGGCCCAACGGACCGCTGAATCCCGGCGACCCCACTCGGCTGACGTACAATCCCGGCCAGGACCTGATCCCGGCGTGGCTGCCGGACGGCAGCGGCATCGTGTACACCGCGGAGCGAGAGGACCGGGCCGACCGCGATCGCTGTCTCGCCTTCATGCCCGGAACGGGCGGCGCGATCTCGCGCTATGTGTGCCGCACGACCGCCGCCGACGACTCCGTCAACGTCTTCGAGGACGCAGCGCTCGCGCGCGACAGCATCGCGTACGTCCGGGTGAGCACGGAGCGGTTTCTGCAGGGAATTGCCCCGGACGCGCAGGACCTCGTGGTCGCGACGGTCGTGGCTCCCAACTCGGCCCGCGTTCTGCAACGCCTGCCGGTCACAGCGCCCTGGGGA
>DASPXD010000256.1:0-6754 GCA_035637435.1 Gemmatimonadales bacterium
GCGCCGGCGCGTACGGTGCCCTGAGCCTTGCCCTCCGCCACGATGCGCTCGATCGTCGTCCGAAACTCCCGCTCCGTCCTGCGACTTTCCTCGTCCAGCAGTGCGTCGAGCGGCTCGAGGAGTCCCAGCTTGACGATGGCCGTGTCACGGGCCGCCCCGTCCAACAGGCCGTGCGCGACGCCCGTCAGCTGCGCCCGTGCGGTTCCCGCCTCCGGACCGCGCGACGTCTCCTGTACCACTTTGGCCGCCCAGCGCTGCGCAGCGCGGTACAGCTCGTTCACCAGCTGCTGCTTGCTCGCGAAATGGCGATAGATCGTCCCCTCCGCGATGCCGGCCTTCTTCGCGATCTGGGCCGTCGTGGTGTCGTGGTAGCCTTTCGTGGTGAACAGCTCCAGCGCCGCACGGATCAGGCGCTGGCGCGTCAGATCGGCGGCGCCCGCGGCGCCCGCGGCGCCCGCGTGGGATAGCGAGGGGTGCGACACGGTGGCGAATCTACTAGCTTTCCCGCCGCTTCAACTCCCATCGATCACTCGGAGGCGTTGTAAATCAATGCGCATGCTTGTGCTGGGCGCTGGGCTACAGGGTTCTGCCTGCGCGTATGATCTGCTGCAGCGTCCTGAGGTGGAGCGCGTTACGCTTGCCGATCTGCATCCCCGCCGCCTCCCGGCGTTTCTCAAGAAAAAGCAGAACAAGCGGCTGGTGACCGCGAGGCTCGACGCCAAGCGTGGCCCACAGCTGCGGCAGCTGATGCGCGGGCATGACGCCGTCATGAATGCGCTGCCGTACTACTTCAACTTTCCCGTCGCCAAGGCGGCCGTCGCGATGGGGCTGCACTGCGCCGACCTGGGCGGCAACACGGAAATCGTAAAGCGGCAGAAGACGCTGCACGCGGCCGCCGCAAAGCGAAGGGTCTCGGTGATTCCCGATTGCGGGCTCGCACCCGGCATGGTCAACATCATCGCGGCGGAAGGGATTCGCCGCGTCGGCGACGCCGACAGTGTCAAGATCTTTGTCGGCGGCCTGCCACAGCAGCCGGAGCCGCCGCTCAATTACCAGATCGTCTACTCGCTCGAAGGGGCGCTCGACTACTACACGACGCCGTCCTGGGTGCTGCGTGAGGGCCGCCCGGAACGCGTGGACGCGCTCTCCGAGCTGGAAGACGTGCACTTCCCCAGCCCGGTGGGCACGCTCGAGGCATTCCACACGGGCGGCGGAATATCGACGATGCCCTGGGCGTATCGCGGCAAAGTGCGCACGATGGAGTACAAGACGCTGCGCTATCCCGGGCACGTCGCGATCATGCGCCCGATTCGCGAGATGGGGCTGCTCTCGTTGGATCCCGTGATGGTGAAAGGCACGGAGATCGTGCCGCGCGACGCGTTCATCGCGGCGGTGTCGCCTCAGCTCACGAAGCCGAACGGCCGGGACCTGGTCGCGCTCCGCGTCGACGTGCAGGGTCGGGATGGCCGGCGCGTCGCGTGGCAGCTGCTGGATTATTTCGATGAGAAGACCGGAATCAGCGCGATGATGCGTACGACCGGCTATTCGCTGGCGATTACGGGGTTGATGCAGGTGGACGGCAGGATCACGGCGCAGGGTGTGCACACGCCGGATGAGGCGGTGCCGTTTGCTGCGTATGTCGCGGAGCTCGAGAAGCGGGGAGTCGAGATTCGCGAAGCGACGTGATCAAAAACTCCACAGCGTTGCGAAACTCAATTGGGTGCCCTCGGTCCCTTTACCGAGGTCGAATACGAGCACCGTATTCCGCATGAAAGCCATCGCGCCGCCGCCCCCCATGGCGGCATGCAGGCCGTGGCGCGTCAGGCGAACCGCCTCTCCCGGACCGAACACCCGCCCCGCATCGTAGAACGCGAACAGCTTCACCTCGAGCAGCCGCGGGGCCCAGAGCACACCGTAACGTGCCTCGACGCCGCCGATGAGCTTGCCCGGGCCCAGGAAACGGTCGTCGTAATAGCCGCGCAACGACCGCAAGCCTCCGACGGCCACGATCGGCCCTTCACTCGATTCCATCGTCTGTTGCGCCCCGACGGGTGGTGTGCCGGTCATCCTCTCACCCGCGACTCGCCCCGCGATAATCAACCGCTCCAGCGGATGGACGTAGGCATGTATCGCCGCCGTCGTCCGTGTATAGCCGTGACCACTGCCGACGAGCGCTTCGGCAAACACGCCACGATGCGGGTCGGCCTCGAGATCCCGGGAATCGAACACCAGCCCTGCGCGCGCGACGGCATCGTTGAATGGCAGATCCTCCGAACGGATCGTGCCGGCCAGGCGATCGCGCTGGAAGACGCTCACGCCCGGCAATTCGCGGAAGTCCGCATGTTCGACTGTGCCGCCCACCAATACGCGGACGGGGCCGACCACCCGACGCTGCAGCGTGAGACGAGCCCCATGTGTCCGGCGGCTGACGCGGTAGAAGTACGAGCGACCGGTGGTGCTGTCGCGGTCGTAGGTGGTGCTGTTGCCCTGGCCGTAATAGCCGAGCCGGTTGGCGCGCGTGAGACTCAGCGTGAGTCCCAGCCGCCAGCCGTCCCAGTACGCTGGCGCCTGCGCGTCGATGGTGAACGCGTAGCTGCCCTGGGTGCTCGCGCCGACGTCCAACGCGACGCGGCCGAAATTCGGCTCCGGCCGCTCGGCGAACCCCATCGGACTCGACCAGTCGTAATGGCCGGCGAGCCAGAATCCGTCGATCGAGCTGTAGTAGAGGAAAGGGTAGAGGTGGTCCACCCAGGTCTTCCGCTGGTTCGCCTCGCCTTGCGCCGCAAGCGGCGACGCCAGCACAATGGCGAGCGCGAGGGTCAGGCGCGCGAGAATAAGGAGGCCGTGTCGCGAAGTTTGGCTTCCGTGCCGTCGTGCGCCGCGTAGCGGTTGGGGTACAGCGAGGCAGCGCCGAATTCCCCTCTTTTGGTGACGGCGTAGAACACGAGGTCGAACTTGGGACGCCCCTGCGGATTGAGGAGCCGCGTCTCGGTCATGGCGACGACGCGTTTCAACGTCTCGAGACAGGCATCGGTCGGCTTCATGCCGCGCCGCATATGCTCGACCGTGAGGAACCCGCCGCACACTTTGATGTTGGCCTCGCCGAGCCCGGTGGACCCGGCGGCCCCGACGTCATTGTCGCAATACTGTCCCGCGCCGATGATCGGCGAGTCCCCCACGCGGCCGGGGATCTTCCAGGAAAGGCCGGCCGTCGTCGTCACCGAGGAGAGATCGCCCTGCGGCGTCACGGCGTCGCAGTTGATGGTGCCGGTCTTCGTGACGACCAGGTGATCCGAATCCGGGACGTCGAGGTAATTGTCGTTCGGGCTCAGATTGGCGCGCCACCGCAGCCACGCTTCGCGCGAATGCTCGGTGAGCAGGTCTTCTTCCTTGAAGCCGTACGACAGCGCGAACCGTTTGGCGCCCTCCCCGACCAGGAAGACGTGATTCGTGTATTTGAGGACCAGCTTGGCGACTTCCGAGGGTGTCTTGATGTTCTCCAGGCAGCCGACCGCGCCGGCGCGCTTGGTAGGACCGTGCATGCAGGACGCATCGAGCTGGACGACGCCTTCGGCGTTCGGCAACCCACCGTAGCCGACGGAGTCGTCGCTGGGGTCGAGCTCCTGGATCTTCACGCCCTCGACGACGGCGTCGAGGGTGTCCGCCCCCTGCATGAGCAGGTCGAAGGCTTTCTGCACCGCGCGCAGGCCATTCGCGCTCGCGATCGCGACGGGCTTCGCCGCCCAGCGGGACGGGGGAAGGAGCGGCCGCACCGGCCGCATCGCATGCGGGATTCCCGTCAGCGTGCTCGCGGCGGCACCGCCCGCGGCAGAGCGCAAGAAATCCCGGCGCGTCACGGAGTCGGACACAGACGGGTTTTAGCCACTCGTCTAGCGGCTGTCAACTTGCTATCGTTCCCACCCCGTGGAGCTTTCGCTCGTGGTCCCCGCGTATAACGAGCGGGACAACCTCGCGCCGCTGCTCGCCGAGATCGCGGCCGCCCTCGCCGGTCGCCACCGCTACGAGGTGATCGTCGTGGATGACGGCTCGACCGACGGCACGCTCGAGGCGCTCAAGGCACTGCGCCCACAGCACCCCCAGCTGCGGATCATCTCCTTTGCGCACAATGCGGGTCAGACGGCGGCGTTCGCCGCGGGCTTTCGGGCCGCGCGCGCGCCGATCGTCATTACCCTGGACGCCGACCTGCAGAACGATCCGGCCGACATTCCGCGCCTGGTCGACGCGTTGCAGCGCAGCGGCGCGACCGCCGTTGCCGGCTATCGGGCGACGCGTCGCGACACGGCGTGGAAGCGGCTCCAGAGCCGCATCGCCAACGGCGTCCGCAACCGGCTCAATGGGGAAGTGATCCGCGATACCGGCTGCTCGCTCAAGGCGTTTCGCACCGAAGCCGTTCGCGCGCTGCCGTTGTTTTCGGGGATGCACCGCTTCCTGCCGACACTCGTCAAGATGCAGGGCGGTACGGTGACGGAGGTCGCCGTGGGCCACCGGCCTCGCAAACACGGTGTCACCAAGTACGGCATGTGGAACCGGGTGCTGCGCTCTTTGACGGACGCGTTCGCCGTGCGGTGGATGCAGCGTCGGGCGCTGCGCTATCGCGTTCGAGAGGAGGTTTGATGGCAGACGCCACGCACGAGCAATGGCTCGTGCAGATCGATGCCGAGCTCGACGGCGAGCTGTCGCTCGTCGAGCGTGCGGCGCTCGCGAAACACCTGGCGACTTGCGGGCATTGCGCGGGGGCGCGCGCCAGCCACCTCGAGGTGCGTGTCGCCCTGGCCCGCTCGGCCGGAAACCCGCACGCGTTCGTCGTGCCGCGGCCGTCGATTCGCGCCGGCACGCTGGCCATCTGGGTCGTGATCGCTCTGGGGACGGGCCTCCTCGCCGGGTGGGCGGCGAACCAGCGCTGGGGTGGGCCCGGCGGCGGCGCAGCGCTCGAGGAGACGCGTGGCACTATCGTCGTTCAGTAGCATCCTGTTGACTCTGGCGGCTCTGCAAGGACCGGGCACCCGGCTCACGTATCGCATTCGGGTCATCGAGCCCGCGGCGCTCGCGCCGCGGGTGCTCGCGAGCGGTGCCGTCAGCGGCCCGCTCGACAGCGACATGCGCCTGACGCTCCGCACCGACTCGGCGGAGGTCGAGGCGCTGTTTCACGTCACGCCGGTCGGCGACACGGTGAGCCTCGGCGCCGAGTTCTTTACGCGGCGAAACGTGGGGCGATCGCGGCGTGGTCTGCTGCTGTGGGAGGAAGACACCTATCGCAGGCGGGTGCGGCTGGCGTGGAGCGATACCGCACGCGTTTACCCCTTTGGGAACGCGGCTCGCGCGATGTGGGTCGAGTTACAGCTGGAGCGGGAATTTGCGGGCGGCGAGGCGCGCGCGGCGGAGGCGTTCGACCTCGTCGATTCCACGCGCGACTTCCGGCTCGAAGCGGTGGTACGCCCGCGCCGCGCGCGGATCATCCTGAATCTCGTGCGGGGTGACACCGTCAGCGCGCCCCGTCCGATCGATCTGATTCCGGAGGAGCGGCCCCGCATCGTCCAGCTTGTGCTCAAGGGACGCGCGACGACGCTGGTCGTGAGCCTGACCCGCCCCGATCCGGCGCGCTCGGCGCGCGACCGCGCGCTCGCGCTCGACGCCGACGTCGTCTGCCTGCGCGTGTCACCGCCGGATGCCACGGAGCCGCTCGGCACGATCTGCGGGCGCCTCAACAACGTGGCGCGACAGCTGCCACTGCCGACCGGCGACACGCTCGCCGCCACGTTTGCCTGGCCCGGCCCGCGCTGATGGCTCCGCGAAAGAAGCGTCTCGATCCGTCGATCTTTCACCTGCCCGTCGACAAGATGCGGGAGGGCTACTACTCCGACAAATATTTCGTCCGCGCCCGCGATCTGCTGCGCAAAGACGCGCACCGGCCCCGCGTGACGATGCAGGTATTCGGGAAATCGCACGCGTACCTGGGCGGCATCGACGAGGCGATCGCGATACTCAAACTGTGCGCCGAGCGCTGGGACGAGCTGGTCGTGCACGCGCTGTATGACGGCGACGAGATCGATCCCTGGGAGACGGTGCTGCTGATCGACGGGCCGTACGACGCCTTCGCGGTGCTCGAAACGTTGTACCTCGGCGTCCTCGCGCGCCGCACGCGCGTCGGAACGAACACGCGGCTCGTGGTCGAGGCGGCGAAGCCCAAGGAAGTGATGTTCTTCCCGGCGCGACACGATCACTGGCTGGTGCAGACCGGTGATGGCTACGCGGCGCACATCGCTGGCGCCATCGGCGTGTCCACCGACGCGCAGGCGTCGTGGTGGGGATCGGAGGGGATCGGCACCGTGCCCCATGCGCTCATCGCGGCCTACCAGGGCGACACCGTGCTCGCCTCGCGCAAGTTCGCCGAGCATAGCGATCCCTCGATTCGCCTGATCACCCTCGTGGACTTCGACAACGACTGCGTCGGGACGTCGCTGGCTGTGGCCAAGTTGCTGGGCGACCGCTTGTATGGCGTGCGGCTCGACACCTCCGAGACGCTCGTGGACAAATCGGTCATTCCGCAGATGGGCACGTTCAAGCCGACCGGCGTGAATCCCCAGCTGGTCAGCAACGTGCGCCACGCGCTCGACGCCGCGGGCTATCGCGACGTCAAGATCATCGTTTCCGGCGGCTTCACGGTCGAGAAGATCCGCCAGTTCGAGGAACAGAACATCCCCGTCGATGCCTACGGCGTCGGCTCGAGCCTCTT
>DASPXD010000257.1:0-3538 GCA_035637435.1 Gemmatimonadales bacterium
CGACGCGGAGTAGTAGTCGAGCGCCCAGTGCGGGCCGCCTGCCTGCTGCAGCCGCTCGGGATCGACGAGCAGGTGCTCGGAGGCGCCGAGGCTGTCGCGCACATAGAGCTTGTTGACCTCTTCGCCGGGGAGCCGCTTGAAATAGAACAGGCGCTTCCCACCAAAATTTGGCGCGCTGATCGACGGATTGGCATTCGAGAGCGCGTGAATCCGCGCCGCCAGGTCGGCGTGGCCGGGAATCGCGGCGAGGAGATGACGGGTGTAGTTATCCTGCGCGTGCAACCATTGGAGAACAGCGCTGTCCTGCACGTTCTCGAGCCAACGATAGGGATCAGGGACGACGGTGCCAAAGATGGTGTCGTAGACGACACGGACGGGCGTCGCCGGGGGGCCTCCCGTATTGGTTTGTGCGGGTAAGGCGACGGGGATCAGCGCGGCGAGACCGGCGAGCACGGAGCGACGCATAAAGCACCCACCAATTTTCAGGGGGAGTTAGAGATAGCTCAAACGTGGGCGATGGTGAAGGCTCTAGCTCCCTCGGACTCTGCTCCCTATTCTTGCGACGTCACCCACACCGAGCCCTCGCTGCCCGACCGGTATTCCCGCCTGCGTGCCGCCCTCGCCAACCACTATCGCCTCGACCGGGAGCTGGGCCGCGGCGGGATGGCCACGGTCTATCTCGCCCACGATCTCAAGCACGACCGCCCGGTAGCGCTCAAGCTGCTCCATCCGGAGATCGCGGCGGTACTCGGCCCCGAGCGGTTCCAGCGCGAGATTATGCTGGCCGCCCGCTTGCAGCATCCGCACATCCTGGCGGTGCACGATTCGGGAGAAGCGGCCGGTGAGCTGTGGTTCACGATGCCATTCGTGGAGGGCGAGTCGCTCCGCGATCGGCTGGAACGCGAGCATCACCTTCCCGTAGCGGACGCGCTACGGATCGCGCGAGAGACCGCCGACGCGCTCGACTACGCCCACCGCCACGGGGTCATCCATCGCGATGTGAAACCCGAGAACATCATGCTCACCGGGAATCACGCGCTGGTGGCGGACTTCGGCATCGCGCGCGCTCTGGACGCCGAGACCCGCCTCACCAACACCGGCATCGCCGTCGGGACGCCCGCATATATGAGCCCCGAGCAGGCGAGCGGCGCGCGCGATCTCGATGCCTCGAGCGACGTCTACTCGCTTGCCAGCGTGCTGTACGAGATGCTCACCGGCGAGCCACCGTCCTCCCGAATCACGAAGCCCAGGCATGTGGCCGGTGCGCTCGATGCCGTGCTCCGCCAAGCGCTGGCGGTCACGCCCCGCGATCGCTATCCGAGCGCGGCTGATTTCGCGCGGGCGCTCGACGAGGCCGCGAGCGCTTCAGTGCCGCGGCGTCGGCCCCTGTTCGCGATGCTGCTCGTGGGCTTTCTGATTGGCGTGGGCGTCCTATTCGCCTGGCGACGCACGCGAGCAGGAGCGGGTGCCGCCGAGCCCGTCCTGGCGGTGCTCCCCTTTGAGAACCTTGGCAGTCCCGACCAAGAGTACTTCGCCGACGGGATGGCCGATGAAGTGCGCGGCAAGCTCGCCGAACTGGTCGGACTCCAGGTCATCGGGCGCGCCAGCTCGACGCCGTTCAAGCGGACCACGAAGACGCCGCAGCAGATCGCCCAGGAACTCGGCGCCCAGTACCTCCTTACCGCGACGGTGCGCTGGGAGATCCTGCCGGGCGGGCGCAACGCCGTGCACGTCAGCCCCGAGCTGGTGCAAGTACGGAGCGGCTCGGCGCCGACGACCAAGTGGCAACAGTCGTTCAACGCCCAGCTCACGAACGTCTTTCAGGTACAGGCCGACATCGCAAGCCGCGTGGCGCAGTCGCTCGACGTCGCGCTTGGCGCCACCGCGCAGCAGCGGCTCGCCGAGCGGCCTACGGCGAACGTCGCCGCCTACGACGCGTTCCTGCACGGAGAGGCGGTGTTTGAGGACAACGCCGGGAATCCGCTAGAGCTGCGGCGGGCTGTGTCGTATTACGAGCAAGCGGTAGCCCTCGATTCCACCTTCGCCCAGGCCTGGGCCCAGCTCTCGCGTACCCACTCGGCGTTGTACGCGTTCACTGTCGCGAAGCCGGCTGATTCGGCGGCGGCCTACGGCGCGGTGCAACGCGCGCTGGCGCTTGCTCCCAACGCTCCCGCTGGTCACCGCGCCCTGGGCGCCTACTACAGGCTGGTCTTGCGGGACAACGTCATGGCGCTCGAGCAGTACGCCCAAGGCTACCACCTCGCCCCCGGCAGCGCCGAGCTCCTCACGTCCATTGCTCGCGCGGAATGGGCTCTCGGCCGGTGGGAGACCGCGGTGGATCATGCCCGCCACGCTGAGCGACTCGATCCGCGGTCGGTCGCGACGGTCGCGGCGCTGGGCCAGCAGCTGACTTTCCTGCGGCGCTACGCCGAGGCCATCCAAGCGTTCGACAAAGGGCTTGTCTTCGCGCCCACGAATCTCGATTTGCTCGAGGGAAAGGTGATGGCGCTGCTCGGTCGCGGGGACCTCGCTGTGGCGCGAGCTGTCCTCCAAACCGCCCCGAAAGCCGTTGACCCCTCCGCGCTCGTGGCCTATGTGGCGACCTACGGCGACCTCATGTGGGTGCTCGACGACGCGCAGCAGGGCTTGCTCCTGCGGCTCACGCCCGCCGCGTTCGGTGGGGACCGAGGCATTTGGGGAATTGTGCTCGCTCAGACGTACGCTTTGCGCGGAGCCACGGCTCCGATGCGAGCCTTCGCCGACACGGCGCGGCTCACCTTCGCGCAGCGCGTGCAAGCATCGCCCAACGAACCCACCCACCGGGTCGTCCTCGCCTTGGCACTCGCCTATCTTGGCCGCTCCGCCGAGGCGCAACGGGACGCTGAGCGGGCCGTTGCGCTCCGACCGATCGCGCAAGACGCGGACCTCGGACCGTACGTCCAGCACCAGCTCGTGCGCATCTACATCCTCGCGAATGAGCCGGAGAAGGCGCTCGATCAGCTCGAGCCGCTGCTCAAGATGCCGTATTACCTGTCTCCCGGGTGGCTGAAGATCGATCCCACGTTCGACCCGCTGCGAAGTAATCCGAGGTTCCAACGGCTTGTTGCCCCCTAGCTTCGACTCCTCCGACGACCTCCTCGGTGCTCTCCTCGGCTCCTCTTTGTGGCGGGCAAGATTCCGCAGGAAGAGCGGACCCGAGTGCGGCAGGATTGCTCAATTACTGCGAGCGGGAGACGTGGGCGATGGTGAAGGTGCTTGAAAGGCTGCGGGAATTGGCTGCGTAAGAACGAGTACCCCCTCTCCGGAACGAGAGGGGGCCGGGGGGTGAGGACACGAAAGCCGAGGAGCTCTCGCTCCCCGGCTTTCTTACGTAGCGAAACTGGCTACGCTGGTAATGACGCAACTCAGGCGGAGAATCGCACCCAATGGCCTCGGAGCGCCTCCTTGAGCGCCGGCGTCGTCCAATCCACGTCGTGCTGCACCATGAACACGCGCCAAGGCGGCGTGTTGTCGATGTTCATGCCGATGTATGCCAACG
>DASPXD010000258.1:0-7715 GCA_035637435.1 Gemmatimonadales bacterium
CCACGATTCCGCGCTTGTCCGAAACTGACAGCAGAGCCCTCATAGGGCGGTCAAGAAACAACGGCGGCGGTCAAAAAGCAAAGGCGGCGGTCAAGACGGTCGTGACCGCCGCCTTTGTCGTTTGACCGCCTTGACCGCCGCATTTGCAGTTTGACCGCCATGTATTGCTACCAATCCTCCGCTACAACTCTCACCATGTCAGCCAGGCTTACCAAATCTCTCAGATCCACGATTTCCACCGGGGAATGCGAGTATCGAAGGGGCCACCCCATTGGGACATCTACAACTCCATATGGCACAAACGTCGAGCCGTCGTTGCCGCCGTTGGTCGTGCCGATCTGCAGCGCGACGCCGCGGGCGCGGGCGAGCTGTGCCAAGGTGTCCACGTCGGCCGGTGGCGTGATGGACGAATTGTCGAGTGCGCGCGCCACGGCGCCCGCTCCCAGGCGCGCGACCGCGAAGTTCTGCAGCTCGAGCGGGGAATCGGCGGAGACGAACGTATCGATGGCGTGTACCCGCCGCGTGCTGGTGCCGAGCTGCCGGGCGACCACCCCGGCGCCCTCCAGGCCGATCTCTTCGCGCGTGCTGAAGATGAAGACTACGGGATGGCGCAGCTTTGAAAGATTCAAGGTCCTTAAAGCAAGGATAAGCGAGGCGCACCCCATGCGATCGTCGAACGAGCGGCCGGTCGCGCGTGTGCCGGCGAGCCGCACGTACTGCTTCGGCATCGTGATCGTCTGGCCGAGCTTCACTCCCAGTGATTCCGCACCAGCCCGCGTGGTGGCGCCCACACTAACGCGCAGGGGCGGGGGAGTGCGGCGCGTGAGACCGGTATCGCGTGGCAGGAAGATGCCGGGGATGTCGGCACGATCGCCGTGGATCAGGGCGGGCTTTGCTTCGAACAGCGACAGAATGAAGCCGCCGCGGTTGCGCAGTCCCAGCGTGCCGTCGGCGTTGATCGTATCCACGCGAAAGCCGATCTCGTCCATGTGCGCGACGATCACGACTGGGCCCCCCCCATCGCCCTGTCCAACGCGCACCCACAGGTTGCCGGCGGTATCGGTCTCAGTCTTGGCCCAAGTGGGCAACAGGCGCTGCACGGTGGATCGAACCGGCGCTTCCATCCCGGAGACTCCGTAGCTCTCGACGAGCTGCGAGAGGACGGATTGGGCTTCGGCAATCCTAGTCGTGTCTTGTAAGGCCAGGATCGCCGCGAGTGCGAGGATCATTGGGAACCTCCGATCCACCGCACGACGTCGGCCAGCAACGCGTCCACGTCACGCAGGCTGACGGTCTCGACGGACGTGTCCGGGAATTTCGAGGGCACCGTGACCTGCCGGCTGTCGGCAAACGGTCCTTGCGTGTTCTGCACCGTCTTCAAGCCGGCGCTGTCGGCATAGAGGCTCTGCACGGTGAACGCCACGACGACCGTGCCCCGCACGCGCGGCTTCGACAGGGCGGCGGAGGCCAGCGCGGCGCACGCCGAGCGGCGTCCGGCGCCGGGCGCCGCGAGGAGGCGATCACCGTAGCGGTGCGGGCGTTTCGCGATGGACATGGGCGTGAGAATCGAGATGCCGAGTGCGAGCACTTCGTCGCGAGAGGTGGCACCGACATCCACGTAGGCGTTGTCCACGGTGAACGGTGCCTCGTTGCCGCTGGGCCGGCCGCGGGTTAGATGTGTCGAGCGCACGGCCACGACGCCCGGCACCGGCCCGTTCCGTCCGAACAGCGTGACGCGCTGCCCCTCGATCTGCTGATCGAACAGCGGGTACAGCCGCGCGCCGCCACCCACGCGCCGCAGCGTGAGGTAGCCGTCGTCGGTGATGTTGCCGACGACGTAACCGACCTCGTCGAGCCCGCAGTAGACGAGGCGCTTGGGCGCGCCGCGGCCGAGCGTGACCGTCACGTTACCTATACGATCCCGTGTGCTTCCCGGCAGAAGGGCGAGCAACGAGTCTGTCATTGCCTGCTCGTAGCCCGTAATCGCGGTCATGCTGGAGAATCTGGTGGCGAGGCTGTCTACGGACTGCGCGGCCAGTGGGGCGGTCAAAAAAACGAATGCGGCGGTCGAGGCGGTCAAGAACAAAAAGCGGCGGTCAATGACCGCCCGACCGCCGCCGTCGTTTCTTGACCGCCGCAGTTGCCGTTTGACCGCCATTTTCCAGCTCATCCAATCCTCCTCGCAAGATCCAGAACCACACGCCGCAGCAGTCGGTGCTCCGCTTCCAGAACTCGTGCCGCGAGACTGTCGGGCGTGTCTTGCGGGCTCACCGGCACCTTCTCCTGCGCGATGATCGCGCCCCGATCAAAGACTTCGTCCACGAAGTGCACCGTGGCGCCAGACTCTGTGGCGCCGCTCGCCAGCACCGCCTCGTGCACGCGCCGCCCGTACATCCCGGGGCCGCCAAACGCGGGCAGCAGGGCGGGGTGAATGTTGATCATGCGGCCGCGAAATTGGGAGACCACGGGCGCAGGCACAAGTTTCACGTATCCCGCCAACACGACGAGCTGCATCCCCTCGAGCGCCGCGAGCAGCTCGGCGGCATCACTCGGATCACGCAGCACGGTGGTGGGGACGGCGCTGCGGCGCGCGCGCGCGAGGGCGCCGGCATCGGGCCGGTTGGAGACCACGCGCGCGACGCGCGCTAGGGTCGAATCGTGGAGGGCATCGAGGAGGGCCTGCAGGTTCGTGCCGCCGCCCGAGACGAGCACGGCGACACGAACCGGCCGTTCTGTCACTGACTACTGCGACTGCACCGCGCGACCGACTTCGGCTTCGAGCCGCTGGTAACGCTCACCGTGAACGATCCCGTGGCGTAGTGATCCGCCGTATTCACGACGATCTCGTACTCGCCGCTCTGGGGGAACGTCGCGGTGAGGCGGGCGTGACAGTTGCCGCCGGAGTCGTCGTCCTGGAAATCGCGGCCGCCCGAGATCCCCGGCCCGCGCAGGAACAGATAGGCATCGAACGCATCGGACTCGAGGTCGATCGTGATCGTCTGACCGGCGCGGCCCTGGATCGTCCACGGCTGCGCATACGTGCTGTCGCTGGTCAGCAGGACGTCGTTGCGGGTGAGCGTGCCCTGCTGGCTCTGCCCCACGTCGATCGACCGGGACGATCCGCCGCCGCTTTCCGCCCCGCTATTGCCGGCGGCGTTGCCCTGCGGCGCCTGGCAATCCCGGTTGCCGTGGTCCTGGACCGGCTTCGTCCCTTCGGTGATCGACAGCGAGTAGCGCCCCGTCTGCCGCTCGGGCGACGCGGTGGTGTTCACGAGGATCCGGTACGGCCCGCGGCTCGGGAAGGTGCGCGACACGCGCGCCGAGCAGCCGGGCCCGCCGTCGTCGTCGATGATCGATGCGTCGAGATCGTCGCCACGCACGATCAGCACGGGATCGAAGTCGTCGGATGACAGATCGATCGTGACCGGTCCCGACGGGGCGGTGAACGTATAGAACTTGAAATAGCTTTTGTCGGGATAGAGCGAATCGTTGCTCGTGAGCGAGCCGTTGAGCGTCTCGCCGACCCGAATCACGGGTATCCCAACGGTGTTTTGATTGCCTGGATGACAGTCGGAGTTACTGGTGCCGTCCACCGGCATGCTGCCTTCCTTGAGCGACAGCGTGAAGCGACCCGTCTGCCGGTGCGGGGAAGACGTCGTGTTGACGAGAATGCGGTAGGGCCCGCGGCCGGTGAACGTCTGTGACACGCGTGACGCGCAACCGGGCCCGCCGTCGTCGTTGATGATCGACGCCGCCAGGTCTTCGCCGCGGATGATGAGCACCGGATCGAAGTCACTCGACGACAGGTCGAGGGTGATGTCGCGTCCCGGCGTGGTCGTGAATTGGTAGAACTTGAAGTAGGTCGTATCGGGATAGAGCGAGTCCGACGACGTCAGCGTCCCGTTGATCGTCTGACCCATGCTGAGCTGCGGGATGCCGGCCAGCGAGCTCGTGTTGCTCCTGCCACCGGGAGTATTCGCCGTATTGATCACGGACTTCGGCGTGAGCAGCCCCTGGCCCTCGGCCACGGCGACTTGATCGTTATTGAGGTTGCGGATCGCGTCCGTTGCGGTCGCGAAGTTCAGCGACTGCCCCGCCTCGATCGTGCTGCGCACGATGCCGATCACCTGCCCCCTCGTGTTCAGCACCGGCGCCCCGCTCGAGCCGTGAGAGATGGCGGCCGAGATCTGCAACAGCTTGGTGCCGTGCACGACGCGCGATGCGGAGACGATGCCGCGCGATACCGTCCCCGGCAGTTGCCCCAGCGGGTTGGAAATCACGGTGACGTCGTCGCCGTCCTTGACCGCCTCGCTCACGCCCCAGCGCAGCGTCGCCGGTGGTACGCCCGGCACCATCAGCAGCGTGACGTCCTTCACCGAGTCAGAGGCCCCGACGGAGCAGCGCTGTTGCTGGCCGTCGGCCAGCTCGATGCGGCACCCGGCGGCCCCTTCCAGCACGTGCGCCGCCGTGACGACGTAGCCCTCGGTGACGAAGAAACCGGTTCCGCTGGCCATCAGCTGGCCGCTCGCGTCGAGCGCCTGAATCGTCACGACGGCCTTGCGGACCGTGGGGATATCGATGCCGGCGGGACGGGGCTGTTGAGAAGCGACTGGTATGGCAAACAGGGCGAGGGCGGCGAGAGGAGTCAGGATTCGTCCGCGCATGCACGGCTCCTTCATGAAGGGCGAGGTCGGGCTAATCTGCAAGTTGAGAACGACAAATACAATCGCCGGATCGAATTCACACCCTGAAGGGTGTGCTCGGCAGACCCTGTCCTTAAGGACTGTGATTGCCGAGCGCAGGCTTTAGCCTGTCGAATTCAAAATCTCATTTGCCGCAGCTTGCAAGTCAGCGACGACCGTCACACCGCTCGCCCGCGCCTGGCCCTGATGGAGGTTGCCTTCCCCCTTCGCGACCAGAATGCCACGTCCGCCCAACGCGCGTGCGGGCTGCACGTCCGACACCCTGTCGCCCACCCACCAGGAGCGGACAAAGTCGATGTCGAACGCTGCCGCCGCCTCGCGGAACAACTTGAGGCCGGGTTTGCGGCACTCGCAGGGTCCCGTGACATCCGGCCAATGCGGACAGAAATAGTCGCCGTCGATGCGTGCGCCCTGCGCCGTCAGCAGCTCGCCGAGACGACGCTGGACGGCGGCGTAGTCCTCCACCGAATAGAGACCACGTGCGATTCCCGATTGGTTGCTCACCACGACGACGACAAAGCCGCGCTCATTCAAGCGGCGGATCGCCTCGGCCGCGCCCGGGAGCAGTTTTACGCGATCGGGCTCGTGCAGATATCCGGGGTCGTCGACAATCGTGCCGTCGCGGTCGAGAAAGGCCGCGCGCTTACTCACGAAGGGCTGAGACTACGGTATCCACCTGTTCGGGGAAGATTGTGCGGGCGTCGAGTAATACGCGGCTTCCGGCCACGCGCGCGATGATCGGCGGATCATTGGCGCGCAGCCGCTCGAAGAGCCGTTCGTCCGGGAATCCGGCGAGCCACGTGCGGAGCTTGGCGCCGGGGAACGACCCGCCGCCGACCTCGGAGTCGCCTTCGATCAACTGCCCGCCGAGTCGTTCGGCTCTGTTGCGAATGCTGTCCATGCTCTCGGTCAGCATTCGCAATACCGGGATTTCCTTTCTGGCAATTTCGGGCTCCCGATACAGCGCCAACGTGGCCTCGAGCGCCGCCAGCGTCAGCTTGTCGGCGCGCACCGTCCGCGCGATCGGATCGGCCCGGCACGCCGCGATCGCGGCCTCGCTGCCGACCAGGATCCCCGCCTGCGGACCGCCGAGCAGCTTGTCACCGCTGAACGCGACGACGTCGGCGCCGGCTGCGACGCCTTCGGGGACCGTCGGCTCGCCGGTCAATCCCCAGTGGGACAGATCCATCAGCAGCCCGCTGCCCAGATCGTACACGCACGCAATGCCCCGATCGTGCGCCAGCTCCGCAAGCTCCACCACCGCGACGTCGGCGGTGAACCCGGTGACCTGGAAATTCGAGCGATGGACCTTGAGCAGTAATCGGGTGTCGGTCGTCAGTGCTCGGTCATAATCGTTGGGATGCGTCCGGTTCGTGGTACCGACTTCGACCAGGGTCGCTCCGGATCGCGCCATGATGTCGGGAATGCGGAACGACCCGCCGATCTCGACCAGCTCGCCGCGCGACACGATCGCCTGGCCGCCGCGCGCCAGCGCGCTCAGTGCCAGCAGCACGGCGCCCGCCGCGTTATTCACGACGAGCGCGTCGGCGGCCCCCGTCAGCTCGATCAGCAGATCGCGGCAATGCGCATGGCGCGAGCCGCGCGTGCCGCGGCCCAGATCGTACTCCAGCGCCGAGTAGCCCTGCGCCACGCGAGTCAGCGCGGCGATGGCCGCCGGCGCGAGCGGCGCGCGGCCGAGATTGGTGTGCAGCACGACGCCCGTCGCGTTGATCACCGGCGCGAGCGAGGCGACCCCGAGCCGCGCCACCGCCGCGCGCACCGCCGCATCCCAACCCTCGACCGGCGGCGCGCCGCCGTTGACGCGGGCCGCGTCGACCGCCGCGCGCGCCGCCTTCACGACGAGCGCCCGGGGATGCTCGGCGAGGAGCGACGCGATCCCCGGGTTGGCGAGGATCGCATCGATCGATGGGAGTTGGCGGCGGAGATCGGTCACGGGCGACCGGTGCGTGGTGCGTGGTGCGTGGTATCCGACACAACGGGCTTGGGCATCGCGAAGCCGATCAGGCCGTCGCCCTTTTTGCCGATCAGGTTCGTCGCGCCTGTCACGCGCACGACGTAGCGCGTCTCGGGCTTCATCGGGCGCACCAGACGCACCACGATCTTGTCGGACGGAACGGGGCGCCGGGCGAGCAGCCGCCGCACCAGCGCGGTATCGACGGGCGCCCTGGCAGGCGCGCGAGCGGCCGCCGCGGGCCCGCGTGCGGCCGGGGGCGGCGGGGGGGGAGCTGCTGGACGAATTTTCGGGGCCCGAGAGGTGTCGTGCACCGCGCCCGAATCCCCTTTCGCGCGTGCCGCTGAGTCCGCTTTCGCCCGCGCGGCGTTGGTCAGCGAATCGAACTGGCGCTGCGTGAGGACCTGCGTCGTTGCGACGGGCGTCGAGTCGGGCAGCTCGAGGACGTGCAGGTGCGCAGTGTCGAGCGACGCGGTCGGATCGAGGGCCTGGGTGAACTCGACGCGCACGGTGTTCGAGTCCACGGCCACCGCCGCGCGCGGGCGCGGGGGAACGGTGTCATGCGGGAAGGTGAACAGCGCGACGTTGCTGCTCGAATCGAGCGTCACTTCGGTCGAGTCGTACGCCTCGCGCCCGCCGCGGTGCCGGTCGCCGTTCTCGTCCGCCGTCGCATACACGATGTAGCGCCCCGGTTGCAGGTTGGTGAGGTTGAACTGGCCGCCGGAATCGGCCAGGGTCAAGTACCCGGCGCTATCGGGGAGCGGCACCGCTTCGATAAGCGCGCGCGCCAGGATCGTTTGCTCGATCCACTTCAGCGCGATGCCGCCGATGCGCGCATGCCCGATCTCGGGGCCCGTCGAAAACAGCACCGTTTTTGCCGAGTCGAGGCGGTTGCGGCGCAAATCGACGAAGCCCGGCAGGATCTCGAGCCGGTAGACTCGCTTTTTCCACCCTTCCTTCGGCTTTACCGTGACCTTGGTACGGTGCCAGCTCACGTTCACGCTGCCATGCACCGGTGAGAGCAGCACCTGTCGTTCCAG
>DASPXD010000259.1:0-36790 GCA_035637435.1 Gemmatimonadales bacterium
CGCAACTTCCCGGGCCGCTCAGGGCCGGGGCAACTCTATCTCGCCAATCCATACACGGTCGCCGCTTCGGCGATCAGCGGCTACATCACCGCGTGGGCGCCGGGAATGGTGCTGGAGAGCGCGAAATCAGGGTAGGGTACCGCGGATCTTCACCTTCACCGCGCGCGCGCCACTTCCAAAATCCAGAGCCGACGACACCGTCGTCGTGGAATCAGGAACCGACTTCGCGGTGATCGCGAACTCGCCATTCAGCATGCCACGATAGACCGAGAACGTCGCGGTCCCCAGCGCCGAGCCGTACCGGCTCGACGTGGTGCGCAAGTGCCCGCCGCGTGCCAGCCACTTCGTCGTCGTCGAGTCCAGCGCCTGGTGGATGACGAAGCCCGTGCCTGTGCCAGCCGTATCGAGCGTAAAGCGTGACCATAGCGAATCGGTCACCGGCGCGCGGTCTGCGCCGAGCAGGAAGAAGACCGTGTCTATCGTTCCGCTCGTCGAATCGTAGCCCTTCCACGCGAGGACCGCACTCAGGTTCATGGTCAGTCGCGAGCCATTTTGCGTTGCATCGACGTCAAATTCGACCCCCACGACACGCGTGGTGTCGGATCCCTGCACAATGCGCGAGGCACGATCCATGAAGGGGAACACGACGGTAGACATCTGTGCGTACAGACCAGACGTCCCGGTGAAGGCCGAGTCCAACGTCGTATCGTGCAGGAACGCCGAGTCGAGCGCCATGCGGACCGCAAGGAGCTGGGCTGCGGGAATCGCATCGGGATCGACGCCCTCGGCATTAGAGCACGCGCCGAGCGTCCCGGCCAGCGCCAGGGGAAGCAACAGCTTTTTCATGTGGGAAATATGACGCTACTGAGCGCCCCCGCCACCGGTAATCGTGGCGACGTCGCGGTAGGGGCGGAGCGAATCGCGTTGATACACGCTGCGGGGATTCCACAGCACCCAGGTGCGGATGCCCAACTCTTCCGCCGCGCGGATCTGCTCGCGGATTTCGTGCGGGGTGTAACGCGGCTTGCGGCGCCCGAGTGTGAACGCCTGGAGGAAGGGACGGATCGTCGCCGCTTTCACGAACGGCCGCGAGCGCTCGATGGCTTCGCTCAGCGCGTTCCGGACCACACGATAGGGCTCCCCGTTGGGCCACGCGAGTCCGTAGCTCCCCCGGTAGTAATGGCTCGGGTACACCATCGGCAACACGACGTCGGCGACCGTGATGAAATCCTCCCATACCTGGCCGATGCCGAGATCGCCCGTAGCCGAGGCGGTGAGACCGAAGATGTCGAACGTGATCGGCACGCCGAGCGGCTGAATCCGGTTGGCGAGAATCGCGATGCCGGCCTGCACGCCTTCCCGCTGTGTTTCGCCGCGCTTGCGGGCGGCGAAGACGGCCTGCGCCATCGCTTCTTTCGGCTCGTCGGGGAAACGCACGTAGTCGAACTGCACTTCGTTGAATCCCAGCCGCACCGCTTCTTCGGCGAGCTGCCCCGCGTAGATCCACACCGAATCGTTGTACGCATCGACCCACGCGGTGCCGATCCGATCGCGCCACAACCCGCTGCCGTCGCGATTCTGCACCGACCACTGGGGCCGCCGCTCGGCGAGCAGCGGATCCTTGGCGACGACGATACGCGCGATCGCGTAAATGTCATGCGCGTGCAGCGTGTCGAGCCGGGACTGCACGTCGCGCGTGCGCACGCACCGCGTCGCGCCGATCTCCTGCGCGACTTTCACTTCGGATGGATAGAGCAGGCAACCGGTATCGTCCTTCACGTCGACGACGAAGGCGTTGATCTCCGTCGAATCAGCGAGCCGCACGAGCTGCGCGAGCTTGCTCGATCCGAACGCCCACGCATTGACGTAGAGCGCCTTCACGGGTTGCGCGGCGGGCGCGTTGTCGAAGAGCGGCTCGGGAAGGACGTAGCGGAGCTCGACGCCGCGCAGCTGCATGCTGTCGGGCGAGGCGGGCAACTGTTGGGCAAAAAGGCCGCGACTTGCGGTCGCGGCCCAGAGCACGAGAGCGCCTGCCTGCCGAGCCAACTTCATAGGGGCCATCAACATAGGGAATTGACCCCTGACGGTGCAAGGATTAAATCCTCATTTCAACCGTAAGCTGTTGAATAGCAACGGGTAAGTAGCGATGCTCTGGCCTCGATACTGTGGCCGAATGCCGAACAGGACGACGCGTCCCGAACCTTGTTGCACCTCAAGAATCGCCGCTTTCCCAGCGATGCGGTCGGGGTGCAGGACCCAGCCCGAGAGCAGGATACGCGCCGGATCTTCCGGCCAGCGGCCGATCACGTGGGTGACCGTCGAGTCGAGCACTTCGAACGCCGGGCCGCCCTGGAACCACCCCATGGTCTCGCTCCGCAGTCCCCGCGCCACTGCGTGTGTCGTGTCGAGCTCGAGCCGGAAAATCGAGCCGGGCGCGTAGAAGTCTTCATCGGGCACGGCCTCGAGCACGTTACGCACCGGTAGCAGCAACGCCTGGATCGCAAAACGGCTCGCTTCGTTCAACGCGATCAGCGTGCCGCCATCCACGACGAACTGCCGCAGCGACTCACTGCCTTCGGGACCGATGCCTCCGGCGTACGGAGCGGGGTAGCGCGGTGGCAACCCTTCGAGAATTTCACGCGGTGGTTGATCGGGAAGGATGATCACGTCAAACTCATCACGCAGCTTGCCCGCGCGAACCACGGAATCGACCAGCGACGTGTACGGCACCTTCCAGTTGTCGAAAACCCACCGCGTCCAGCCTTCGTCGATGGGGGCATCGTACGATTTGTAGAGGCCGATGCGTGGGACGGAGTCCTCACGGAGCGGGGGAACGGGAGTGACGGATCGAGGCGTTATCGGCGACGACAACGGAACGCGTAATGAGTCATTTGCCACGATGGCGGTGACGCCCATGAGCAACGGCAGCGTGTGTGCCGTGACGTCGTACGGCCGCTCCGGGGGACCGCCGGGATAGAGCCGGCGATCCGGGTAGTGCTGCGGCTCGAGCAGCGTCTTGGCGAATGACGCGTAGGGCTGCCGCAATACGACGACGTACGTGCCGGCGCTGTGGCGCTGGCCCTGCAGGCTGAACGATTGCAGCGCCGTGCGAATTTCGACCGCGCCGCGCCGCAGGATCCCGAGCAACGCGCTCAGTGCGACGGAGTCCTGTCGAGCCGGTATGACGTACGCGTACGGCCACTCGCGCGCGCCCCAGCCGCGCACCGCGCGTGTTTCGACCGTGAAGAAGTTCGCGAGCCAGCGCTCGCGATCATGCGCGGCGTGGACCAGCAGCGCGTACGCACCATCGGTCTGATATGACACGATGTCGCGCAGCGTCCAGCGGCCGCCACGCCACGGGTTCGTGAAATTCCACGACCGCTCGCGCGGGTTGTAGCCGCGGGAGCGGGCCTGCAGGTGGTCGAATGGGACGTCGATGGGAGTCGCGAGGTCGGCGCTGGCCGTCTCGGACAGAATGCGGACGCCGCCGTGGTAGTGCTGGTAGGCGCGTGCCGGGGTCCACGCATCGTACGTGGAGTTGATCGAGATGCCGGTCTTGCCCTGGCCGCTGAGCTCCCACGCCATCGCGGTGCCCAGTGCATTCACGCCATCGATCAGCAGCGGATCGACATTCGGCTCGACCGGATCGAGATAGGGCGGCAGGAACAGCCGCGCACCGTTGGCATCCATCTGATGGATGTCGTGCGCTATCTGCGGGTGCCAGACGTTGTACAGCGAATCCACCGTCAGCTGTGTCTCGACCTGCGTGAATGCGTACCAGTCGCGGTTGTTGTCGTGCCCCGCGTAGTGGTGATACAGCTCGGGCGGAGACGTTCCCTCGGCGGTGGTGCCGAGTGTCCGGTTATACCATTTCGCCACGATCGTGACGCCGTCGGGATTGAGCGACGGCACGAGCCAGAGAATCACATTGTCCAGGATCGCCCGCGTGGCAGCGCCCGTGTCGGTCGCCAGCCGGTATGCCAGCGCGACCGGCGAGAGCTGCCCTCCCACTTCGGTCGAATGGATGCTCGAGGTGATGAGGACGACGGCTCTGCCGTTGGTCAGTGCGTCGCGCGCGGCTCGAGCGCTGCGGAACGTTCTGGGATCGGCGAGGCCGGCGTTGAGCTGCCGGTAATAGTCGAGGCGGCGCAGGTTTTCAGGGCTCGAGATCGCGAGCGCGATGAAGGGCGCGCCGAGCGTCGTCTTGCCCAGCTCCCGGTATTCCACGCGCGGGCTCGCCTTGGCGAGTGCTTCGAAATAGCGCACCAGCACCGGCCATTCGACGAGCTTGCGGTCGTCGCCCGGATCGAAACCCAGGATCGAGCGCGGCGTGGGGATGACGGCGGCGGCGATGGGGCGGCGAGGGGCGGGGGGCGGCGCAGGGCGGCGAGCACGCCGCTGCTGTGCAACCGCCGGCCCCGCCAGCAGCGCGGCTGCCAGCGCGATGAAGATGCTGCGCCGCCCATGTTGCAAATGCATACGATGCTCGGTCGGATCGGGGCGGGAGAAAATACTAAGGGTCGGGACTGTTTGCTTGTCCCGACCCTCGAACAGGAACGCGGAGCAGGGCCTAGTTCAGCTTGTGCAGCTCTACTCGCCTGTTCTGCGCGCGGCCCTCCCGCGTCGCGTTCGGCGCGATGTAGCCTGATGCGCCATAGCCACGCGCCCGCATCCGCGCAGGACTGACTCCTTTGCGCGCGAGGTAGTGTTGCACGGCTCCTGCCCGCCCCATCGACAGCTGCAGGTTTTTCGGCCTGGTACCCGTGGAATCGGTATACCCGGCGATCTCGATGCGAATCTCGGGATTCGCGACGAGCGATGCAGCGACCTGGTCCAGCACCGCATATGACGCGGCGGTGAGGACCGAGCGGCCGCTCTGGAAGTTCACGCCCTGGAGAATCAGCGTCGGCCGCGCCGGCGCCGGTGCGCCCGGTGCCGCGGGTGCGCGCTCTTCGAAGAGGATCAAGCAGCCGAACTGATCCACGCGCGACCCAGCCGGCGTGCCGGGGCAACGATCTTGCGGATCGATGACACCGTCGCCGTCCGTATCCTTGGCCGGCGGGCACCCGTTCGCATCGACGGGCGTCCCGGGCGGGGTGTTGGGACACTTATCGAAGCCATCCCCCACGCCATCCTTGTCGGCGTCGGCCGGGCATCCGAACGCATCGACCGGCGTTCCGGCGGCCGTATCAGGGCAACGATCGATGCCGTCGAACACCTTGTCGCCGTCGGAATCGAGCGGGCAGCCGTTGCTATCGACGGTGGCGCCCACCGGCGTGTCCGGGCACTTATCGAGCCCGTCCCACACGCTGTCGTGATCGGAATCGATCGGGCATCCCGTCGGGTCGACGGTCGCACCAGCGGGCGTCGCTGGGCACTTATCGAGGAGATCGTTGACGCCGTCAGCGTCGCTGTCTCCCGGGGTCGGCGGGCAGCCTTTTTCGTCGACCGTCACGCCGGCGGGGGTATCAGGGCACTGGTCGATGCCGTCGAACACCTTGTCGCCGTCCTGATCGTGTGGGCAGCCCGTGGCGTCGACCGTCGCACCGGTCGGCGTGTTGGGGCAGGCATCAATCCCATTAAGTACACCATCGCTGTCCGCATCTGCGGGACAGCCACGGTTGTCGACGGTTGCTCCCAGCGGCGTGTCGGGGCACGCGTCGTTCTTGTCCGAGACACGGTCGTGATCGGCATCCGCCGCGGGCGGGCCGTCTGATTGGAAGAATGCGAGTCCGGCCGACCCCACGAGATGGGTGGCGCTCTTCTGGCCGAACGAGCTGTTCGTCGTCGGTGTGTAGATGCCGCGCGCTTCAAACCGCAGCGCCAAGCGCGAGCTCATGAAGAATTTTGCCCCCGCGCCGCCGTGCACTCCGCCATCGGTGAACCGGTACGGGCTCGTCGCGCCGAAATCGAGCCGCGAGTATCCGCCGAGGACGTAGACCGACATCCGGCTGGCGTTCAGCGCGTTGACGATTAGGCTGGCGCTGCCGATCAGCGGCTCGATCTGCGTGGATGGCCCGACGTCCTGCGGCGCCTGGAACAGCGCATCGACCTCCAGGCCGAGCATCGGCGTCAGGCCGTACGCGAAACGCACGCCGCCCCCGATCTTATCGGCGAGGTTGAAGCCTTTGTCGTACTTCGTGAACGCGCCAAACAAGCCGACCTCGTAGCGGCGCTCGTACTGTGCCGTGAGAGTGGTGGAACTCAACACCAACACTCCCAATATGACCGCGACCTTTGTCACGTGAGCCTCCGCCTCAGTTTGTCTGCCGCAGCTCGACGCGCCGGTTTTGCGCCCGGCCCGCCGCCGTGGTGTTAGGCGCGACCGGCTGCGTGGGACCATAGCCCCTCGTTACCATGCGATCCGGTGAGACGCCCTTGCTGGCCAGATACGTCCGCACCGCATCGGCGCGCGCCTGCGACAGGCGCGTGTTGGTCGCCGCCGATCCGGTGTTATCGGTGTGGCCTGAGATTTCGATCTTGATGTCGGGGTTGGCGATGAGCGACGCCGCCACGATGTCGAGAATCGTGTACGAATCGGGTTTCAGCGCCGAGCGCCCCGTTTCGAACGTCACGCCGCGGAGCACCACGGGGGTCTTCGCTTCGGTGAACAGAATCGGGCACCCTGCCGCGTCGACCCGCGTGCCTGCCGCGGTGCCCGGGCACTTGTCCTTGGTGTCGTCGATGCCGTCACCGTCGGCGTCCGAGGCGCGCTGGCATCCCGCCGTATCGACCTCGGTTCCTGCCGGCGTATTGGGACACTTGTCGACGCCGTCGGGCACGCCGTCGTGGTCGCTGTCGACTGGACAGCCCGTCGCGTCGACGGTCGCGCCGGCCGGCGTATTCGGGCATTGATCGGGACCGTCAGGCACGCCATCCCTGTCGGCGTCGGTTGGGCAGCCGGTCGCATCGACGCGCGCCCCGGTTGCCGTCCCGGGACACTTGTCGATCCCGTCGTACACGCCATCGCCGTCGGTATCCTTCGGACAGCCGCGCGCGTCGACTTCCGCTCCTTCGATCGTGTTGGGGCACGCGTCGAGCCCGTTGTAGACCTTGTCGCGGTCGGAGTCGCTGGGACATCCTACCGCATCGACGACCGCTCCGGCCGGTGTTCCGGGGCACGCGTCCTTCTTGTCCGCGATGCCGTCCTGATCGGCGTCCCGGAATCCGCTCGGCCCGGTGAAGATCGACAGCCCGGCGGAGCCGACGATGTGTCCCGCCCAATTGCCGCTCGAGAAGCCGGTCTTCGGGGAATAGATCGCACGGCCTTCGATGCGGACGGCGACTCGGTCGCCGAGGAACATCCGGTCGCCAATCGCGCCGTGAACGCCGTTGTCGGTGAAGCGGTAGCCGGCGCGATCGCCGAACGCCAGGCGCGTATAGCCGCCCAGGATATAGAAGAGGTTGTGCGCGTTGCCCATGTTCAGGACAAGGCTGCCACCGCCCAGTGCCAGGTTCGCGTTGGCGCCTCCGCTCGTCGGCGTGGGCTGCTGATAACCAACGTCGAACTCGACACCGACCACCGGGCCGAAGAAATAGCCCAGCCGTCCGCCGCCGCCGATCTGATTATCGAGACTGAACGCGCGATCGTAGTGCGTAAACGAGGCGAATGCGCCGATTTCGAACTGATGGGTGTGTTGGCCGACGCAAAGGGCAGGAACGGCAATGAGACCGAGCACCACCAGCGTTGTCCGCGCGCGCATGTCTCTCCCCGTGGTTAGCGGCACTTCACACTCTAATAATCAGGCTCGCATTCAGAAACCCCAGGCGCAGCTGCGGCGCCCCTGCGTGGCCAAATCGGCTCCGCCGACCACCAGTCCTCGATGCGTCCCATCCGCCTCATGCCACGCGACCCCGGTGGGGCCAATCAGGGTTCCGGCTGGCTCCGTCAGGCACATCAAGTCGGCGATGCGATTGGTGCCGACGGGACCGGCGAACGCACTCAAGGAGTCGTCGTTGACCGCTGCCGCGAGCGTCTCAGCCGAGTTGCTGCCTGCACCGCCGTATATTCCGCCCACGATCAACACTGTTGAGTCGAGGTCGAGGAGCGCGAACTGCGACCGGCCTTCGGGCAGCAATGCCGGTCCCGCGCCCCACGCGCCCGTGAAGAATCCCGACAGCAGGCTTACGGCCGCCGTATCGCCCGTCACCAGCCGCTGGGTCCCGGTTCCGACGCCCCCGCCGGGGGGCACGCTGTCGGCAACTCCCCCGATGGCGATGACCCGAATGTCGCGCGCCAGTCCGGCCCCATACGCCCGCGGCCCGACGAGCGACGGCTGCAGATACCAGCCGTCTATGTGCCCGTTCGCCCCGATGCGACCCATGTAGACGGAGCTCTGCGGCTGGCCGAGCTGGTCCGTTCCGCCGATGACGTAAATCCTGCCGTGACGCACGACCCCGATCGCTCCCGCGCGCGGCGCCGGTAACGGCTCCAGGAACACGAACCGGCCGATCACACTGTCCGCCGTCACGTCGGCGGCGAACACCGAGGCCTGCGCGGCTCCCGACCGGTCGATGCCCCCGATGACGTACAATGCGGTCCCCGGAAACCGGGAGTTGTACCGCGTCGCCACCGCGGCGGCGGCGAAGGCACGCGGCGCCGGAAGCACGCGACTGCGCGCCTGTGCCGTCGTGTCGTGCTGGCGTGTCCAGCCGTCGATCGCCCCGGCTCCTCCGGCCGTCGCGCGCGCGACATACACGCCGGAGTCCGGCGTCATCAGCGGTGGGTCTGCGCCGCCGGCCGCGTATAGTGTGGTGCGCAGGACGCCGCCTGGCTCGGGAAACTCAGCCACGGTCAGTCCTATGCCGGCGACTGCGCCTGGGTACGGCGCCCGCGCGGTCCACGTCACTGTTCCTGGATCGAAGAATGACCGTGGCAGGACGTGGACCGTCGCAAGGATCGTCGTTCCCGCCGCGGTGACAACGGCCAGCGCTTCGGTTCCGGTGGCCGCCGAATCGGGGACGACGGCTGTGATCGTGAACGACGTCCATGCGGAGTCGGCGACCGCGGCCTCTATCGTGCCGCCGTTGATTTTCGTGAGCAGCACCGTGCCGCGTGCCGTGCCGAAGCCGAGGCCTTCGATCACGAACCCTTCGCCGCGCGTGAGAATCGGCTCGATGGCGCCGGCGACGTAGTCGATGCGAGCGGCGGGGGTGGGCGAGCCGGAGTCTCCGCTGCAGCTTGCCACGCTTGTCGCCACGAGTACGACCGCCGCCGCGGCGATCGGTTTACGGATGACCATTCCCTCCGCGGATGAAACGCAGTGCCTGCGACAGCTGCTCGGCGAGGGCCGACAATTCGGCCGCACCATGGGCGAGGTCCTGGATGGCCCGCAGCTGCTCGGCCGCCGCCGCCGCAACGGCCTCCGCTTCCTGACTGGAGCTCTGCGCCCCCGCGCGTGCCTGCCCGAGCGTCTCGGTGATCTTCGTGGCCAGCTCCGCGCTCTGGCGACCGAACTCGGCGACCTGCTTGCCCGCGCGCGCCGTCTCGACGGCTGCCTCGGCGATGCGATTGAGATCTTGTACCCACTCGGCGGAGCTCTGGACGACCTGCCCCAGGTCGCCGCGAATCCGTTCGATCAGCTGCGCAGCTCGATCCAAGGCGCGGCGGGTGTCCTGCACCGCCTTGCCCACGTTGCGCGCCTCACGGCCGCTCGCTTCCGCGAGCTTGTGCACCTCATCGGCGACAACGGCGAAGCCGCGTCCGTGAATTCCCGCGCGCGCCGCTTCGATCGTCGCATTCAGGGCGAGCAGATTCGTCTGGTTGGCCACGAAGCCGATCGTTTCGGAGAACCGTTCGACTTGCGTCGCGACATCACGCAGCCGGCCGACTTCGGCGGCACTCTCCTCGGTTGTGGCCCCGAGATCGGTCAGCTGCCGCACGGCGTTCTGCGTGCCGGTGCGCACGCGGTCGGCCGTCTTTTCCATCTGCGACCCCGCTTCGCGCGTGCGATCGCCGGCGGCGGCAAGCTCGGCGGCGGTGTCTTTCAATTGTCCGGCTTCGCGGGCCGCCGTGCTGACGAGATTCGCCGCCTGGCCCGCGCCGTGGCTGGCGCGCCGCGCTGATGCCGCGACCTCCTCGCTCGAGGCATGGATCTCCTCGGTCGTCGCGGTCAGCGTCTGCACGTACTGCATCGTCTGATCGGAGGCGCCGGTGACGGGCCGCAGGGAGCCATCGATCGCGACCATCAAGGCGAGCTGCGGCGCGAGCAGCTCGAGCAGGTCACCGTCCGATTGGCGATACATGGTGGGGTCGGAATGCCGGACACTCCACAGGCCGACGAGCTGCCCCGCATGGTAGAGGGGCACGAGCATCTCCGAGCCGGGTACCTCGGCGCCGGGGACGACGACCTGATCGTAGGCGAGGCCGTGCGCGACAACCGGGCGGCGCAAGCGCAGCGCCTCGCCGGTGAGGCCCGCATCGGAATCGAATCGGAACGTCTTCCCCGGCGGGGCGGCGGTGTCGGCCACGAGCTCCATTTGCCGCGTGCGCACGTCGTAGCGGGCGAATCCCATTTGCTCCCACGGCACCAGCTGGCGCGTCAGCTCCTGCACGCGCTTGAAGCTCTCGGTCAGCGTCAGCTCGGCGGCGATCACCTGCGCCAGGCGCTGAATTAGGTGCAGCTCGTCGGCGCGGACGCCGAGACGCAGCACGTACAGGCTGCCCGCGGTCCCCATCGCCAATCCGGCTGTGACGAGGACGCGGGGGCCTGCCGGCAGCGTCGCATGGAGCAGCGCCAGCCACCCGAGGGCGAGCACCGCCGATACGAGATAGACGATGGATTCCCAGCGCAGCGTGAGCCGCGCGTCCACCCACGCGATCGTCTGCCCCAGCGCGAGCTCGAGGTAAAACGTGCCGTTCACGATGATGGGCAGTATGACGATGGTCAGCGCAACCGCACCGGCGTTGTCGGCCGAGAGCGCCGCCGCCCCCATCGCGCCACTCACCCGCGCGTACATCAGACCCACGAAGGTGGACCCCGCGGTGAGATGGGCCGCGTTGCCGAACGCCGCGCGCAGCGGCAGTCGCCGCAGCACGACGTCGCCGACCAGCATCGCGAACGGCGCGACGATTGCGGCGAATGCCCAGCCGCGATCGAGAATGGCGAACAGCAGCACGCCGATGACGTAGGACGAGAACCCGTTGCCCGGGAGGGCGATGCCGAAGCGGCGTGAGAGCGCGGCGGCGAGCACGAGCAGCGCGCCGGCGAGCGGCAGGTTTTCGCCGACCGGAACTGCGCCGCTGGCGAGGGCGGCAATCCCGGCGCCGAAGCTGACGAGGGCGGCGAGGGAAATCGCAACACGGACGAACAACGCCGGCGCTGCCGAGACCATCGCGCAAGGTCGGCGCCGTGGCGCACCATGTCAAGCGCGACTATCGTTCACGCCATGACCGTCACGATTGAATACTGCGTCATCTGAAACTACGAGCCTCGGGCCACCGGTCTGGCGGCCGAGATCCGCGATGCCTACCCGCACGCCGAAGTGCGGCTGATCCAGTCCTCAGGGGGCGTCTTCGAAGTGGACGTCGACGGACGCCGGGTGTACTCCAAGAAAGCCATGAAGCGCCACGCCGAGCCTGGTGAAGTGGTGCGGTTGATCCGCGAGGCGGCCGCCGGCAAGCGGTGAGACTTGCCATTTCCACCGGCGGCGGCGATGCGCCCGGACTGAATGCCGTCATCCGTGCCGCCGTACTCACGGCGGTGCATCGCGGGTGGGAGTGCGTCGGCATCAAGCGCGGGTTCGGGAGTCTGCTCGGGGAGGGCGAGCTGATGCCCCTCGGCCCGCAGGAAGTCCGCGGCATTACCCACCTCGGCGGCACAATCCTCGGGACATCGAACCGCGGTAATCCTCTCAAATGGCGCGTGCAGCGGCCCGACGGCTCCTGGGAAGAGCGCGACCGCACGCAGGAGCTCTTCGAATCCTTTCGGGCGAATCGCCTCGATGCCTTGATCGCGATCGGCGGCGAGGGGACGCTCGGCATCGTCCACACGCTGTGGCAGAAGGGCCTGCCCGTCGTCGGTGTGCCCAAGACGATCGACAACGACGTCGGCGCCACGGTCGCAACGTTTGGATTCGATACCGCGGTCGCCACTGCAACGGACGCCATCGACAAAGTGCACTCGACCGCGGAGAGTCACGAGCGGGTGATGGTCGTCGAGGTCATGGGCCGCAACGCGGGTTTCATCGCGCTCCACGCGGGTCTGGCCGGATCCGCCGACGTGATCCTGATTCCCGAAATCCCGTTCGACATCGACAAGGTCTGCGACAAGATCCGGCGGCGCGAAGCGGAGGGCCGGCATTTCAGCGTTGTGGTGGCAGCGGAGGGTGCGGTCCCAAAAGGCGGCGCGGTGTCGCTCATCGATCCCGCGCACGAACGGCTCGGCGGCATCGCCGACAAAGTGGCCCACTCGATCGAGCAGATGACGGGGAAAGAGACGCGCTCGCTCGTGTTGGGACATCTGCAGCGGGGCGGCAGCCCCACGACGTTCGATCGGCTGCTCGCGCTGCGGTTCGGCGCCGCGGCGGTGCGCCTGGTTGCCGAGCGACAGTTCGGCATGATGGTCGCCTTGCAGCCGCCGCGCATCGTTGCCGTCCCCCTGGCCGAGGCGATCGCGACGCCCCGGCGCGTGCCGCTCGACTCCGACACCATAACGACCGCGAGAGATCTGGGAATCAGCTTCGGAGACTGAACGGACAGCTGTATCCGCTGACGGACAGCCCCCGGATCTGGCACTATCTCGCATCACATTGGCAGCACATCACTTGCGAGCATTGGCGGGCGTGGCACGGCTCTTTCTCATAGACACGACAAGGAGGCAGCCATGAAACGCATGCTCATTCTCGTCGGACTGTTGCTTGGTCTCGCTACCGGCGGCGCCAGCGCGCAAACGAGGGTTGGCGTCTCTTTGAGTTTCGGAGACCCGTACTTCGCCGGTCAGGTGGTCATCGGCCGGCCCTATTACTATCGACCGTACTATCACCGCTACGCGCACCCCTACTACTATCGCTACTACCCTGCCCCAATCATCGTCGTGGGTCCGCGCTACTACGCGCGACCGCATCGGTATCACGCACGCCGCTATCATCGCGGCTGGTAGGGCACGTCGAATAGGCTGGAGGCGCCGGTTCACCGGCGCCTCCCTTCTTTTTCTATATTCCAGTAGTGCGCATATCCCGCGATCATTTCCTTCCCCCCGACCCCCAGGCATTTCTCGCTGCCGAACCAGCCACCGGCCGTGTCATCGTCATCGCGCCGACTCGAGCTGCCTGTGAGACGATCGAGTTGGCGCTGGGACTGAAGTTGGAAACGCTGCTCGAGCGAGAACACGGAGATGACATTCGCCGGCTGGCGGGCTCCGGTCAGGGCTTTGGCATTGTGGCGGGCACGGGCACGGGGAAAACGCTGGCCATCCGGGCGATGGCGGAAACCATCCTGAAAGCGCCGCTCAAGGTGGGCGTGGTGAATCGCGAACGCGAAGCGACGCCCGAGACGCCGACCTGGAATGTCGTCATCGTCACGACAGGCATTGCGCGGCGGTGGTTCCAGGATGGTCTGATCACCGCCCAGGACACCCTGGTCGTCGACGAAATCCATCAGACGTCCGCCGAGATGGAGCTCTGTCTCGCGCTGGGCAAGCGCGCGCGCTGCCGCTTCATCTGGCTCTCGGCGACGGTCGACCCGAGCTTTTACTCGGAATACCTGGCCTCCGCCCAGGTCCTGGAGACGCGTGCCTTCGATCCCACCAAGGCTGCGCTGGTGAACGTTCTGGCGGAGCAGCCTCTCGAATTCTTGAATGATCGTTTCATGAAGAGGGTCACCCGAGAGCGGCGGGGCGTGGCGGTATTCGTGCCCACCCGCGCCGAGGTCGAACAGATCGCGAAGGAGCTCGGCGACCGCTGGCCCAACCTGGCGACAGCCTTTTACCATGGCGGCGAGCCGATTCGCGTCATTCGTCCTTTTCTTGACGGTTTGGTCAAACGTCCCTTTCTCCTGGCGATGACGGCGGCGGGCCAATCGGCGCTCAATATCCGCGGCCTGGACACGGTGGTGATTTACGATGCCCGCTACACGAACGTCGTTGAGCGCGGCAAGAACGTGCTGACGCGGGCGTACCTGGGTGCCAACGAGATTCTGCAGATGGCGGGTCGGGTCCATGGCCGCGTCCAGCACGGTGAGGTCTACATCCTCAGCGACCGGGATCTGGCATTCGAAGACCTCCGCCCCACCGCCCCCGAATTCCAGCTGGCTGGCGACGCGGAGCGGGTCGCGATCACATGTGCGGCAATTGGGGTGGATGCGGCCGAGCTCGACTTGCCGGTCCCGCTCGATCGGCGGGCCTATCGCGACAGCGTCGAGCTGCTCACGGAACGCGGGCTGATAGAGCACGGCCGCTTAACGACTTACGGCCGCGATGTCGAAGCGATGCCGGTGGAACGTCCCTGGGGCGAACTGCTCTATCACGCGGAGCCCCCGCTGGTACCGCTCGTCGCCGTCGCGTCGAACATTGAGTCGCTGCACCGCATGACACGCGAGGAGCGGCAACTGGGAGGGTTGATCGTCCCAGGCTCCGATCACATCACGGCCTACAACGTCTACGCCGAGGCCGTCAACAAGCACGGGTATCTGGGCGAGGTGTACGGCCTGCCGCGGCATCTCTTCCGCGAGGGCGACATCGAGCGCTGGGCGGAGGAGCGTGGTGTGCTCGTTAAGGCGATCGAAGACATCGCCCTGGGGACGGCCTCGGTCTATCGCCAACTCGACGTGCGTCTCCCCGAGAAGTTGCCCTATGGAGACCGGAAGACGCTCGAGCTTTTTGCTGACCTTTTGGCCAAGATCATGCCATTCGATCTCGTGATCGACGAACAGACCGCGGACGGGCGCGAAGCACGCGTGAGCCGCAGTTCGGTGTGTGGAAGCTGGGGCGCGATCGCCGGAACGCTACGGTACTTTGCCGACCGCTTCGGTGTCCCGCGCGCGAGCATCGAGGGAACGCAGGTCCCGGAGCGCGCCATTCGCCGGTACGCGCGCCGCGGCAGGCCGGACGTGGTGTTCGAGCGGCAGCGCCGCCGGGAAGGGCTGATGGTTGTGCGGACTGTCGACTACTTCGGCTTCACACTCGATCGCGAAGTCGAGGCGTTGCCCAGTCCATTCCCGGAGGAGCTGGCCGATTCCGCGCGTGGCGCACTGGTGCAGGCTTTGCTCGCCGGCGAAACACCCCATCCTGATCAGGGAAGGGTGCGGCGCGCGCTGGAGCGGTTCGGTCATTACTGGCGGCGCTCGGGGGGGCGGCTCACCCAGGCAAATGGGGACCGCATCGCCGGGCAGCTCGCGGTGCAGATCGCCGGCGTGAATTCCTGGGATGCATTTGTGGCCTCCCGCATCGCGATCGATCCCGATGCCGCGATCCCGGAGATGGAGCGGCAGCGGCTCGATGCCATGCCATCATCGGTCTTCTTGTACGGCGACCGCGTTCCCGTCGATTACGACGTGGAGCCGGGGGTTGGAGGCATCATCCGGCTGCGGCTCAAGGAAGGGCAGGCGCGCCGGTTGCATCCCAAGGATCTCCCGCCGTTCGATCGGCCGGTACGGTACACGGTGACGCGCGGCAAGCATGAAGCGGTCCGGGCAAGCTCGCTCGAGGAGCTGCGGCAGGGACTGCGGAGCTTAGGTGCGGCGCATCGCGCCCGCGTGGTGCGCGGCGGTCGGCGGCCGAGGCGTCGTTAGGCCTTTCCAGTAACCTCCAGCAGGGACAGCCAGAGCGCGTCGTAGGCGTCGCGTGCATCCGGCAGCGCCACGCCGGCGATCAGCGCAGCGGTGCACCCGTCGACAATCGCGTCACGGGCGGCCGCTTCGAATCCTGTATTCCTCGGCGATCGGTCAATAAGGCCGGCCCCGCAGACACTTAACCAGGCTCGGGCCGTGCCGTCTTCCATCTGGCGGCGGAGTACCTCCCAGCATGCATCGAGGCCCGCCGTCCCCGGGCCGCTCGCAAGGGCGCCTGAGATAGCGGCGTCGCGCGCTTCAGCGATCTGCGCCGCTGCCGCGCGCAGCAACCGGGCGCGTGATGCGTAGTGATAGAGGACCAAGCCTTTGACAACCCCGGCCCGGCGCGCGACCGCATCGAGAGAGAAGCCTTCCATGCCCCCGCGCTGCAGCGTGTGGACGGCGGCGGCAAGGATCGTAGCGCGTGTAGAGGAGGCGTCTTTCGGCACGTTGTTGTCCTGACGGTCAATAATGAGGATTGGGCGCAACGGCGCAAGCCGAAACAAATCAGCAACCTTTTGGCCTATCCCCGAGTCTCATCTTGACACGAACCTAACACCTTCGCTCGTACGCGATGAAACCTTGGACCCGCAAGATTTGTATGAGGATGACCAACCCATGATCGACAAACCGGTCGCTGCTACGGGCACCATGCCCGGTACGTTCTCCCCCCTCGTCCGCGCGGTTATCGATTCCGTGACCGAGGGCATCGTCATCTTCGACCAGCAGGGCCGCCTGCTGTACGCCAATTCCTCCGCGCGGCGCGCCATCGATGGACAGAACGGCGACGTGCGCAACCGCCTCCAGAGCCTCGGCGCGAGGTTCTCCGCGCTCAAGAACGGCGCCCAGAGTCTCGGCGAAGCAGCAATCCTTCCCCCAGCCGGTCCCCTCACTTTAGCCGAACGCGAACGCCAGGCGATCACCGACACCTTGCAGGACACAAGCGGCAAGCTGGCGGAAACGGCGCGGCGCCTGGGGATCAGCCGCACGACGCTGTGGAGGCGCCTCAAGTCTTACGGGATGGACGGCTTCCGCGCCTCTCCGTAGGCTCCTAGCTTCCCCGGGGGATGGCCCCCCCCGACCCTGCGCCTCAACCGTTCGTCATCGAGGAATACGTCCGCTGGTCGGACGTGGACTTCGCGGGGATCATTTTTTACGGCTCCTACGTGCGGCTGTTCGAGATCGCCGAGACGGAAATGTTTCGGCATTGCGGACTGGCGTACGCGAGGATGTTCGACGAATACGACATCTTCCTGCCGCGCAAAGCCGTTCATAGCGAGTTCTACTGGCCCGCCCGTCTCGATGACCGGTTACGCATCGCCGCGTACGTCGGCAAGGTCGGGACAAAATCGCTGACACTCCATTTCGACGTCTTGCGAGCCGACTTGACCGCGCTCGGCGCGGCCGGGTGGATGGTGCTGGTGTGCGTCGACCGGAAGAGATTGAAGCCGACTCCGTTGCCCGCGGGACTGATTGCAGCCCTGGCGCCGCACACCCTCAGTCCCGAGGCCGCGCGCAAATCGCTGGGAGTCGGGGGGGGCGGGGGGGGCGGGGGGGCGCCATCGCCGCGCTGAGAGCAACCCCTGCCCTGCTATTGCTTCTGACGCACTGCAACCGCGGCACGGACGAGCCGCGGCGGCTCCAGGCGATGGTCGCGTTTCCTCCTCGAGACACGATTCGGTTCGCGCTACCGGCGACCATGCATCGCTGTGCCGGTGAGAGCTCCGTGCTGCTGGAGTCTGCGAGCCCGGAGGGAAGTGGCGTGCTGCTGCGCGTGCGCTACCGCGACAGCCTGGTCTCGGGTTCATATCCGGTTGCGGCGCCCGGTGACACGGCGGCCGTACCGGCGGCGGTCGTGGCGGTGCGCTACCTCATCCGCGAGACGCCGCACGCGTTTGTGCTCGACAGCGGCACCGTGCACGTGCAGCGTGAAGACGGCAAACTCGGAGTGCGTATCGAAGGCTCCGGACTCGAGAACGCGATTCGAACGCCGGCGCGCATCGAGTATCACGACGTCCCGCTGCGGGCGGACACGGTGACGTGCGGTTACCAGCCATGACGGCAACGGCGGTCGTGCGCGTCGGTTTTATCGGGTCGGGGTTCGCCCGCCGCGTCCAGTTGCCTGGCCTCGCGTTCGTGGCCGGTGCCACGCCCACCGCGATCGCGAGCGGCCATCGCGCCAATGCGGAAGCCGTGGCGCGCGACTTCGGGATACCGCACGTCTTCAGTGACGGAGCGGAGCTGGTTCGCTCCCCCGAGGTGGATCTCGTGGTTGTTTCGTCGACGCCGGATTCGCACGCCCGCTACGCGATCGCTGCGCTCGAGGCGGGGAAGCACGTGCTGTGCGAAAAACCGATGGCGATCGATGCGTTTGAGGCGGCGCAAATGGTGGCAGCATCCGAACAGCATCCCGACAGGCTCGCATGGATCGACCACGAGCTGCGCTACGAGCCCAGCCGCCGCCGCGCCCGCGAGCTGATTCGTTCCAACGCGATTGGCGAGCTTCGCCACGTGGAATTGTCGCTCATGCCCTACCTGCGCGGGGACGGCCGGCCGCAGGCGTTCGACGCGCCCTGGAATTGGTGGTCCGACGCCGCGCGCGGCGGCGGCATCCTGGGCGCGGTCGGGTCCCACCTCATCGACCTGTTCCGGTTCTGGAGCGGCAGTGAGATCACGCACGTCGCCGGGTTGGTTGAGACGTTCGTCAAGCAGCGCACGGACGAAACGGGTGCGCTCCGTGTGGTTACGGCGGATGATTTCGCGAGCTGCGTGCTCCAAACCGGAAGCGGCGCCGTCGCCACCATCACCTTGAGTGCAATCGGACACCACGGACCGGGCCTCCTTGGCCGGGTCACCGGCAGCGGGGGAACGCTTTTGCTCAGTGGCGAAACCAAGCTCGAGTTCGGGAAATCCGTGGGGCCACTCGAAGACATCTCCGCTCCGGACGATCTCTGGGAGAAGACGCAGCCGAACAACATGTGGGCGCGTTCGTTCATCCGGCTGATGCGTGAGATGGTTCAGGTCATCCTTGGCGGCACGCCGCAGGGCGAACCGGCGACGTTCCACGACGGGTGGCAGGTCCAGCGCGTGCTCGACGCGATCCGCGGCGGCCGGGGTGTGCAGTTAGATTGAGTCTCGTGGAACAGACCTACTTCAGGAAGGGATTCGGCCTCAAGGGCGCCATCGAAGGCGCGCTGACGGCCGATTATCACAGCCGGGTGGTGGACGCCATCCGGACTGCCGGCTACACGCTGGACGTCGGCGATCTCACGTTCCGGCTGGCTGGCGAATTCGGCTTCTGTTACGGCGTGGACCGCGCCGTCGAATACGCCTATGAGACACGCAGCAAGTTTCCCGGCAAGCGCACCTTCCTCGTCGGCGAGATCATCCACAACCCGCACGTCAATCAAAAGCTCGCGGCCATGGGCGTCGCGTTTCTGCACCGCCCGGAGGGCCGTGACGCCGAGTTCGACTTCAGTGCCGTCACGGCCGACGACGTGGTGATCCTGCCGGCGTTCGGCGTGACGGTGCGAGACTTCGAACGGCTGCGGGCGATCGGGTGCGTGCTCGTCGACACGACGTGCGGCTCGGTCCTGAACGTGTGGAAGCGCGTCGAGGTGTACGCGCGCGACGGCTTCACTGCGCTGATCCACGGCAAGAACTACCACGAAGAGACCAAGGCGACGTCGAGTCAGGTGAACAAGTATCCCGGCGGCAAATACCTCGTCGTGCGGGACATGAACGAGGCCCGGGTCGTGTGCGAATACCTGGAGGGACGGGGGACGAGGGACGAGTTTCTCCAGCAGTTCGAGGGCAAGATGTCGCCGTCGTTCGATCCCGACCGCGACCTGCAGCGCGTCGGCGTGGCGAATCAGACGACGATGCTGTCGGGCGAATCGCTGGCGATCGCCGGCGAGGTGGGGAAGAGCATGGCGCGGCGCTGGGGCGCTGAGGCCCTCGGCGAGCACTTCCGCACGTTCGACACGATTTGCTCCGCGACGCAGGAGCGGCAGGATGCCGTTCTCAAGCTGATCGCCGAGCCGCTGGATGTGATGGTGGTGATCGGAGGCTACAATTCGAGCAATACGACGCATCTCGCCGCGATCTGCAGCGACAACGTCACGACCTATCACATCGAAGACGCGGCGTGCATCGACCTCGAGGAAGGAAGCATTCGGTTCCGGCCGGTGGGTGCGCATACCACCGAGGAACGGCGCCAGAACTGGCTGCCGGCGGGCCCGCTCAGGATCGGGATTACCGCGGGAGCGTCGACGCCGAACAACAAGATCGGTGAGACGATCGAGCGGATCGCGGCGCTCCGAGGTACATCGTTACACGAGGTTCTCCTCTAGCGGAGTTTCGGGTATATTTCGGGTCTTATGCCGCTGTCGCGTTTCCATCCCGTCATCGAACGCTGGTTCGCCAACCGTTTCGCCGAGCCGACCGAGCCGCAGCGGCGCGCCTGGCCGGTAATCCAGCAAGGCGGCGACGTGCTGATTGCCGCGCCGACCGGATCGGGCAAGACGTTTGCCGCGTTCCTCTCCGCGATCGACGCGTTGGTGCGCCAGGGATTGAACGGCGAGCTGCGGGATGAGATCCAGGTCGTCTATGTCTCGCCCCTCAAGGCGCTGTCGAACGACGTCCAGAAGAACCTCTCCGAGCCGCTCGCCGAGATCCGTGCGCAGATGGCGGGGCAGGGGCTGCCCGACATCGCGGTGCGGACGTTGGTCAGAACCGGCGACACGCCGCAGTCCGAGCGCCAGGCGATGCTAAATCGACCACCCCACATCCTCGTCACGACGCCCGAATCGCTCTACCTCATCCTCACGTCCGAGCGCGCCCGCGAGATGCTGCGGTCGGTTCGGACCGTCATCGTCGATGAGATCCACGCGGTCGCGCGCGACAAACGCGGCAGCCATCTGGCGCTCTCGCTGGCGCGGCTCGACGCCCTCGTCTGGAAACGGCCGCAGCGCATCGGGCTATCGGCCACGCAGCGGCCGATCGAGGAGATCGCGCAGTTCCTGGTCGGCACCAGCCAGCCGCTGCCCACGATCGTCGACGCCGGCCATATCCGCACGCTCGATGTCGCACTCGAGATCCCCTCATCGCCGCTCGAGGCCGTGATGTCGGCCGAGGTCTGGGAAGAGGTCAACGCCCGGATCGCCGAGCTGATTGCGCAGCATCGCACGACGCTGGTGTTCGTGAACACGCGGCGCCTGTGCGAGCGCCTGACCATGCATCTCTCGGAGCGGCTCGGCGCCGATCACGTCACGAGCCACCACGGCAGCCTGTCACGCGAGAAGCGGCTCGAGGCGGAGGAGCGGCTCAAGCGCGGCGAGCTGCAGGCGCTCGTCGCCACCGCATCGCTCGAGCTGGGCATCGACATCGGCAGCGTCGATCTCGTGATCCAGGTGGGCTCGACCCGCTCGATCGCCACGCTGCTGCAGCGCGTCGGCCGCGCCGGGCACCGGCTGGGCGCCATTCCCAAAGGCCGCTTGTTCCCGCTATCGCGAGACGAGCTGATCGAATGCGCCGCGATGTTGCGCGCAACCCGCGAGGGAAGGCTCGACAAGCTGATCATTCCCAACAAGCCGCTCGACATCCTGGCCCAACAGATCGTGGCGGCCGCGGCCGGCGAAGAATGGGACGAGAACGACCTGTTCGAGCGGGTGCGGTCCGCCTACCCGTATCGGGATCTCTCGCGGGCCGAGTTCGACGATGTGGTGCAGATGCTGGCGGAGGGATTCACGACGCGCCGCGGGCGGCGCAGCGCACACATCCACTACGACGGCATCAACAAGAAGCTCAAGGGGCGGCGCGGCGCGCGTATTGCCGCGATCACGTCAGGCGGGGCGATTCCCGATCTGGGCGACTATCGCGTCATCCTCGAGCCCACCGAGACGTTCATCGGCACGTTGAACGAAGATTTCGCCATTGAAAGCATGCCGGGCGACATCTTCCAGCTGGGCAACTCGTCCTATCAGGTCGTCAAAGTCGAGTCGGGGCAGGTGCGTGTGGCCGACGCCAAGGGGCAGCCGCCCACGCTGCCGTTCTGGGTCGGCGAGGCGCCGGGGCGGACCAACGAGCTGTCGGAGGAAGTCTCGCGGCTGCGCCAGGACGTGGCCGACCGGCTGGACGATCCGCCGGCCGCCATCAAGTGGCTGGTGGACACGATCGGCATGAACGACGCGGGCGCCCGCACGATCGTCGAGTATCTCGGCGCGACCCGCGTCATCCTCGGCACGATTCCGACGCAGCAGTGCCTGGTGCTGGAGCGGTTCTTCGACGAAGCCGGCGGGATGCAGCTCGTGCTGCACGCGCCGTTCGGCAGCCGGATCAATCGCGCCTGGGGGCTGGCATTGCGCAAACGGTTCTGCCGCAGCTTCAATTTCGAGCTCCAGGCGGCGGCAACAGAGGACGCGATCATCCTGTCTCTTGGTCCGCAACACAGTTTTCCTCTCGAGGATGTATTTCAGTACTTGAAGCCTGCAACTGCGGAACACCTGTTGGTGCAAGCGATGCTCGACGCCCCGGTGTTCGGGACGCGCTGGCGCTGGAACGCGACGCGCGCGCTCGCCGTGCTGCGCTTCCGGGGCGGCCGCAAAGTCCCGACGCCGCTGCAGCGCATGGAAGCGGAAGATCTGGTCGCGGCGGTCTTCCCCGACCAGCTCGCCTGCCCGGAAAACCTGGTCGGCGATCGCGAGATCCCCGATCACCCGCTCGTCAATCAGACGATCACCGACTGCCTGCTCGAGGCGATGGATTTTCCGGGACTGAAGCGTGTGCTGGAAGGGATGGAGGCCGGTCAGTTCACGCTGATCGCGCGAGACACCACCGAGCCATCACCGCTCTGCCATGAAGTCCTGAACGCCAGGCCGTACGCGTTCCTCGACGATGCCCCACTCGAAGAGCGGCGCACGCAGGCGGTGATCACGCGTCGCGGCCTGGACGTGAAGACGGCCGAAGAGTTCGGGAGGCTCGATCAGACGGCCATCGATCTCGTGAGAGAGCAGGCGTGGCCGGATCCTGAGAACCCCGATGAGCTGCACGACGCGTTGCTGGTCATGGGTGTCGTGCCGCAGCTCGAGGCCGGAAAACGGACTGAATGGGCCCCGCATTTCGCGCAGTTGCTTGCCGCCGGGCGCGCCACTGTGATGGATGGGAAGCTCTGGGTCGCCACCGAGCGCGTGCCGATGGTCCAGGCTGCGTTCCCCGACGTGGTCCTCGAGCCGGCCGTTACTGCTCCGGAGCGCGAGCGCGCGAAGTCATGGAGCAGAGAAGATGCCATCCGCGAGCTGGTGCGCGGGCGGCTCGAGGTCATCGGTCCCACGACGGCCGCAGATCTCGCCGACGCGCTTGGATTGCCGCAGATCGACATTGACATCGCGCTTGCCACTCTGGAGCACGAGGGGTTCGCGCTGCGCGGGCATTTCTCGGCAGGCGTCCCGGAGCTCGAGTGGTGCGAGCGGCGGCTGCTGGCGCGGATCCATCGTTATACGCTCGACCGGCTGCGCAAAGAGATCGAGCCGGTCGCCGCCGCGGACTTCCTGCGCTTCCTCTTCAAGTGGCAGCGTCTCGCGACCGGATCGCGCGCCGAAGGGCCGGAAGGCTTGGCGGCGGTCCTCGATCTGCTCGACGGTTACGAGCTGGCGGCCGGCGCTTGGGAGTCCGAAGTGCTGCCGGCGCGGCTTACCGACTACGATCCGCTGTGGCTCGATGGCTTGTGCCTGTCGGGGGAGATCGCCTGGGGACGGCTCAACGCAATTCGAAATGCGGAAGTGGGAATGCGGAGTCGCAAGGTTGGGCCTGTGCGCTCCACCCCTATCGCATTATTCCGGCGCGACCGCGGGGAAATCTGGCGAGCAGGCAATCCGGAAGTCGATGCGGCGACCCTGCCGCTCTCGTCCACCGGCAAAGCCCTGCTGGGCGCGTTCGAGACGAAAGGCGCGCTGTTCTTCGGCGATCTCGTCAACGCCACTGGTCTGCTGCGCACCGAAGTCGAGAAGGGACTGGCCGAGCTGGTCGCGTGGGGGCTCGTCTCCTCGGACAGCTTTGCAGGGCTCAGGGCGTTGCTCGTCCCGTCGGATCGCCGGCGGCCGCTCGGCGGCGGATTCCGGCGGCGCGGCCGCATCGCGCCGTTTGGGGTGGAGACGGCGGGGCGGTGGGCCCGGACTCACGCGCGCCCGGCGATTCCCGAGGAGCAGGTGGCCGAAGCAATCGCGTGGCAGCTGCTGCGGCGCTATGGCGTGGTGTTCCGCCGGCTCGTGCAACGCGAGACGCTGCTCGCGCCGTGGCGGGAGATCCTGCGAGTCTACCGGCGCCTCGAGGCCCGTGGTGAGATCCGGGGCGGCCGGTTCGTCGGCGGGTTCTCCGGGGAGCAGTATGCGCTGCCGGAAGCAATTGGCTTGCTGCGGCGCACGCGCAGGGAGCAGGGCGCAGATGAACTGATCGCCGTCAGTGGCGCCGATCCGCTGAACCTTGTCGGGATCCTGACGCCAGGTGATGCAGTGGCGGCGATCACGACGAACCGCATTCTGTATCGCGATGGTGTGCCGATCGTCGTGAAGGAAGGCGAAGGGAAGGAACGGTTCCTCGCCGACGTGCCGGCGGAAGAGCGCGACATCCTCCGGGGCGCCCTGCTGCGCCGCCGGCCCGCCCCGCTGGTGCGGACCTACCTCGGCAAGAGCAAGACCGCGGGCTAGGCTTTCAGCTGCTGCAGGTATTTGCTGCGCAGCTTCGCCACTTTGGGGGCGATGACCGCGCGGCAATAAGGCTGGTTCGGATTCCTTCGGTAATACTCCCGGTGGTACTCCTCGGCCGGATAGAATGGCTTCAGTGGCTCGATCTTCGTCACGATCGGATCGTCAAACACGTGCTCGGCCTCGAGCTCGCGCACGACTGCCTCTGCGGTGCGCTGCTGCTCGTCGTCATGATAAAAGATCGCCGACCGATACTGGGTGCCGACATCCCCACCCTGGCGGTCGAGCGTGGTCGGGTCGTGCAACGTGAAGAACACGCCCAGCAGGTCGCGGTAGGAGATCTCGTCGGGGTCGAAAGCGACCTGGACGACCTCGGCATGCCCGGTCGTCCCGGTGCACACGGCCTCGTAACTCGGCTTGGGGACGTGCCCGCCCGAGTAGCCGGACGTGACTTTGGTGACGCCGCGCAGCTGCTCGAAGACGGCCTCGAGGCACCAGAAGCAGCCGCCGGCCAGTGAAGCGAGTTCAGTTGTCATGCTCGTATTCTCGCCCGGCCGTCAATAGGCGGCAAACGTGATCGGCTGACGAATCGTCACGCGCGCGGCCCGGCCGTGCATGCGGGCCGGCCGATACACGGCGGCCTGGACCACGCGTTTCGACTCCGCATCGAAAACTGGATTCGGGCTTTGCACGACTTTCACGCTCGCCGGCAGGACCCGGCCGGTAGTGTCGAGCGTTGCCTCGACAATAACGGTCCCGCCGATGCGCAGCGACTGCATCTCGGGCGCGTAGCGGATGGGCGGATGCCTGAGGAGCGCCGGCGGCTCGTCGACGGTACCGACAACTGTCGGGGCGGCGAAGGGGGGGGGCACGGGACGGCGGCTGATGCGGACCGAATCGGCGAGACGCTTCAGGAAGGGCGCCAGGTCCGTGCCTCGGTCGATGAGATCGCGGTAACCTGCGATCCCCGCATCTAAGGACGCCGTGGCCAGGCTGTCCCGACCCTTCTGACGTAATGCCACTCCCTGCACGAGCAGCGCGTAGACGCGCTCGCCCGCGGTGGGCTGATTCGCGCTGTCCAGTGCTTGCTCGGTCAGCGCCAGTGCGCTGTCGGGGCGATGGGCGCGCAGCTGGTCGCGAGCCGACGTGATCAAGAGAGTGGGGTTCTCCGGGGCCGGAGGGTGGAGATCGAATCCGAGGGTCACTGCGCTGCGCACCGCATGACCCTTGCGCCGCGCGGGCGTGAATTGCGCGGCGAGCATCATCTGTTGCAGGGGCATGTCGAACGCCGGATCCGGTGATTCGAGCACCAGCAGTCCGAGCGCCTCGACCTTGCCTAGACTATCAATCGTGGCGTGTACGATTGCATGGCCCGCCACGCCGCGGCGCCGTAACTCGGGCGGATAGGCGAGCTTGGGACCCGACGCCCAGGCGGCCCGCTGATCGAGCTCGCTGTCGGAATAGACGCGATACGGACGCGCTTCCGATTCGAAGAGGTCGCCGAGGCCCGGCGAGACGTTGTCGAGGCCACGCACGTTGACCTGATGCAGCGCCACCACCTGTCGAAAGCTCAGCCGGGCCAGACTGTCGTTGCCGCGCAGGTGCTCGAGCACTCCGCGCCATATGAAGACATTGACGCTGTCGAGCAGATAAAGCGCGGATGAAAGCGCGCTGGAGAGCTCTACATCGGCCTTATCGAAATCTCGGGCTGCCATGTGCTCGCGAGCGGTGTTCACGAGCCCCTGACTGCGGCTTTGCGCGGCAGCGGGGAGCGCTGGAAGGGCGAGCGCGGCGACAAACACGAGGCGGCGCAACACGGGTACGGATTATCTGAACAGACGGCCAACGACGTCAACCCCCGCCGCTCAATGCGTCATAATAAAGCGAGCGACCACCTGGTTGAAGTACGCCGGATTGGCGGCGTGGGGCGGATGGCCGGCGCCGGGAATAATCACGGTGGTATCGCTCTGCAGGCAGCGCGCCAGCTCGTTGCTGATGAGCTGAAAGAGCTGTGGACTCCGCTCACCCCGGATGATCAGGACCGGCTTTGTAAAGCGGCCCAGCTCGGCGCAGGAAATCGGCGCGTAGTACTGCTCGCGGTTTGCCAGCATTTCGCGGCGCAGCTCGAAGGCATGGCCGACCAACTCGCTGCGCGTCGCGGTGGGAAGAATGTCGAAGCTGCCGTGTCCGGTTACAGCGTCGTAATAGGCACGCACCCCGGCCACGGAATCACCGCGAGCAAACGCGGCGCGCGCCAGGTCGAGCGCAGACGAGAAAAAGGTGCGGCGAACAGGATCCCCCGCTTCGGAGCCAGTCAACAGCGAGACGATGGGCGGTTCTTCGAGGATCAGCGAGCGCACCATATCGGGATGCTCGCGCGCCAGGGTCAGCGCGATGTACCCGCCGTAGCCCGATCCGACGATGTGTGCGGACGAGAAATTCAGCGTTAGCAGCAGCGCCGCGAGATCTTCAGCGTGCAGCTTGGCCGAATAGGGCTGGTTGTCTTCCGTCTGCGGATTGGGCCGGTGATAGCGCCGGCTATACACGAGAATGCGGAAGTATCGCGCGAAGGCCGGCTCCTGACGGGTCCACGACCGGGAATCAGCCAGACTGCCGTGAATGAAGACGACGGGCGCCTTCGTGCTGTCGCCGCTGATCCGGTAGGTCAGCCGCGTGCCATTCGCGTCGATCGCGATGAGTGCACGGGAAATCAGCGGGGCTGACGGCGCGGCGGGGCCCGGGACAGGAGCGGTCTTCTCGAGTTCCGATTTCCCGCCACACGCCGCGAGCAAGAGGCAGCAGCCAATCCCGATTCGCATTGGTACAGGATGTGATGCTGACCCGCGAAACGCCATTAGCTGACCAGCCAGGCCGCTGCAGCCGCTACCTTTTGCTCTGACCGCCACCGTCCCGCCCCTTCGCCCAGTGCGGTTACCCTGGTCTTCACCCTGGTCGGTGATTGGTGCAGCGCCTTGGCCAAAAGGCCGTAGACCTCCCGTTCCAGCGCGATTCGAATGGTCACGCCGCATCGCTCGAGGCCTTCGGCGAGCACCCTGTGAAACAGCCGGCCTTCGGATGCGTGGGCGCGCATGTGCTGATTCGCGATGGTAGCGGGATCCGTCAATGATGCGACAATAACGCCGGCGCTACGCACGCGATGGTCTTCGCGATACTCGGCAATGAGAGTCGCGATGGCGCGGCGGGAAAATTGCTCGATGCCGCGCACGAGGCGAGTCACTATTGCGGAATCGGTCTGCGCGGTGCCGAAACCGGCATGATAGGGCTGGCGCGAGTCGACGACCGCGGGATCGCTGAGCTCGATGACGCGGCTGTCGACAACACGAGGCGATTTCGGCGGGCCGCCGATCAACACCACCGCGGCCCAGCCCGATTTCACTCGAAAGCCGGCGGTACAGGATTCCCGAGCGCTCATCCCCAGTCCTTGGAATCGGGGGCAACTCGACGCATGGCCCTTAAGAAAGACATTGCGGATTTCGGATTTGGGATTGCGGATTCGACACCTGACTCTTCCAATCCGCAATCCGCAATCCGCAATCCGAGCTTCAATCCCTCCACTTTCTCCGCTAACACGTTCACGGTACCGTCATCCTTGGCCAACTTACCGGTTACCAGGACGAACGCCTCGCCGCGGACCGCCGCACGATAGCGATCGTAGACGTCGGTCCGCACGATCACGTTCGTCATTCCCGTCTCGTCTTCGACCAGAAGAAATACGGTCCCCTTCGCGGTCTCCGGCCGCTGACGCGCGACGACAAGGCCGGCCACCCGGCATTTTTCTCCCGCTCTGAGGCCATCCAAGGCCTTGTTGAGCGTGAGATTGGGTGGTAACGCACTGCGCACCAACGACAGCGGATGCCCGCTGGCAGAAAATCCCAGCGTGGCGTACTCGGCCAGGAGCCGCTCGTGGGCCGCGAGATCGCCGAAGGGCAGATGCTCGTGGGGGTGGCTCAACGCCAGCTCGAGTTGGCGCCGGCCGCGTCCGTCGCCGGAGCGCGAGGCTTTCGGTGGCAGCCACAGTCCCACCTGCCATAACAGCTCGCGGCGCGTGAGACCGAATCCATCGCAGCCGCCCACCCACATGAGCGCCTCGATGGCGGTGCGTTTGAGCCTGGGCGGCGCGCGACGCACAAAATCTCCAACGCTCCTGAATGGCCCGTGCTGTTCGCGTTCCTCAACAGTTGCAGTTGTTGTCTCTTCACTCCAATGGCGCACAAATCCCAATCCAATTCGTACTGCTCCTTGCTCCGTGCTCCCTGCTCCTTCTTCCACCGTGCACCACACGTCGCTCTGGTTCACATCGGGCAAGCGCATCTCGATGCCGTTGCGCATGGCGTCGCGGCCCAGCGCATCGATCGAGTAGAAGCCCATCGGCTGGTTATTGAAGAGGCCGACGTAGTACTCGACGGGATGGTAGTGCCTGAGCCACGCCGATTGGTAGGCGAGCAGACCAAACGCTGCGGCATGCGACTTGGGAAATCCAAATTCACTGAACGCGATCACCTGGCCGAAGACTTTCTCCGCGGTTGCTTCGGAGACACCACGAGCCAGCGCACCCTGCCGGAATTCGTCCCAGAATCCTCCGATCAAGTCGTGCGAGCGGCGGCGGCTCATGGCGCGGCGCAGCGCCTCGGACTGTCCGGTCGTAAAGCCGGCGAGCGCCTGGCACACCTGCAGCACCTGATCCTGATAGAGAATCACGCCCAGCGTCTCCGCGAGGCAGTCGCGTAGCAGCGGGTGATCGACGGGAGGCTCGTAGGCGCGGCCGGCCGCATGCGCGCGCCGCTGCTCTTCCCGCCGCCTGACGTACGGGTTCACGGCGCCGCCGACGATCGGGCCCGGCCGGACGATCGCGACTTCCACCGCGAGATCCTCGAGGTTACGCGGCCGGCTGCGCCGGATCATCTGGATCTGGGCGCGGCTCTCGATCTGAAATAGCCCGATCGTGTCGCCGGCGCAGATGCGGTCGTAGATGGCGGGGTCTTCGAAGTCGATGCGTGACAGATCGGGAGGCGTTCCCGTGCGCCGCGCGATCAGCTCGACGCATTCCTCCACCAGCGACAGCATGCCGAGCGCGAGGAAGTCGATCTTGATGAAGCGCGCGTCGTCGCAGGAATCCTTGTCCCACTGGCAGACGACGCGGTCATCCATCGCGGCGCGCTCGAGCGGCACCAGCTCGATGAGCGGCCGGGAGGAAATGATCATGCCGCCGGGGTGCTGCGAGACGTGGCGCGGCAAGCCGTGGATGTCGTGCGCGAGCTGGCACAGCTCTTTCCACAGCGGCGCGTCCTTGCGGCCTTTGAATCCCGGCAGGTTTTCCATTTCATCCGGCAGCTCATCGGCGCGGCCATCGGCGAGCTTGGCGACCAATTCGATTTCGCCAAGCGGCAAGTCGAGCGCCTTGCCGATTTCGCGCACCGCCGACCGCAGCCGGTACGTGGGAAACGAGCACACCAGCCCGGCGTGCTCGGCGCCGTAGCGCGTGTAGACGCGGCGGATCAGCTCCTCGCGGATCTCACGCGGGAAATCGAGATCGATGTCTGGCACCGACGCGAGCGTCTCGTTCAGGAAGCGGCCGAGAAAGAGCTTGTTGGCGATCGGATCGATGTGCGACAGGCCGAGCAGGTAGCAGACGATGGACGAGACGGACGAGCCGCGGCCTCGGCCCGGCAGCAAGTTGCCGCCGGCGCGCCGCGAGCCGCGCCGGATGTCCGCCGCGACCTCGCGCGCGAGATCGAACAGGTCGTGGTAGACGAGGAAAAAGCCGCTGAGCTTGTGATGCTCGATGAGCTGCAATTCTTCCGCGAGCCGGCGGACGGCCTGGGCATGATGGAGCGAGCCTGGGGGATAGCGTTCCTGCATCCGCGCGTTGCAGAGCTCGGCCAGCGCCTGCGGCGCGGGAGCCCGATCGGCCCCGCGGAAGTCGGGGAAGGTGTAGCCCAGGTCGCGCGTCAGGTCGAAGGCCTTACAGCGCTCGGCAATGGCCAATGTCGTAGCGACAGCATCCGGACAGTCATGAAACAGCGCCACGACTTCTTCCAGTGGCCGCAAGTAAAACTCGCTGTTCGGATTTCGCACCCGGTGCGAGCCGTCGAGCGTCGTGCGGTGGCGGATCGCGACCATGACGTCATATAAGCGGTGCAAGCTTCGAGTGTGATAGTAGACGTTTCCAGTTGCCAAGACGGCAAGTTGCAGGTTTTCCGCAACGTCGATCAATGCCCGACTGAGCGACAAGTCTCCGCGGACTCGATTTCTCTGGATTTCAACGAAGAATCGATCGGGCCCGAACACCGCCTTGCAGCGCTCGGCAAGTTTGCGCGCCGAACTCAGTCCTTCGTTCTCCAGTGTTTTCGGTAGCAGCCCATCGCGGCGGGAGCCAGAGAGAATGATCAGCCCGTCGTGACGAGCTTCGAGCGATTGGAGCGGCAACCGGGGATCGAGACGCTCGGCGCCGAGATGCGCCTCGGTGAGCAGCCGGCACAAATTCGTGTACCCCTGCGATGTCTCGGTGAGCAGAACGAGATGGCTGCCGTCCGTGAGCGTGACTTCGGCACCGGTGATCGCCTGCAGGTCGAGCGGTTTGGCGGCGTGCGCGAATGCGAGCGAGCCGTAGATGCCGTTGCGATCCGTGAGTGCCAGAGCTGGATAACCGAGGTGGTGCGCTGCGGCGAGCAGCGCGTCCGGCGGCGAGGCGCCGTCGAGAAACGAAAATGCGGAGTGGCAGTGGAGCTCGGCGTACATGGGCGGTCAAGAAGCAGATGCGGCGGTCAAGAGACAAAGGCGGCGGTCATGGGGTTTGCATGAACCATTCGCCAGTGACGAGATCTTCGAGTAGCACGACTCGCCCACCTCCTTCGAGTAACACCGCGAAATAACGACGTGAGATGAGTTGCCTCCACCATTCATCATCGATGCGCCAGGTCTCCAGGACAGCCTCGACGACCGTCGCAGTTTCTTCTTGACCGCCGCCGTTGTCGTTTGACCGCCGTACAACCGCCGGTTGACCGTTCGTATCGAATTCCACCGCTACCGGGCGGGGTTCGTTTACGGCTCGTAGTCGATCAGTGCGTAGCGGCGCTCGGGCAGGCGCGACCATGGCTGGACCTCGATGATGTGGTAAAGACACGAGCGCTGCACGCGCATGCGGATCTCGCGTGCGGCGCTCTGCAACGCGCGCTGCTGGCCCGCGCGCGCGGCTGCCTGCGCATCGCGCGCGAACAGCTGCAGCTCGGCGGTGCCGGGGGCGAACGCGGTGAATTCGAGCACGAGACGCTCGACGGCGCCCGTCGGCGGCGATTGCTCGAGCCGCGTTCTGAGTGGCGCGGCGATGCGCTCACCGTCTGCGGTCGGGTCTTTGAGCAAAATGGCGGCGAGCCAAGAGCTGGAGCCTTCGAGGTCGGCACGCAGTCGCACCGCATGCACGCGCCAACCGATGCGGCGTGGATGTTTGAGCGCTCGAGCGATCAGCTGGTCGAGGGAGTGGACGAGCAGCTCGCGCTCACCGACCGGCGTGAAAAAGGTGAGCGCGGCCACGATCGGCTCGGGCGCGATGGACCCGGCGACGGGCTCCGCGATGCGGCCCGCGGCGAGGCGCCACAGCCGTTTTCCCAGCGCGCCGAATTGTGCCGTGACGGCTGCTTCCGGAAGAGCGGCGAGTGCGCCGAGGCTGCGGATGCCGAGCTGGCGGAGCCGGCGATGCGTGTCAGGGTCGAGCGGCAGGACGGAGACCGGTTGCGATGCGAGAAACTTCTGCTCCTCGCCGAGCGGTACGACGATCGCTTCCCCCGGTTTGGTGCGACTCGCGGCTACCCAGGCGATGAATTTGCCGAGACCGAACCCCAGTCGAAATGTTGGAAGGTTGGAATGTTGGACGGTACCTCCCGCTTCGCTCATTCCAACCTTCCAACCTTCCAACATTCCCTTTATGGCTTCGACAATCTTTCCCGGCGAGCCGTAGATCCCCTCCAATCCATCAATGCCGACATATGCCAACCCCAATTCTCCGGACTCGATTACCGGGCTGATTTCATTCAAAGCCGCGAGCAAACGGGCGAAGCGCTCGTCGTAATGGACCGGATCGGGTTCGATGAGCCGCAGCGTGGGACAGAGGCCGATCGCCTGACTGACCGTCATGCCCGGCTTCACGCCGGCATGGCGGGCGAGGGGGGAGACCTGCCAGAGCTTGCGCGTGGTGTCGGGAGCGAGCAGGGCGGTGGAGTAGCCAACCAGTCCCTCATGCCGAGCCTCTTCACAGTGGAGCGGGAAGAGGGGAATCCAAACGCAGGCAGCGAGCGAGCTCGTAGGACGTCGTGACATTGACAAAAGCCCCAAGGTGACCCGAATATATCCCGAAGATTACCTCACTCGCAAGGCGCTTCCGGGAGATTAGACTTTGCTGATGACTCAACCGGATCTCTTTGGCCCTGAAGCACTTCCGGCTCCACGCCATGAGGTGGTTGAACTCGCTCAGGGAATCCCGGCGAACATCCAATTCGGCACCTCCACCTGGACCTACGACGGCTGGTTCGGCGACGTCTATCACCGCCGCTATCGCGGCCCCGAGCCTGCCAGGCGGCTCGAGGAATACGCGCGCTATCCGCTATTCCGCACCGTGGGGATCGACAGTGCGTTCTACGATCCGCCGTCAGAAGAGGAATTGCGGTCCTACGCCCGCGCGTTGCCGGCGGGGTTTCCGTGCGTGAGCAAAGTCTGGGATCGCATCACGGCGAAACGGTTGGGTCAGGATGCCCTGCAACCAGGCCTCGCCGGCATGAAGAATCCGGACTTCCTCAATGCGACGCTGTTCAAGGACGCCGTCCTGGGTCCCTACAGCCGAGTGTTCAGGGATCATGCGAGGTGCTTCGTCTTTGAGTTCCAGGCGATGCGCGGCAAGGATCTGCCGGATCCCGTGCAGTGGGCCGACCAGCTGGACGACTTCTTCAAGGAGCTGCCGCGCGACTTTCGCTACGGCGTCGAGCTGCGTAATCCGGAGCTTCTGACGGGGGTACACGGCGAAGTGCTGAAGCGACATGGCGTGACGCACGTGTTCAACTCCTGGACGGAGATGCCGTCGATCGGCGACCAGATCGACCTCGGCTGGACCTTTCCGGCCGATTTCACGGTGGCGCGGGCGCTGCTCAAACCGGGCCGCCGGTACAGCGACGCCGTGAAGCAGTTCCAACCGTACGACCGTGTTCAGGAGCCGCAACCGGCCCTGCGCGCGGATCTCTTGCGGCTCGTGCGCGAAGCGTTGCGCCGGCGCATCGAGGCGTTCATCCTCGCCAATAACCGGGCCGAAGGGAACGCGCCGGGGACCATCAAAGCGGTCGCCCGCCAGTGGCTGAATGGTGACTCGGAGGCCAATTGATGGGGTAGAGGGGGTAAAGGAGAGTACTATGCGCCTTACTTCGTTGGTGACGCTGAGCCTCGGTGTTCTCGCCGCATGTAGTGAGTCCAACACGAGAGTCAATCCTGTAACGGTCCAGTGGATGGATTGGCCGGCCGAGGTGAATGCCGGTCAGGCGTTCCGCACGAGGCTCGTGGTCTGGGGCGTCTGCGCGGCGAATCCGCAGTTCCATCCCGGAGCGAGCGTCGATCAGTCCGCCGTGACCTTTGCACCGTATTGGGTGGTTGATGACCGGCCCATCTACTGCTTGGATGGCGCTACCGCCCCCCTCCTTGTCGTCTACGCCATCGACACAGCCGGGACGGCCCCCGGTCTTGCGGCACCTTTCGCCCGCACATACGAAATGCGCGCGTCCGCATACACCGGCGTCAACGACCCACGGTTCATAGGCTTTCCCGCGCGCACATTCGGCGATGTTATCGTGCGACCGAGCAACGTGGATCAGTCACGTCGCAATGCGGCGGGCGCTGTGTCTTTGGTAACCGACACCGCGGGATGCGTCCGCGTGCGGCCGGGTGGCCTCTACAATCCGGCCGCGGCGATTGTGCTCGAGGACCAAGCCGATACCGTGGGGCTCTCGTACAGATTTGTGCGGGGCTACATCTACGACGCGGCGGCACCGGTGTGCGGTGAGACTCGAGTCTTCCATATAACGGCGAGGGAATAACGATGCGCGTTCTCTACTATCTCCCGATCGTCGCGATGGTCGCCGCCTGTGAGCCGGACAACATTGTCGTCGTGCCCACCAACGTGGAGTGGATGGAGTGGCCGGCGGAAGTGACAGCCGCCACGCCCTTCACCGTGCGACTGCTGGTCCCGTGGCCCTACTGCTATCGGGGAGCGGCCCCTTTGAACCCCGGAACCAGTAGCAATGAGCTGACAGTCACGTTCGAGCCGTATTTTCTCCTGAACAGGAACATGAACGCCCCGCGCCCCGGAGCGCTCTGTCAATATCACAGTCCGGTTGACACCATGGGAACCGTCGTGGGCTTGGCGGCCAGCGTTCCGCGAATCGGCGTACGGGCGGCATCGCACGTGGTCAGCCAAACAACGCCGGCCGTCACCCTCGCTGTCCAAACGTTTGGCGACGTCACCGTACGACAGTCCGCGCCCGACACCTCGCGCCGCAACGCTGCCGGCTTCGCGACCAAAGAGCTGGGCACCCTTGGCTGCGTCCGCCTCCGGCCGTCCATCACGTATCCGGGATCGGGCTACGTGCTCGACGATCAAACTGATAAGACAACGTTCTACGACAGGTTTGTGCACGGCTACATCTACGAGGTCGCGGCACCGGTCTGCGGCGAGACGAAGGTCTTTCACCTCGTCGCGCGGTATTGATCTATGCGTCCCTTCTATTATCTCTCGCTGCTGACAGCACTGGTTGCGTGTGAGTCCGACATTTCACTTGCGCCCGCAACGGTCGAATGGATGGAGTGGCCGGCGGAAGTGTCAGTCGCCGCACCTTTTCCCGTGCGACTGATCGTCTCCCGTCCTGGCTGTTATCAAGGCGTGTTCAAGCCCGGCACCCACGCCGATCAGTCCGCTGTCACCTTCGCGCCCTATTTTCTCGTGGACACGAAGCACGCCTTCTGCCCGCCCGGCGTGTACACGGTCTATCCCAACGCGCTCGACATTGTCGTAACGGCCCCCGGCCTTAGGGCGAGCGTCGCACGCACCTTCGAGATGCGGGCGGCATCGCAAGTGTCCGCGCCAACTCCAGGGACTAACACGCTTCCAGTCCGAACCTATGGAGACGTGACCGTACGGCCCACCGATCCCGATAGCTCACGTCGCAATGCAGCCGGGTTCGCCGCCAAGGACACCGACAACCTTGGATGCGCCCGCCTCCGGCCGAACCAGACTATTGGTACAGGGTACGTGCTCGAGGATCAGGCCGACACGGCCAGGTTCTCGTACGCGTTCGTCCGGGGATACATCCACGAGTCTCCAACGCCGATCTGCGGAGAAACTCGAGTCTTCGAGCTCGTTACGCTCAACTAGGGCAGGCCGCCGCGCAGCTCGAGCTCGCCCTGGACCGGCATGTTGGCGGGGCGGTAGCGGTCGATCATACCGGTGTGATTCTTGAACCCGTGTTTGCGCCGCAGCTTCTCGATGCGCCGCGAGAGCGCTTTCGTGTACTCGCGCGGGGCACCTGCCTGGCGCGCGTAGGCTCGGGTGTAGCGCGCCACCAAATCCGGAAAATGCTCATCAAGAACAGGCAAGAAGCGGTCGCGGACGGCGGCATAGAGTCGCAGCGCCCCGGCGTGCACGAAGTGGGCGCCGGCGTCCCGCGCGGCGGAGAACAATGCGTCCAGATGCGCGATGTCGTCCGTGATTCCCGGCAGCACCGGCGCCACGATCAGTCCGGCATTGACGCCGGCTGCGACGAGTTTGTGCAGCCCGCGCAGCCGGGCCGCCGGAACCGGCGAGCGCGCCTCGAGCTTTCGCGCGAGCCGCGCGTCGTGCGTGATCAGCGAGACGTGCACCTGTAGCTCGTTGCGCTGCTGCAATCGCAGGAGCACGTCACAATCGCGGGCGATGAGTGGACTCTTGGTGATGATGCCGAACGACAACCCCTCACATCGCGTCAGGCGCTGCAGCACGGCCCGCGTGAGCCGAAACCGCCGCTCGGCGGGCTGATAGGGATCGGTCGCCGTGCCGATGACGATGCACTCGCCCGGCGGCACGCGCTTCAGGTCGGCGTCGAGCGCACCGACTATCTGCTCCTTTACAAAAATCCGCCGTTCGAACGCTTCCCAACCGTGCGCGCCGCGGTAATCGGCGAACTCGGCGTCGGTGAGCTTGCCGGCGTCGTGCGCCCGCTCGACGACGTAACGGTGCGTATAGCGCGCATAGCAGTAGCTGCACCCGAACTCGCACCCGACGTAAGGATTGAGTGAC
>DASPXD010000260.1:0-6355 GCA_035637435.1 Gemmatimonadales bacterium
CCCCCGCCGCCGCCTCCGGCGGCGACGGCGGCCCGCGCGGCCGCCGCTTTGGTCAAGGGCTTGCCGCAATCGGAGCAGAATTGTGCGGTCGTCTCATTCTGGCGACCGCAGTATTGGCAGGCGCTGTGAACCATAAAGTAAGGTGGCCCAATCTATTGCTCCGCGCTAGCTTGCGCCACATGCGACTCGTGTGGGCCGCGTTTTTCGTCGCGGCGGTGGGCTGCGGTTCTCCCGTCCCCCGTCCCGCGTCCCCTCTTCCCGTTCACGAGCCGCTGCACATCACCGTCGTCTATCCCGACACCGCCGAACCGATCCAGGCGCAGGACTCTTCCTTCTTGTTCGGAAGCATCGGCCGTGGCCGCGGTGACGTCGCGCTCTCGGTCAATGGTATCCCGGTTCGAGTGCTCGCGAACGGAAGCTGGCTCGCCTGGGTGCCGCTGCCGGCCGACTCGCTGGCGCGATTCCAAATCGTGGCGCGTGCCGGATCCGGCGCCGAGCAGAGTGAGACGACCTTCGTCGCGCGAATCGCGCAGCACTTTCTGCCGCCGCCCGGTGCAGTGGCTTGGATCGACACGACCAGCTTCACGCCTTCCGACAGCCTCGCCTTTCCGACGGGTGAGGGGATCCGCCTCTCCGTGCGCGCGACGCCCGGTGCTCGCGTGCGGCTGCGCATGGAGGGGAGTACGGAACAGGTCTGGTTCGTGCCGGACACGCTGCCGGAAGAACCGGCCTGGGGCGTGCGGGCTTTCGGAACTGATACCGCCTCCTACCGCCTCCCGCCCGCCCCCGATCGCTACATCGCGTGGTTGCCGGCGCGACCGCTGTGCGATGCCATCGTCGAGGCGATCGTCGGCGCCGATACCGCGCGCGCCGTCTGGCCTCTCGTAGTCGATACGCTCGATCGTGCCCATCTCGTCGTGGTCGTGCTGAACGACGACACCGCGCACACAGGGACGAGCGATAGCCTCACGGTCGGAAGGGCGGTCCCGTATGGGACGTACAACTGGTTCTTCCCATTGGGGACGACGGCCGTGGCGTCGGCGCGCTGGAACGGCCAGACACGGCTGCAACTGTCGCGCGGCGCCGTCGCGTGGGTCAACACGGCCGACGTCGTGCCGCTGCCGCCCGCAACGCCACCCCCCGGCGGGATCGTCGGCTCGGTCCGGCTGACTGCCGGTACGAGATCGTTGTTGCTGCGCGTTCCGCTTCCCGCGCACGTCCCCTTCCAGGTGGAAGAAGGCGATCGCAGCCTGACGCTGCGGCTCTACGGCGTTGCCTCCGACGTGAACTGGATGCAGCACGGCGGCACCGATCCGTACGTGACACGCATGAGCTACGCGCAGCCGACTGCCGACGAAGTGACGCTGACGCTGTCGCTGGCGGGCCCGGTGTGGGGATACCGCACGCGCTGGAGCGGGCGCGATCTGCTGCTCGAGATCCGCCGCCCACCGGTCATCGATCCGCGCCGGCCCCTCGCGGGTCGGACGATCGTGCTCGATCCCGGGCATCCGCCACTCGGTGCCAAGGGGCCGTCGGGGTTGTGGGAGCCGGTCGCCACCCTCGCGGTCGCACTGCAAGCGAAGACGCTGCTCGAGCGCGCGGGCGCGACGGTGCCGCTGACGCGCACCGATTCAACGCCGATCGACCTGTTCCCCCGCACCCACTTCGCCGAAGAGCACGACGCGGACGTGCTGGTCTCGATTCACGCCAACGCGCTCCCCGACGGCGTGAATCCCTTCGTCAACAGCGGCACCAGCGTCTACTACTTCCATCCGCGCAGTGCGGCGTTGGCGCGCGCGCTCGACCGCGCCCTCGTTGCCGAGCTGGGCGTGCGCGACCTGGGGATGGGGCGGGGCGACTACGCCCTGGTGCGCGATCCCTGGATGCCGTCCGCGCTGACCGAAGGCCTGTTCATGATGATTCCGGAGCAGGAGGCGATGCTGGCGAGCCCCGAGGGGCGGATGCGGTATGCGCGAGGGATCGCAAAAGGGATCGAAGATTTTCTCCGTGAGATGGCGAAATGATCGTGCGTCGTGCGTCGTGCGTCGTTCTCCTCCTCGCGCTCGCACGACCGGCCGCCGCCCAAGTCGATCCGTCAGGTACTTGGCGAACCCTCCACACCCAGCATTTTCGCATTCATTTTCGTCCCACATATCGCGCTGCGGCGCTCGAAGCGGCACGCGAGGCTGAACGCGCCTACACGCTCCTCGCGACCGAGCTGCATCGGCCGCGCGGTATCATCGACGTCACGCTGTCCGACGACTTCGACACACCCAACGGATTCACAACGACCTATCCTTCCAACCGCTTCACCATTCTGCTGGTCCCGCCGGTCAGCGAGCCCGCGTTGCAGACCTTCGACAGCTGGGAACGGCTCGTGATCGTGCACGAGCTCACCCACGTCTTTCATCTCGATCGCTCGCGTGGTATCTGGAAGACGTTGCAGACGGTGTTCGGGCGCGTGCCCGAGCTGTTTCCCAACCAGTATCAGCCGAGCTGGGTGATCGAAGGGCTCGCGACATACTACGAATCCCGCTTCACCGCGGGTGGCCGAGCGGAGGGGAGTTACCATCGCCAGGCCGTCGCGGCTGATGCCGCGGCAGGGCACGCGCGATCGCCATGGGATGCGCTCTATTTCACGCGCTGGCCCGATGGCTTGGCGCCGTACGCCTACGGCAGCCGGTTCTGGGAATACCTGTCGCACACCGTCCCCTCCGGCGACTCCGTGCCGCCGCGCTTCACGGAGGCGACCGCCGGACAGCTCATTCCATTCCGTGTGGGCCGCCCGCTGCGCCACGTCGGTGTGCCGGATGCGCTCACTGCGCAGTGGAGTCGAGCCGTCGCGACGGCCGGCAGGGCCGAGCCCGCGGCGAGCAGCCGGCTGATCGTAGGTCGCTTGCGCAGCGAGCCGCTGGCGCGCGTCTCACCCGACGGCCGCAGCCTCGCCTACGTCTACAATGACGGTCTCGGTGCGCAGCGCTTGCGCGTCGTAGACGCGAAGACATTCGCCGTGCTGCGCTCACATCGCACTACGGGGCAGGTGAGCTTCGACTGGATGGGCGACACGTTGATCATCGCCCAGCTCGATTACACGGGTCGCTGGACGGTGCGGAGCGATCTGTGGCGCTGGTTACCCGACGGCGGGTGGCAGCGGATGACCACGGATGCGCGGCTCAGCGAGCCGCGTGCCGGCGGCGGCATCGTGTCGGCGCTGGAGCTGGGCAAAGGGCGCAGTGTCCTCAGGCTGCCGCGCACACAGCGCATCGATTCGTCGGCGACCTGGGGGCCGGCGGTGCCGTCACCAGACGGGCGTTGGGTGGCCGCCACCCGTCATCAGAACGGCCGCTGGGCGTTGGTGCGGTGGCTCGCTCCAGCTCCCACCTCGGTCACCGTGCTCGCTGAGGCATCCGATGGCAGCGCGATCGCCGATCCGACGTGGTCCGAACACGGCATCCTGTTCGTCACCGACGCGGCCGGCTTTCCGCAGATCCATCTGTGGACCGAAGGCGGCATCACTCAGGTCACCGACGAGCCGCGCGGCGCGCGCGCGCCCGCGCCGCTGTCCGATGGCCGCATCGTATTTGCGACGCTCGGTGACGATGGGTGGGAGCTGCGCGTGGTGGAGCCGCGGCCGATCGCACCGCGACCGGCTCCGGAGCAGTCCGCCGCGACGTTCGACTCGGCGCCTCCCGTTTTGCTCCGGGAAACGGGGTACTCCTCTTGGGGCTCGCTGCGGCCGCATTTCTGGATTCCAACCGGCACCAATGCGGGCCTTGCGGGGCACTTCTATGGTCTCGCAACCGCGGGGACCGACGCCGTGGGTCGCTATGCGTATTACGCCACGGCTCTCATGTCCGGCTCACCGCTGCGCGCGCAGGGCTCGCTCTTCCTTATTAGTGATGCCTTCGGCAATCCCACGCTCGATTTCTACGCCTCGAACGACTGGTGGTTTGTAGGCATCGACGGGACGGGTCACAAGGTGTCTGCCGAAGACCGCGAGGCGTCGATCGGCGCTACGCTCCTCGCGCACCGCTGGCGCAGGTTCGTCTCGCTGCGCATTGCGGGCGAATATGAAGGAAGGCGCTTCGTCTCGATCCCCGATACGATCCTCTCCGACATCTGCAACGGCTGCGACAAATACGATCGTCTCGGCGGATCTGCCAGGCTCGCGTTCGGGTCCGTGGTGTACGCGCCGCTCGCGGTGTCGTTGCAGGACGGAGCGCTGGCGAGTTTCCTCTACCGCTACGAAAAAGAGCAGGGCACCGGCCGCTGGCTCGACGAGAAAGTTGGGCGCGGCGAGGCGTACCTGCGCCTGGGGCCGCGCGTCGGCTTCGCGTATCCGGTGCTCGCGGTTCGCGCAGCTGCCGGATCGCTCCAGGGTCCGATCATCGATCGGTTTTCCGTGGGCGGTGTGTCATCGGGCGTGGTGCCCCTGGGGTTCGGGCAATCGGTCGGGATATTCCGCACCTTCCCCGTGCGCGGCTATCCGGCGGGCACTCTGTATGGACGCCGCGCGGCGACATTGACGGCGGAATACCGCGTACCGCTCGCGCTTGTCGGCCGGTCGATCGGGCATCTGCCGTTCGGCGTCGACAAGTTCGCCGTCGCGGTCTTCGGCGACATCGGCGATGCATGGGATACCGGGGCCCCGCGACTACATCGCCTGCGGTCGGCGGGGGCGGAGCTGATCGGCGACATGACGGTGACCTACGATCTGCTGCTGCGCTTGCGCCTGGGCGTCGCGCAGCCCGCCACCGGTCACCCACGCGTATACGCCGCCTTCGGCGCCGACTTCTGACGTAGCTCGGAAACTCCCTCTAGCGGTCTCCGGGATGACCTCACGTATAATGAAGAGGCATGGCTGTGCTCCTGCTCCTGGCCGCGTTGGCGCAATCTCCCGCCGACCGTGCAACCCTCGAGTCGCTGCGCGATTCCCTGGGGCTCGTCGCTGACAGCACGGCACTGCATGGGCTCGAAGCGGCGACGATCCAGATCGCCAAAGAGCGGCGCGACGATCCCCTCCTGCATCTGCGTCTCGGCTTCATCGGTTACCGGTTGGGCGAAGTCACCAAAACCAAATCGCACTACGACGACGCGGCCGGCGAATTCGAGTGGGCTGCCGAGCTGCGTCCCGACTGGCCGTATCCCTGGTACGGCTTGGGGCTGGCGGAGCTGGCGATCGGGGAGCACAGCTCGATGGCGCTCGAGAATATCCGGCAGATGCTCGGCAAGGACTATCTCTCCAAGGCGGCGAAGGCATTTGCGCGCGCCGCCGAAGCCGATCCCGCGTTTGCCTCCGCGGTCGTCGACCTCGCCAACACCGCGCTCACGCAGCGCATTCGCCCGCGTCTCGAAGTCGCGCTGGCTGCCGTGCGTCTCGCGGCGGCGGGGCCCGCCGGCCGCAACGCACAGGTGCAGCTCGTGCGCGGACGGATCGAGCGCGAAGCCGGTGAGGCCGACTCCGCGCTGGTGGCCTTCGGCGCGTACCTCTCCGTGGGTGGTGACTCAGGTGTCGGATTGCTCGAGCTGGCGCGCACGATGTACGACGCGGGGCGGCCGGCGCAGGGATGGGCCGCCTACTTCGCGGGCGCGCATGCCGCGACTTCGGCGCAGGCGCTCACGATGTATCGCCTCGATCTCTCCTGGATTGCCGACTCCGCGGAGCTGGCGGCGTTCGACGGCCTGCGGGATCCGGAAGCGCGCCAGCGCTGGCTGGAGCAGTTCTGGACGCGGCGCGACGTCGTCGAAGCCCGTGACGTGGGCGAGCGGCTGGCGGAGCATTATCGCCGCTGGTTTTATGCCCGCCACAACTTCCGTCTCGTCAGCCGCCATCGCCATTACGACATCACCGAAGTGTACCGCACCAAGCAAGCCGAGTTCGACGACCGCGGCGTGATCTACCTGCGCCACGGCGAGCCGGACAAGCGCGCGCGCTTCCAGTGCCTGGGCCCCGTCGACCCGAACGGCGAGGGTTGTGCGCCCAACGAAAGCTGGCTGTATCGCCGTGGCGGTGATGACGGCGATTTGATCTTCCATTTCGCGGCGCGCGACGATGTGCAGGACTTCAAGCTCGTCGAGAGTCTGGCGGACGTACTCGGCTTCCGGCGCGCGGTGCGTGCCACGTCGGCTACGGATCAGGAGATCGCGGCGCTGTACCAGACGCGCGATCAATTTGGCCCGCTCTATTCCCGGGTCGCGCAAAGCGTGCGGTCGCCGGGTACCGAGCTGTCCCGGGATCGCCAGCAGGGGCATCGCAACATCCTGCTCGGGACGACCAGCGACAGCTACGCGCAACGCTTTGATGAGCGGCTCGACGTCGTGGCGAGCGAATTCGTCGTCGGCGACAGTGGCGGGG
>DASPXD010000261.1:0-1886 GCA_035637435.1 Gemmatimonadales bacterium
GCTTGGACGCCGGCGGGCGCGTCCTCGAGCACCACCGCGTGGCCTGGCTCGACGCCGAGTTCGCGCGCGGCGGCCAGGAAGATCTCGGGGTCTGGCTTGCCGTGCGCGAAATCGCGTCCCGAAAGGTCGGCGTCGAAGTAGTCGAGCAGCGAGAGGCCAGGCCGCAGCGTCGGCGAGGTGATCCCCTGCTGCCGCGCGAACGTGTCGAGCGGGATCTTGCGCAAGAGCATCGTGGCATTCTTCGATGACGAGGCGTCCGCGATCAGCAGGCCGGCGTCCTTGACGGCGATGACGAACCGCAGCGCGTCGGGATATGCGGTGAAGTCACCAGCCTCGATGAGGCGCACGACCATATCCTGTTTGCGCTGGGCGTATGCGCCGACCCGCTGGTCAGCATCGGGCACATGGAAGTAGTCGAGTGCGGCGCGGGCGCCACTCATGCGCGGCTTGCCCGACATGTACTGCTCGTAAACGCGGGATGTGAACGCCTCCGGCGACCATGTCGTGCGGCCGCGGATGCCGCTCCAGTCTGACTCCATCAGCTCGCGCAGTGACTCGCGCCACGCCGTCTCGTGCGGCGAGTCGACCAGTACCCCGTCGACGTCGAAGATTGCTCCCTGGAATATCGGCATGCGTCCTCCTCTCAGTCGCCGCCCGGCGGCCCGGCGGTCGCAGCTCCCGGGCTGAGCCCGAACACAGCGCGGTCGCCAGCGCGCAGTTCGCGAACGTCGCCCGGAACCCCGGCCCCGACCGGGCGGCTCATGCTCTCGGGGTGGACGGCCAGCGTCAGTTGTTCGCCGGTGACGGTGACCAGTATCGGCGTCTCCCGGAACTGGATGGGGAAGGACAAGCCATCCAGCTGGCCCGGGAGACGGGGATCGAAGTACAGCACATCGCCGCGCACGTGGGTGCCTGCGTAACACCGCTGCATGACGTCGAGTGTCCCGGCCATGACACCGACGTGGATGCCTTCCTTCGTCGTGCCGCCCTGGATGTCGTCGGCGTCGCTGCGGAGCGCGACGAGGAATCGTTCCCACGAGCTTTCAGGGTCGAGCGCGGCGAGCACCCCCGCGTGAGTGACAAAGCTCAATGTCGAGCCGTGCGAGGTGCGCCGGTCGTAATAGGCGACGTTCCGCATGGCGGTGTCGTCACGATAGTCATACCCGAGCCGCCCGAAGATCTCGCGGAGCTCGTCGTCTGAGAACAGGAAGAACAGCATCACTGTGTCGGCCTGTTTGGTGATCTTGTATCGGTTCGGGTCGTCACCCTCCGCACGCAGGATCCGGTCGAGCCGCTGGATGTTGCCGTATTTCGCGCGGTATGCGTCCCAGTCGAGTTCCTCCAGCTCGTCGTAGCCCTCGAACTGGCTGATGATTCCATCGCCGTGGAACGGGACGAACGTCCGGCGGCTCATGTCCTGCCACAGCGCCAGTTCGTCGGCGCCGATGTCCAGCCGTGCACGCAGCGCCTCGACACGGCTGTCAGGCAGCAGCGTCAGCAGCTTGCCGGCGATATCGCACAGCCACGCCACCATGATGTTGGTGTAGGCGTTGTTGCGCAGCCCGCCCTCCGGCGAATCCGGGTATTTCTCATGGAACTCGTCGGGGCCCATCACGCCATGGATCTCATAGCGCTCCCACTCGGGGTTGAAGTGGGCGATCGATGCCCAGAAGCGCGCGATCTCGAGCATCATCTCCGCGCCGTAGCGGTCGAGGAACTCCAGATCATTGGTTGTCTGGAAGTAACGCCAGATGTTGTAGAAGATGGCGGCGTTGACGTGCCGCTGGTTGCGGCTGAGGTCAGGCTCCCAGCGGCCCGACAGCGGGTTGAGGTGGACGCGCTGAGTTTCCTCGGTACCCTCGCTGCCGCTCTGCCATGGGAACATC
>DASPXD010000262.1:0-18156 GCA_035637435.1 Gemmatimonadales bacterium
CCACTTCCCCATCCCCCCCCACCCCAGCCGCGTCCACCGCGGCTCATCATAAATGGAATGAGCAACAGCCGGCCGCGGCTCAGGATGATCAGCAGAATGATGACCGCGAGCAGAAAACCGAACGGGATGCCGGGATTCACCTGCTGGTCCGCGGGTGGCGGGGGGGGCGGGGGTCTCACGAATTCGGGGTTTGAAATTGTCACGCCGAATTCGCCCGCGAACGCCTGGGCAATGAGGTCCACGCCGAGTGACAGGCCTTTCCCGTATTCCTCGCGCGCCAGGAACGGGAGCATCGCGTCGCGAATGCGGCCGGCGCGCGCGTCGGTGAGAAACCCCTCGGCGCCACGACCGGTGGCAATGAAGACATCACCCGTTCCCGGCTGGTGATTCGTGCGGGGCACGAGCAGGACGACGACGCCGAGGTTTTTGCTGCGGTCGCCGGCCGCCGCTTGAGCGCCGACGCCCCATTGCCGGCCGATTTGCAGCGCGACCTCGCTCGCCGCCCGATCACCGATATCGGGCAGCGTCACGACGGCGACCTCGCCGCGGGTCTTCTCCCGAACCTCGGCGATGACCGCTTCCATGTGACGGGCAGAAACCGAATCGAGCACACCCGCGAAGTCATTCACGAACCCGCGGGGGGCCGGTACCGCGATTTGGATGAGGACCGCGAGAAGGATCACCGCGTGCGGCGGCTGAGCAGCTCTTGGAGGGCCTGCGGATCGAAGGGTTTGATGACGTACTCGTCGAACTGCGCATCGCGCGCGCGCCGCCGGCTCTCCTCGCCGCTGTACCCGCTCACGGCGATCAACAGCAGGTCCTTGTGGGCGGCGCGCAGGCGCTCGGCCACTTCGAAGCCGTTCATCCCCGGCATGCCGAGATCGATCAGCGCCACCTGGGGCTGGAACGTGCGGGCGGTCTCGATGCCCATCGGCCCCGAGTGTGCCACCATCACGGTGTGGTCGTCGTGGCGCAGCACGGCGGCAAGCGCGGTGGCGGCATCCACGTTGTCGTCCACGATGAGAATGCGCTGTGGGCCGCTCGCTCCACTCACTACGGAAGGCGGTTGCGTCTGGGGCGCCGGGAGGCCGTCCAGCGGCAGCCTCACGATGAACTCGCTGCCGCGCCCCGGCCCATCGCTCTTCGCCTCGATCGTGCCGTCGTGCAGCTCCACGAGGCCGCGGACCAGCGAGAGGCCGATGCCGAGGCCGCCCTGGGCGCGATCGAGGGACGTATTGCCCTGCACGAAACGATCGAAGACCCGGGGCAACGCGTCGCTGGCGATCCCGTCGCCATCGTCGCGAATACTGATCGCGACCTCGGTGCCGCCATCGTTTACCGCGGTGCAGACGAAGATGTGCCCGCCCTGCGGGGTGAACTTCACGGCATTATGCACGAGATTGCCGATCACCTGCTCGAGCCGGACCGGATCGGCGACCATGACGACGGGCGCCGTCGGCAGCTCAACCGCGATCTCCTTCTCTCCGGCTTCGATCGTTGCGCGCAGCGCGTCGACCGCGCGAGCCACCAGCTCCGTGACCTCGACGCGCTCGGGGTGCAGCTGGATCTTGCCGTGGCTGATACGCGAGACGTCCAGCAGGTCGTTGACCATGCGTCCGATGTTGCGCAGCTGGCGATCGAGCACCTCGTGCGCCCAGGTCAGGGTCTTCGCGTCGAGCTGCTGCGCCCGCATCATCTGCACGACGTTGGTGATGGGCGCGAGCGGATTGCGCAGCTCGTGCGCCAGCATCGCGATGAACTCGTCCTTGCGCTGGTCGGCGGTGCGCAGGCTCACCTCGGCCGATTTCAACGAGGTGATATCGAAGGAGGTGCCCGTGTACCCGGCAAACTTGCCCGCGGGCCCGAATTGCGGCAGCGCCACGCACATCATCCAGCGGTATTCGCCGTCTCCCCGGCGGAACCGGAAGTGATACTCGAACGGCTGGAGCCCGCTGACGGCCTGCGCGTAGGCCGCAGCCCAGCCGTCGCGGTCTTCGGGATGCATGAAATACGTCCAGGCGCTGCCCAGCACCTCCTGCGACTCGACGCCAAGGAACTCGAGGTAGGCCTGGTTCACGTATTCGATGCCTTCCGTCCCGGTCACCCAGATCAGCGCCGGGGCGCTGTTCATCAGAGTGCGAAACCGTGCTTCGCGGCGGCGCAGCTCCGTCTCCGTCTCCTTACGCTCCGCGATGTCTTCGGCGATGCCGACGGCGAACGCGGGCCGTCCCTCCGTGTCCGGCACCGCGAAACGGTGCAGCTCGACCCAGACGGCGTCGCCGCTGTCGCGGACATAACGCTGCTCGCGGCGAGTGGACGGCCCGGCCCCGCTCCGGACGCGCTCGAAGTCCTCCCGGTGCGCGGCGAGGTCATCGGGATGCGTGATGTCTTCGGCGCGGAGCGCGAGCAGCGCGTCGCGGGTCCGGCCCGTCAATTCGCAGAACTTGTCGTTCACGCGCTCGAAGCGGCCCTCGAGATCGGTTTCGAAAATGCCGACCGGCGCGCGATCGTACATGATCCGCAGGCGCTCGACGCCCAGACGCAGCGATTCGGCCGTCGTCTTGATCGCGTCGATGTCGACGAGCACGATGACCGCGCCATCGATGCGGTTCTCCGCCGTGCGATAGGGGCGCACGCGCAGCGAATACCAGCGTCCCGCTCGATCCTGCACATCGCGCTGGAAGGGCTGCGCGGTCTCGAGCACGTTGACCAGAATCCCGTCGAGATCGGGGACGTCCACGTTGAGCTTGATGTCGCTCAGCGGCCGTCCGACGTCGGTGGGAATCAGGTTGAGCATCGTCTCCGCCATCGGCGTGAAGCGACGGATGCGGAGGTCGTGGCCGAGCATGACGATCGCCATCTGCACGCTGGCGAGCAGGTTCGTCAGGTCGTTATTGCTGCGCCCCAGCTCGGCGTTACGGTTCTGCAGCTCCTCGTTGACGGTCGCCAGCTCCTCGTTGCTCGACTCCATCTCCTCCTTGGAGGTTTCGATCTCTTCGTTGATGCTCTGGAGCTCCTCGTTCGCCGATTGGACCTCCTCGTTGGACGACTGCAGCTCTTCGTTCGCGGCCTCCTGCTGCTCGATCACCGACTGGAGGTAGTCTTTCGTGGCCCCGAGCTCCTGCTTGAGCTGCTCCAGCTCGTTTTCCGACGCGCGGGTGGAGCTCGAGCGCGGGACACGCGGCGCGGTCGCCGCGCGCTGGTGGAAGAGCACGAGGAAGCCGCCGCGGTCGGCGGCTGCCCCCTTGACCGGCACGACTTCGATATCGACGCTCCGCGGTTGGCCGTCGCCCTGGAGCCGGACGTCGTTCTTGCGAACCGCGGCGCCGTCTTTCTTCGCCCGCGCGATGACCCCGCGGATCGGCGACAGCAGACCCTCACGGAGCATCTTGACGAGGTTCAGCGACGCCTTGCCGGCGAGCGGCGTCAGATAGGCGCCGGTGTCGCCGTGGAATTGCAGAATCTCGAGATCTTCCGTCACCAGGACACCCGGCGGCGTGTAGCGCGCGAGCAGGATACGATCCGCCTCGCGCTGCGCTCCCTCGCCGCGCCGCGCATCGGCGGCGACCGCCTGGGATGCGCGGCGCCGGTCCAGCGCCGCCCGGTCGATCAGCAACGGAGGCAACCGGCTGGCATTGGGCTTGCGGCCATAGAAGCGGTGCTTGCCGTCGATGGGGTTGAACAGGTCGTCGAATGCGCCCGTGGATTCGGATCCGCCCAGGAGCAGCACCCCCGACGATTTGAGCGCGTAGTGCAGGGTCGGCATCAAGTGCTGCTGCAATACGGGCTCGAGATAAATGAGCATGTTGCGGCACGTGATCAGGTCCATGCGGGAAAACGGCGGATCTACCAGGACGTTGTGTTTGGCGAACACGCACAGGTCGCGGATGACCTTCGCCACCCGGAACTTCCCGTCCACTTCGTAGAAATAGCGCCGCAGCCGTTCGGGCGAGACCCGCTCCGCGATGCTCTTGGGGTAGAGCCCGTTCCGTGCCCGCTCGATCCCGGGGCCGTTCAGATCGGTCGCAAAGATCTGCACCGGCCAGGTCCTGCCCTCCCGCTCCATGAACTCCGAGAAGACGATGGCGAGCGAATACGCCTCCTCGCCCGTCGAACAGCCCACGACCCACATCCGGATGGCGTCCGAGGAGCCGTGTTCGCTGATAATGCGCGGAAAGACGCGGGTTTTGAGGAGCTCGAACGTCTCCGGATCGCGGAAGAACGACGTGACATTGATGAGAAAGTCCTGAAACAACGCCTCGATCTCGACCGAATGGTCCCGCAGGTATTCGGCATACTCGTCGAGCGTCTCGACCTTGTGCAGCGCCATGCGTCGCGCGATCCGGCGACGCAGCGTCGCGGCCTTGTAATTGGTGAAGTCGACACCCGAGTCGTGATGCAGCAGCCGCAGGATCTGTGCGGTTTGCGCGCCGTCGACGATGCGCTCCGGCGGTCCATCGGTACCGACATAGGCGTGGCGGGCAATGTTGCCGAGCTCGCGCGCGATATCCGCGGGGGACAGCCGGAAATCCACGGTGCCCGCCATCATGGCGCTGCGGGGCATGCCCTCATAGGCGGCCGATTCGTCCTGCGCGAACGTGATGCCGCCCGCCGCCTTGATCTCATCCATCCCCAGCGTGCCGTCGCTGCCCGTACCCGACAGAATGACGGCGATCGACTTGTGTTTCTGGTCCAGCGCCAACGATTCGAGAAACAGGTCGATCGGATGATGGCGCCCCTCGACCTTGTGACGAGGGATCAACTTGAGCGATCCCTGGACGATGGTCATGTGCGAGTCCGGCGGCATCACATACACGCAATTCGGCTGAACCGTCGGCTCGTCCTTCACTTCGGTGACGGGCATCCGCGTGGCGCGGGACAAGATCTCCGCCAGATGGCTGGTATGCGACGGGGACAGATGGGAAACGAGCACGAACGCCATTCCCGTGTCGGTCGGTAAGGCGCTGAGCAGCTGGGTGAAGGCTTCCAGGCCGCCGGCGGAAGCGCCGATGCAGACGACCGGGAATGGCAGCGCGGACTGCGAGAGGGCGTCCGTGCCGGCGCTCTCGGGTTGGGCATCGGAGGCCGCGGTAGGAGTGCTTGGCACCCGCCCGGCGGCCCTATTCCGCGATGGGGCCATAGAGACTGCTAAATCTAGCGGGGTTCAGTCGAGCTGTTTGTGTTGCGGCTCGCCATCCGGCCGCCATGCCGTGGTTTGCGAGTCCCACGCAAGGCGCGTGTTTCCCTGCAACGTGCTCCGCCCGTCGTGCGCGCGTGCCGTAAACCACCAGCCACGAATGCCGTTCTCGACCGTCGCGAGCACAAATCGCCGACCGTCCACGAGAATCAATGACTCGCCGGATTGGGGGGTCCGGATCACCTTTGCTGGCATGGCCTCGCAACTACTGCACCACAAAAGACGGAACGTCAAGACCGGTTTTGCGATAGGTGGAGCATGGACGCGCTCGCGATTGTGATCCTCGCCACCACCGTGCTGATTGGGCTGTCGCTGATTCCGCTCGGCTTGCCCGGCTTGTGGGTGATGGTCGGCGGCATCCTCGTCTATGGCTGGCTCACGAGCTTTCGTTCGGTGAGCGTCGCGCTGATCGCGATCGTGCTGGCGCTCGCGTTCCTTGGCGAAATCATCGAGAGCTGGATCGGCTTTCGTTATACAAAACGCTACGGCGGATCCAGCCGCTCCGGCTGGGGCGCCCTGATCGGCGGACTGGTAGGCGCGGTGATCGGTGTGCCGGTTGCCGTCGTCGGCAGCGTCATCGGTGCGTTCGTCGGCGCATTCATCGGCGCGGCGCTGTTCGAGTACACCTACTCCCGGCATGCCGGCGTTGCCACGCGCGCCGGCTGGGGTGCCGTCGTGGGCCGGGCGGCGGCGGCCGCCGCCAAGATCGCGATCGGCATCGTGATCGCCGTCATCGGAGTGTTCGCCGCGCTATCTTAGCGGCCGGTGAAGACCTGCTGCCTCGCTCTCGCGTGCCTGCTGTTCGCGCGTCCATTGCCCGCCCAGACGCAACCGGCGGCCAGCCACAACGTTCGCTGGTGGGAAGCCGCCGCCCTCATGGGTGTGATCGGCGTGGCCAGCCTCGCGGACCGCGGCGTCGACAGCTGGATCCAAGATCAGCGCTCGTCGCGGACCGATGCGGTCGCCCGCGGCTTTCGCAATGGGGGCCAGCCCGAAGTCGTCTTCGGCGTCGCCGGCGGGATCGTCGTGGCAGGGGTCGTCAGTGGCCGGCCAGGCCTGCGGCGCAGTGGCGTGCGTGTACTCAGCTCGGTGGTGGTCGCCGGCGTCACGACCGCCGTCTTCAAGGTTGGCATGGGCCGGCTGCGGCCATCGGCGACGACCGATCCGTATGTGTTCAAGCCGTTCACGCAGCACGACGCGTTTCCGTCCGGCCATTCCACAATGGCGTTCGCGCTGGCCACCTCACTGGGAGAAGAAGTCCACAACCGCTGGGTCACGGCCGCGCTGTATGCCGGTGCGACGGGAACGGCGTGGTCCCGCCTCAACGACCACCGCCATTGGCTGTCGGACGTCATGGCAGGTGCGGCGGTCGGCATCACCGCCGCGAAAGTCATGGAGGGCCGATGGCGTGTGTTTGGCCTCGGCCCTCCGCGATTCCTGATCGATCCGCGCGGCGCCCGGGTGGAGTGGCGCGCCGAGTTCTAGGCGATCACGGCCCGCGGCTGTGCCTTCGCCTCGTCATATTCGCCCTCCCAGCGGGCCATCACGACCGTCGCCAGGCAGTTCCCGATCAGATTGACCGTGGTGCGCGCCATGTCCATCAGCACGTCGACGCCGAGCAGCACGACGGCCGCTTCGACCGGCAGATGAAACGATGCCAGCGTGCCGGTGAGAATCACCAGGGCCGCCCGTGGCACGCCGGCGACCCCTTTGCTCGTCAGCATCAGCGTCAGCATCATGATCAGCTGCTGCCCCAGCGTCAGCGAGACACCTGCGGCCTGCGCCGCGAAGATCGACGCGACCGAGAGATACAGCGTGCTGCCGTCGAGGTTGAACGAGTATCCGGTTGGCATCACGAAGGCGACGATGCGGCGCGGCACGCCGATCGCCTCCATTTGCTCCATCGCCTTCGGTAAGGCCGCCTCGGACGACGCCGTCGAGAACGCAATGAGCGCGGGCTCTTTCACCGCCGCGGTGAACGGGCCGAGCGGGACGCGCACGAATCGGGCAATCGGCAGCAGGACCACGAGGCCAAACACGACCAGCGCGAGGTAGAGCGTGAGGACGACGAAGCCAAGACTCTGCAGGATTCTGAGGGCTCCCCCCGGGCCGCCGTAGCGCAGCACCGCCTGACCGACCGTGAACGCGAGCGCGGCCGCGACGCCGAACGGGGCGAACTTCATGACGAGACCGGTGAACTTGAACATCACGTCCGCCACCGCCTCGCAAAACCCCAGCATCGTGTCCTTCGAGCGCCCGCGCACCTGAGATAATCCGATGGCAAACAGCACGGACCAGAAGACGATCTGCAGCATCTCGTTGCTGACCGCCGCTTCGAAGAAGCTCTGCGGCACGATGTGCTCCAGCACGCTGGCAACCGTGACGTGATTGCCGACCGCGGCCGCATCGGCATCCGCCGGCGTAGCCAGGGACACGCCCACGCCCGGCTTCAGGACGTTGACCGCGAGCAGTCCGATGAACAGGGCAAGCGTCGTGACGATTTCGAAATAGACGATGGACTTGAGCGCCAGGCGGCCGACCCGCTTCATGTCGTCGCCGTGCCCCGCGATCCCGACGACCAGCGTACCGAAGATCAGCGGCACGATGATCGATTTGATCATGCGCAGGAACACCGTGGAGATCGGACGCAGCGACACCGCGAACGCCGGGAACAGAATCCCGATCGCCACGCCGGCGACCATGGCGACGACAATCCACTGCGTGAGGGTACGGCGCCGGAGGAAGGTCCACATAGGGCGGCGTGAAGGATAACCGCCCTCCCGAACCTCGCCTAGCTGCGCTTGATGAACGTGCCGCGCCGCAGCTCGTCGTAGGCGCGCTGTAGCTCATCCTGCGTATTCATCACAATCGGTCCCTGCCACGCCACCGGTTCCTGCAACGGCTGACCGGAAACCAGCAGGAAGCGCATGCCCTGCTCGCCCGCCTGCACCGTGATCTCGTCGCCTGAATCGAACAGGACCAGCGAGCGGTTGCCCGTTTCCTGCGGGCTTTCGCTCCCGGCGTCCCGCCCGCCCGGCGAGACGCGGTCGGTGCGGACGCCCTGCGGCGCCGAGGCGTCACGGAAGTGGCCGCTGCCTTCGAACACGTACGCGAAGGCGTGCCGCGATGACTCCACGGGAATCGTCTTGCTGACGCGCGGCGGAATCCAGACGTCCAGGTAGCGCGGATCGGCGGCGACCCCTTCGACCGGCCCCTTTTTGCCCCAGAAATCGCCAGCGACGACGCGGACCCGTGTGCCGTCATCGTCCACGACCTCGGGGATCTCCTTGGCATGAATATCCTGATAGCGCGGATCGGTCATCTTCAAGGTGCGCGGCAGGTTCGCCCACAGCTGGAAGCCGTGCATCCGGCCGCGCTCGTCGCCCTTGGGCATTTCCTGATGCAGAATGCCGCTCCCCGCGGTCATCCATTGCACGTCGCCGGCGCCCATTGTCCCCTTGTTGCCGAGGCTGTCGCCGTGCGTGACGCTGCCGCTCAACACGTACGTGATCGTTTCGATGCCGCGATGCGGATGCCACGGAAATCCCGGGAGGTAGTCCTCGGGATGCTCGTTGCGGAAGTCGTCTAGAAGCAGGAAAGGATCGAACTCATTGGTACGGCCAAAGCCAAACGCCCGGCGCAGCTTGACGCCGGCGCCTTCGAGCGTGGGCAGCGACTGGGAAATCGATTTGACGGCGCGGATCGACATGATAGCCTCTGAGAACTGGTTTCTATGAGAACACTAACCGGTTCCCAAATTGAAGTACGATCCCGAGCTCCAAGATCCGTGCCCGGTATTAGAACCCCAGCCAGTACGTCATCTTGATGAGGAAAATGTTTTCCGATGGCCCCTGGAATAGCGCGTTCGCGTCATCGCCGAATTGGATGTTGCCGCGCGGCAGATTGGGGATCTGACTCGAGCGTGTCCACACCACGAACAGCGTGGATCCGGGCCGGTACTCCCAGCGCAACACCGCGTTGCCGCGCAGCGAGCGGAACGTGAAGGTCGGGTCGGTCAGCGTGTCCGTCGGTGCCCCGCCGCCCAAGGTATCGGCGTCCAGGAGAATCGTGGCCGCATCGCGCGAAGGGTTCGCCGCCGGCTTCACAACAACGGTGCCGAAGTCACGACCATATTCGAGCCGCCGTGCCGTGCGTGGGGCGGCGTAGACGTTGTAATGGCTGTAGTCGCCCGAAGCGATGAGCGGCTGCAGGAAGAGCTCGAGGGTCAACGTCGGCGAGAACGTCACGTTGAAGCGCGTATCCATCGAGATCGCGTTCTGCTCGAGGTGCGCGAAGACGTACCGGTTGCCGTAGAAGTTGGTCGCGCTCGGATCGGCGTAGCTGCCGACGAATTGGAATCCCGTTTGGGAGTGGTCGATTCCCGGATTGAGCGACACCGTCACGTTGGAGCGCGGCCGCAGCTCGAGCCCGAGGCTCAAGCTGTTGCCGCAATCTGCATCGGCATTACACCGGTGACTCGCGTTGAATTGCCCGACCACCTTCTTGCGGGAGTCGGTGTTGACGTTGAGCGAGTAGAAGTCGCTGCTCGGTACCCGCACCAGCGGACCGCCGCGCGTCAGCCGGTCATCGAACACGCTCGCCCGGTGAATCCAGAACGAGCTGACGTTCCAGTAGCTCAACGTCTGGATCTGGCCGTACAGCTCGCCCTGCCGGTCGTTCAGGTCGCCGTCGAAGTTGTACTGCTGCTGGCCGCCCGCGATGAATAGGAGCTGGCGGTACCATTTCGTCGGCTTGGTCCAGATCGGCAAGATATTGGCCTCCATCCACCAGTAGTCGGCGCGGGAAAAGAACGCGATATCGTTGTTGTTGTAGGCCGGCGTACGAAAGTTGGTGGAGACTTCCCAGAGCCAATGCCCCGATTCCTTCGACAGGCGTGCGTAGCCGCCGAGCCCTGCCATGCCGGTCCGCGCCGCGCGCGCATCCGCTGTATCGGAACGGTCCGGGCGCTGAAAAAAATGCGCGGACCCGAACCGCACGCGCCGCATCGCAGCGGTATCGCCGGCGACGTGCGTGGCTGCCAGCTGCGCCATCAGTCGGTAGGTGCGTTTGCTCCACCAGCTGTCGCTCGAGAGCCCCAACACTTCGGCGTGGTGCGTGAGCCGGCTGGCGAGGTAGGGATCGCCAAGATCACGATAGACGGAGGTCGCCATGGCCTTGATCTGCGTGGCCCCGCCGTTCAGGTCCTTGGCCACACGCGTCGCGAAATAGTTCGTGGCCGGTTCGACACCGAAGCGTCCGCGGGTCCCCGCGGAGTCCGAGAACACCACACGTGCCGTTTCGCGCCGCGTCACCGCGTCGAGCGCCCCGATGGACCAGCCCGAGGGCGTGCGTCCGGTCAGTTTCGCTGCACCCAGAATGGTCGAATTCTCCGGCACGTCGGCGTAGGCAACCGGCACGCTCAGTCCATCGCGATAGGGCGAGATCTGCGGCGGCCGGCCGATGCGCCGGGTGGCGAGCATCGTCAGGCTCGACACGTTGGAGCAGAAGAAGCAGTTTATCCCGCCGAGACCGAAGTAGCCCGCACCCTCGACGAAGAAGGGCCGCTTCTCGTCGAAGAATGTCTCGAACGCCGAGAGATTGACGACGGCGGGATCGACTTCGACCTGCCCGAAATCCGGATTGACGGTGGCGTTGAGCGTCAGGTTGGACGTCACGCGCAGCGTGGCGTCGCCGCCGACTCGGCCATCCAGCGCGTGCGGATCGAAGAAGGGATCGGTCCGGTCGCCGGGAACGTTCGCGGAGCGGCCAACGACGTAGGGTGCGACCTCGGCGCGCCCCGGCGCATGCCGAATCACCAAGCCATGCAAGTGTCCGAAGCGCGGGGGCCCACCCGTCTCTTGCAGCCCCCACCACGACCACTGCGACAGCTCGTTCAGGCGATTCTCTTGCCGCCAAATCTGGAGGCCCCACGTCTGCTCGTCGGACGTGGACGGATAGCGCAACTGTGAGAATGGAATCCGCATCTCCGCGGTCCAGCCGACCGAGTCGATGCGCGTCTGAACCTCCCACACCGGATCCCAGGACGGATCGCCACCACCGCCGAGCCCGTTGGCGTCCTGTTTCACGCCCGACGGATTCACCTGGAAGAAGAGACGGCCGATGTGGTCGTGATAGGTGTCGAAGATGACCTCGAGATAATCGGAGTTCATGTCGGCGTCGCGCCGGACGAGGCGCGTCCGCACGCCGCCCGCACCGGAGTCGTCGAACATCCGCGCGCCCACATAAATCGCGGCGTCATCGAATGCGAACCGGACCTCGGTCCGCTGGGTCGCCGGCTGTCCCTCGTGAGGCTGGTTTTGCCGGAACCCGCTGGCTGGTTGTGCCATGTGCCACACCGCTTCATCGAGCTTGCCGTCGAGGTGGATCTCCTCGCGCAGCGGGACCGCGCGCGCGTCCGGTGCGGGGGTCGGATGGATGTTCTGCGCTATTAAGGAAGGAGGGACCGCCACGCACAGCACAGCGAGATAGACGGTGGTTCTCGACATGGCAGTCACTTGGGCTAGGATACCACCTTGGACGCGGCAAGACGGGGAAAGGTTGCGGCTCTGACTGGAGCCTTACAATCTCCCACGTTAGATATGTCTCACCGATGACACCCTCCGGACCTGAGGCGCCTGCCGCGCCTTCCGCAGCAGCACCCGTCCCCGCACCGCCCAATCACCTGCCGCAACGCATCCAGCGGCTGGCGGACATCTCTCAGAACCTGTGGTGGAGCTGGCAGCTCGACGCCCGTGAGCTGTTCCACCGCATCGACCGCCGCTTGTGGGAAGGCACACGGCACAACGCCGTGCAATTCCTGCGGCAGGTCTCACCGGAGCGTCTCGAGGAAAACGCGCAGGACCCGATATCCCTCGAGCGCTACGATCGCGTGGTGCGGCGGTTCGAGCTGCTGACCCAGAAGAACGGCACCTGGTTTGCTCGCCGATTCCCCGAACTGCTGAACCGGTCGATTGCGTACTTCTCCGCGGAATTCGCCCTGCACCGCTCACTCCCGATCTATTCCGGCGGCCTCGGCGTGCTCGCGGGTGACCATTGCAAGGAAGCGTCCGACCTGGGCGTCCCGCTGATTGGGGTCGGTCTCTACTACCACGGCGGCTATTTCGATCAACAGATCGGCCTCGATGGATGGCAGCGCGATACCGATGATCCTGTCGATCCCACGGTGAACCCCGTCGTTCGGGTCAACGGCTCTGACGGCAAGCCCTGCGTGGTCGCGGTCACCATCTCGGGCCGCGAGGTCCGGGTCGGCGCGTGGCGCGTCATGGTGGGGCGGATTCCCGTTTACCTGCTCGATACCGACCTCGAATCCAATGATCCAGGCGACCGCCAGTTGACGGCGCGCCTGTACACGAGCGCGCCGGAATGGCGCCTGCGGCAGGAGTGGGTGCTCGGGGTCGGCGGCGTCCGTCTCTTGCGTGCCCTCGGGATTCAGCCGGACGTCTGGCATGCGAACGAGGGGCACGCGGCCTTCATGTTCATCGAGCGCATGCGCGAGCTGACCGAAAAGGGTCTCAACCCGGCACAGGCGGAAGCGCAGATCCGCGCGACGAGCCTGTTCACGACGCACACGCCGGTTGCCGCGGGGCACGACGTCTTTACCACCGAGCAGCTCGAGCAAGTAACCGGGCCATTCTGGAACACGATGGGTCTCACCCGCGACCAATTCATGGCGCTCGGAAAACCAGGCGCGGATGATGGGCGGTTCGAAATGACCGTGCTGTCACTGCGACTGGGCGGCCGCGTGAACGCCGTGTCGGCTCGACACCGCGAAGAATCACGCCGCATCTGGCGCTGGATGTGGGGCAACAAGCCTGCCACGGAAGTTCCCATCGACCACGTGACCAATGGCGTGCACCTCAGCACGTGGATGGCGCGGCCGATTCGGGATCTCCTGGCCAAATCCCTCGGGTCCGATTGGGAACTCGAGGCTGAACCGGCGGCGGTCGCCGCCGCTGTACGCGCGGTCGATGATGACCGGCTGTGGGCCGTCCATGACAGCCTCCGCCAACTGCTCTTTCACTACATCCGGGAGGAGGCCCGACATCGCTGGCGCGACAAATGGAAGGATCCGGCGCAATTGGCCGCATCCGGCGCGCTCCTTTCACCCGCCGTCCTCACGATCGGTTTCGCCCGGCGGTTCGCGACCTACAAGCGCGCCGACCTGCTCCTCCGCGATCGGGAACGGCTGCGGCGCTTGTTGACCGACCCGCGCCGTCCCGTCCAGATCATCTTCGCGGGCAAGGCGCATCCAGCCGATGACCCGGGCAAGCGCGTGCTCCAGCAGGTGTTCATGGCCGCGCGGGATCCCAGCCTCGAGGGCAGGATCGCCTTCCTCGAGGATTACGAGCTCCACCTGGCGCATCGCCTGGTCGCCGGCGTCGACCTGTGGCTCAATCTGCCGCGGGTGCCGCTCGAGGCCTGCGGCACGAGCGGCATGAAGGCGGCGCTGAACGGGGTGCCGCAGCTGGGGACGCTGGATGGCTGGTGGGCCGAGGGATGCACGGCCGAGAACGGATGGGCGATACCGCTCGCGTCGGGGGAAGGGGACCAGGACCAACAGGACATGGAGCATCTGTTTGGCCTGCTCGAAGACAAAGTAGTTCCGATGTACTACGATCGACTCCCTGGCCAGCACTCCGTGGAGTGGGTACATATGATGAAAGGAGCGCTGGCGGTCGCGGTGGAACGCTTCACCACGCGCCAGATGCTTCAGACATACGTCACACGGTACTACGTTCCCGCTGCGGCCGGCGAAGCGAGTCCCGGCGATCCACCACTGTAGCAAACGAGGGTGCGTTGAAGACCCGGGTTCTCCATGTCACCGCCGAGCTGTGGCCGTATGCCCGCACGGGCGGACTCGGCCAGGCGGTCGCCGATATCGCCGATCATCAGGCGGCGAGCGGGACGGAGAGCCACGTCGTCCTGCCGCTGTATCGCGAGGCCCGCGCCCACGCCGGGAAAATCGAACCGCTCACCGAACCATTCACCGTCGTCAGCGGCGGGCGGCGCGAGGATGTGCGCGTCTGGCACCAGGTCGGTGACGACTATCCGAAGACGATGTTTCTCGAGCACAACCCGTCGTTCGACCGCCCAGGGCTGTACGGCGATGCGAGCGGCGACTATGCGGACAACCCGCAGCGCTTCGCCTTGTTCGCTTCCGCAGCGATCGAGATCGCGCGGCGCTTCGGCGAAGGCACGCTGATCATGCACGCGCACGATTGGCACGCCGCACTCGTCCCGGTCTTCCTGCGCCGTGTCTACCGCGATGAGCCTGACCTGCAGCGCCTGCCCTGCGTCCTGACGGTGCACAACGGCGGGTTTCAGGGCGTGTACCCGTATGAGGTGCTCAAGCAGATCGGTCTCCCCGACGACATGTGGTCGCCTGATTACATGGAGTGGTACGGCCGGCTCAACTACCTGAAAGGCGGGCTGCACTACGCCGACATGGTGACGACGGTCAGCCCGACGCATGCGTTCGAGCTGCTGACCGACGTCGGCGGCTTTGGCTTGCAACACAGCTTCCGCCAGCTCGGCGACCGCCTGGTCGGCATCCGCAACGGCATCGACATCAAGAAGTGGAATCCGGCGGACGACGCCCAAATCGCCGCGCGCTTCACGCCCGACGACATGTCGGGGAAGACACACTGCAAGGCCACGCTGCAGGATGCCTGGGGCCTGCCGCGGCGCGCGGACGTGCCGCTGTTCGGGATGAGCGCCCGGCTGGTCGCGCAGAAGGGGCTCGATCAGATCGTCGCGTCGCAGTCGCTCCGGCTCCTGGACGCACAGTTCATTTTTCTCGGCGCCGGCGAGGCGCAATTCGAGACCGCGTTGCGCGAGCTCGCAGCGCGCTTCCCCCTGCGGATCGGCGTGAACACGGCGTTTACCGACGCGCTCGAGCATCACCTGCTGGCCGGTGCCGATTTTCTCATGATGCCGTCGCTGTACGAGCCGTGCGGGCTGACGCAGATGCGCGCACAGCTCTACGGGGCACTGCCGGTCGCGCGCCGGGTCGGCGGGCTCGCCGATACGATCGACGACGGCGTCACCGGCATCCTGTACGACGCCTACAGTCCCGCAGCGTTCGACCACGCGGTGCAACGCGCGGTGACGCTGTATCAGGATGGCCCCTGGTTCGCGGAGCTGTCCCGCGGGGCGATGCGGAAGGACTTCTCCTGGCGGCAACCGGCGGAAGCGTACGCGGCAGTCTATCGCCGCGCCGCCGCTGCTCGCGCCATTCCCGACACGTCCGCGACCGACAAGGGCGGGCGCGCGCCCCGGAAGCGGTCCGCGACCAGCAAGGGACGAGGCGTCAACGCCCGTCGCTAGGCCGTCCATGGATTTCGTCCTGACACTCCACGGTCATCTGCCGTACGTGCTGCATCACGGCCGCTGGCCGCACGGCAGCGTGTGGCTGTGCGAGGCCGCCTTCGACAGCTATTTGCCGCTCATCGAAGCGCTGCAAGCGCTCGAAACAGAGCGCATTCCCTCGCCCGTGACGCTTGGCATCACTCCCGTCCTCGCCAACCAGCTCGCCCATCCGTCGTTCGTCAGCGAGTTCGAAGCCTACATGGAGCGACGGCTCGAGGGTGCAGCGGGTGCGCCCGCACACCTGGCGGCGTCGGGAGACGCAGCGTTAGTGCCGATCGCCAAGTTCTGGCACGAGCGCCTGACGCGCCTGCTGGGGTTGTTCCGCTCATTGGACGGCGACCTGATCGGCGCATTGCGCGGGTTCGAGGATCGCGGGCGCATCGAATTGATTTCGTCCGCCGCGACACACGGCTTCTTGCCGCTGCTGGCGCGCGACGAAAGCATTCGCCTGCAGCTCGCCGTGGGTGTCGCCGAGCACAAGCGACTGTTCGGCCGCACGCCGACGGGGTGCTGGCTGCCGGAGTGCGCGTATCGACCGGGGGGTCCCTGGGCTCCACCGGGGGCGGGGCCGGGGTTGCGGCAAATGTATCGCGCGGGAACCGATGAGCATCTCGCGGCCGCGGGCTACCGCTACTTCTTCGTCGACACCCATCTCGTGCGGGCCGGTGCGGCGCTCGGTTACCCCGAAGTCGACGACATCCCCGTCACGGGCGAGCGCACGCCGTACGTCGCGTATCGGGTGGCGTCGGCGAAGCGCCGCGCGCACGACCTGTATGCCCTGGTGCGCGACCCCAAGGCGTCGGCGCAGGTCTGGTCGCGCGCGCAGGGTTATCCGGGCGACGAGTGGTACCTCGAATTCCACAAGATTCGCTGGCCCGACGGGCTGCGGCTGTGGCGGGTGACGGGCAGCGGGGTCGACCTCGGCGGGAAGCAGCGCTATGACCCAGGCGCCGCGGACAATTCCGCCAAAAACCACGCCGAGCATTTCGCCAGCGTGCTGCGCGAGACTGCCGCGCGCGTAGCGCAGCAGCCCGCCGGGCGCGGTGCGCCACCGCCCGTGGTGACCGCACCGTTCGACGCCGAGCTGTTTGGCCACTGGTGGTTCGAAGGCGTCGACTTTCTTGCGCAGCTGTATCGCCAACTCTCCCGTAACGGCGTACGCCCTGTCACGGCGGGACAGCATGTGAAGAGCAGCGCGAAAGTGAGCCCTACGATTCAGCTCACCGAGGGCTCGTGGGGCAAGAACGGCGATTTCTCGATGTGGATGAACGACCAGACGTCCTGGACGTGGCAACGCCTGTGGGCGCTGGAGCAGGCGTATTGGGCCGTCGCGCCCAAAGCGCTCGCGGGTGGTCCCAAGCCGCGGGCGGTACTGGCGCAGGCGACGCGGTCGATGCTGCTCGCGCAAGCGTCGGACTGGCAGTTTATCATCTCCACCGCGGAAGCGGCGGACTACGCCAATCAGCGGTTCGACGAGCATTGCGGCCAGGCCGAGGATCTCGTGCGCGTGCTGGCCGGTGGGAAAATCGATGATGCGACGATGCATCGGGTGGAAGCCCTGGAAGCGCAAGACGGCGTCTTCCCGAACGTGCTGCGCAGCATTGCCGACGTGGTCGCGTGAACGGACTCGTCGTCATTCACGGGCACTTCTACCAGCCACCGCGTGAGAATCCGTGGACCGATCAGGTTGACGCCGAGCCATCGGCTGCGCCCGAACACGATTGGAACGTGCGGATCACGAAGGAAGCGTACCGTCCCCTGGTCCCGAGCTACGAATTCCTCAGCTTCGACTTCGGTCCGACGCTGCTCGACTGGATGGAGCGGGAGGCGCGCGACGTCCTGGACGCGGTGATTCGCGCGGACCACGCGGGCGCGAGGCGCTTCGGTCACGGCAACGCGCTCGCGATGCCGTACCACCACATCATCCTGCCGCTCGCCAGCCGGCGCGACAAAGAAACCGAAGTGCGGTGGGGCATTGCGCACTTCAAGCGCCTCTTTCGGCGAGATCCCGTCGGATTCTGGCTCCGGAAACCGCGGTCGATCGCGAGACACTCGACGTCCTCGCCGCCGAGGGAATCCAGTTCACGGTGCTCGCGCCGCATCAGGTCTCCAAGCCGCCCGCGCACGGTCTGCCGGCGCGCATCGAGCTCAGCGGCGGCCGGTCGATCGCGGTCTTCGTGTACGACGGCGTGTTGTCGCACGACGTCGCCTTCGGCCCGCTCACCACCGACGCCGATCGCTTGACCGAAGCACTCGAGCGCGCGCCGCCGGGCGCGCTCGCCAGCATCGCCGTCGATGGCGAGACCTTCGGCCACCATCACAAAGGCGCCGATCAAACACTCGCCACCGTCGTCCATCGCCTCCAGCAGTCCGGCAAAGCCCAGGTCACCAACTTCGCGGCCGCGTTGGCCGCCTACCCACCCGCGACGACGGTAGACCTGGTGGAGCCAACGTCCTGGAGCTGCCCCCACGGCGTCGAACGGTGGCGCTCAGCTTGCGGCTGCAAAGTCCACACCGACCGGCCGTCGCAGCAAGATTGGCGCGCCCCGCTGCGCTTCGCGGTGGAGTGG
>DASPXD010000263.1:0-15931 GCA_035637435.1 Gemmatimonadales bacterium
ACGGACAGGGAGGGATTCGAACCCTCGATACCCTTGCGGGCATACCGGTTTTCGAGACCGGCGGTTTCAACCGCTCACCCACCTGTCCTGCTAGGCGGACAGGGTGGGATTCGAACCCACGTAACGGTTGCCCGTTAACACGCTTTCCAAGCGTGCGCCTTCAGCCACTCGGCCACCCGTCCGACGCGGAAAAGCTAATCAGGCACCGCGCAGCTTACCACGGTCCACCTTGCCGAGATGCGTTCGCGGCAGCACATCGACAAAGCGAACCGCGCGTGGCGCTTTGTAGGGTTCCAGCCGCTCTCGCGCGAATGCCTGAAGCTCTTCGGCTAGACCCGGCCGCCGTTCGATCGGCACAACGAACGCATGAGGTTTCGTCAGACCACTGGCGTCCTCGATCCCCACCACTGCGACTTCCTTCACCAGTGGATGCTGAAGCAGGCAGCCCTCGACTTCCTGCGGCGCGAGCCATTTGCCGCCCACCTTGAGCAATTCGTCGGCGCGGCCGCAGTAGGTGAAATAGCCGTCCGCGTCGCGGCGGATGAGATCGCCGGAGACATACCACTCGCCGCGAAACGCCGCCTTGGTCTTGTCCATCTGCTGCCAGTAGCCGATCGCCCGGGAATCGCCGCGCACCCACAGCATGCCGACTTCGCCGTCCGCAAGATCGTGACCGAGATCGTCGCGCACGCGAACGTCGAACCCGGGCACGACCATGCCAATGGTGCCCGGTTTCACCGCCCCCGGTCGATTCGAGATGAAGATGTGCCACATCTCGGCGGTGCCGAGGCCGTCGAGCAGCTCCACACCGAACGTCTGCTTCCACCGCTCATACAATTCCACGGGGAGCGCTTCCCCGGCGGACGTCGCACACCGCAGCGAGGAAAAATCCTGTTGCGCCGCATCCGGGTGTGCGACCATCTGATTGACCATCGTGGGCACGTTCACCAGCACCGTCGGCCGGAATTTGCGGATCTTCTCAAACAGCGTCTCGGCGGTGCTCTTTTCCGGAAACAGCGCGCTCGCCGCGCCGACCGAGAACGGGAAAAAGAGGTTCGAGCCCGTGGCGTAGCCGAAGAACAGCTTCGGGACCGCGAGCGTGATGTCGCGCTCGGTGAGGCCGAGGACTCCCTGGCCGTAGCAGACGGTAGTGTTGGCGAACGAGCCGTGGCTTTGCACGACGGCCTTCGGCTTTCCCGTGGTGCCGCCGGAGAACAGCCAGATCGCGGCGTCGTCGCGATGGCTGGGGAAGGTCTCGAGCGCGGGGGGCGCGCCCGCGAGCGCACGCGTCGTCGACGCTTCCCCCACCACGATGATCTGCTTGAGATGCAGGCCCGCCGCCGCGCGTGCCGCCTGAAATGGCGGCGCGGTATGGCGGTGCACCAGTGCCACACTGGCGCGGGTGTAGCCGTAGAAGTATTCGATCGCATCGACGGCGAGCTGCGGGTTGACCATCACCACGACCGCGCCAACTTTGAGTGTGCCGAACAGCGCCGCCACGAACTCCGGCCCGTCGGGCAGCGCGATGATGACCCGTTGTTCGGGCTCCACGCCGGCGCTCGCGAGCAGATGCCCGAAGCGGTTCGCGAGCGCCTGCACCTCACGGTAGGTGTGCGTGCCCTGGTCCCCCTCCGTCAGCAGCGCCGGCCGGTCGCCCCTTCCCTCCCGGACGCGCGCGTCCAACAACCAATCAGCGATGTTTAGGCGCTCCGGCAGCTCGATGCTCATGAGAAAGGATGATGATGCCGGTACATGAGCTGGCGCAACTCACCTGGGAGGAAGTGCGCGATCTCGACCGCGCCCGCACCATCGTCGTGCTGCCGGTCGGTGCGATCGAGGCGCATGGACCGCATTTGCCGCTCGACACCGACGTCGTGATCGCGACGGCGATGGCGCGCGACGGGGCACGCAAACTCGCAGCCCACGGAGGGGGGGAGGGGCGCACGGTCCTCATCCTGCCGGCGCTCGCGTACACCGCGGCGAGCTTTGCGGCCACGTTCCCGGGCACGCTGTCCATCTCCGGCATTACCGTCACCGCAGTCATGGTCGATCTTGCGCGCAGCCTCACCGAGCAGGGCTTCCAACTCCTGGCGATTGCCAATGCGCATCTCGATCCCGAACACCTGACGGCCTTGCACGAAGCGGTGAAGCTCGCGCGCGCCGATCGCCTGCTGCCGATCGTCTTCCCCGATATCACACGCCGGCCGTGGGGAGGGGGCACGCGTCTGGGCGACGAATTCAAGAGCGGCGCCTGCCACGCCGGCCGGTTCGAAAGCTCGATCGTGATGAACGCGCAGCCGGAGCTCGTGCGCGACTCGATCCGGCGCGCGCTCGCGCCCAATCCCAGCTCGATTTCGCAGGCGATAAAACTCGGCAAGCGCACGTTCGAAGCAGCGGGAGGGCCGCGCGCGTACTTTGGCGACCCCGCCGCGGCGAGCGCGGAAGAAGGGGCCCGGTTGGTCGATGCGTTGGGTTCGATCCTCGAGGAGGCGGTAATTGCGGAGATTTGACGGCTCGGTCGCGGTAGTGACGGGAGGCGGCCAGGGCATCGGAGCAGCGGTCGCGCGCGCGCTGGCCGCCGAGGGCGCCGCGATTGTGGTGGCTGCCCGGAGTGCCGACCCAATCGAGAAGGTGGCCGCGGAGATTCGCGACGGAGGCGGCAAGGCGTGGGCGGTGCGATGCGACGTGACGGACGCCGCCAGCGTCCACAGCCTCGTGCAGGCCGCGGCTCGGCGGGCCGGCGTGGTCAACATCCTCGTCAACAACGCCGGCGCCGCCCACAGCGCACCGCTGGCCAAGATCACGCTCGCGGATTGGAATCGCCTGCTGGCAGTCAACGCCACAGGTACGTTTCTGTGTACGCAGGCGTTCTTGCCGGCGATGGTCATGCGCAAACAGGGTTCGATCGTGAACGTGGCGTCGGTCGCCGGCTTGGCCGGCGCGCGCTACATCGCTGCCTATGCCGCCGCCAAGCATGCGGTTATCGGGCTGACGCGCAGCGTCGCCGCGGAGCTCGAAGGCACCGGCGTGACGTGCAACGCGGTGTGCCCCGGGTTCGTGGATACCGAGATGACCAAGCAGTCGGTGGCGCGCGTCGCGCAAAAGACCGGGAAGCAGGCCGATGAGGCGCTGACCGCGATGCTGGCGTCGGCCGGCCAAAAGCGATTGATCACGCCCGACGAAGTGGCGCAGGCCGTGGTCAGACTGTGTGACCCAAAAGGGACACGGCCGAACGGTAAAGCCGTCACGATTGCAGGTTGAACGGGGACGCGGGAAGGGGGACGGGGGAAGGGGCATGACATTCGAGATTATTAATCCGGAAGCATTCGGCGGCCGGCCCAGTGGATGGAATCACGGGATGTTGGCCGAGAAGGGTGGGCGCATCCTGTTCGTCGCCGGACAGATCGTGCCCGTGGGCGATTTCGTCGCGCAGTGGGACGGCGCACTCGGCCGCGTGCTGGAAGTGGTGCGTTCCGCCGGCGGCACAGCGGAGAACATCGGGCGCATGGTCTGCTACATCACTGACCGCCCTGCCTACCTCGCCAGCTTCACCCCGCTCGGCAAAGTTCACCGCAAACACATGGGCCGCCACTACCCCGCGATGGCCGTCGTCGAGGTGAAGTCGCTTGTGGACTCCAAAGCGCTGGTCGAGATTGAAGCGGTGGCGGTGCTATGAGCCTTCAGCCGTCTGCCTTCAGCTATCTGCTTGATGCTAAAACATCCGTTGCCACGATTACACTCAACCGACCTGAACGCTTGAACGCACTGACGTTCGAGGTCTATACCCAACTTCGCGACACGTTTCGTGCGTTGGACACTGAGCCTGGCGTACGAGCGATCGTGATCACCGGCGCGGGGCGCGCGTTCTGCTCCGGCGGCGACGTGGAGGACATCATCGGCGCCCTCCTGGGCCGCGACCTCAACGCGCTCCACGAGTTCACGCAGCTCACCTGCGACCTGATTCTCGCGATGCGGCGCTGCCGCCGGCCCATTGTCGGCGCGTTGAACGGCACGGTCGCCGGCGCCGGCGCAGTCATCGCGGCGGCGTGCGACATCCGCATCGCCGCGGAGTCGGCGAAGATCGCCTTCCTCTTTACCAAGGTGGGCTTGTCCGGCGCCGACATGGGGGCGGCGTGGCTGCTGCCCCGCATCGTCGGCCACGGTCATGCAAGTGAGATGCTCCTGACCGGCGATTTCGTCGACGCGAAACGCGCCTACGAGATCGGACTCTACAATCGCGTCGTGCCGCAAGCGCAGGTCTTGCCCGAGGCGCGAGCCATCGCCGAGCAGCTCGCACGCGGTCCCTCCGCGGCGCTTGGCGTCACGAAGCAGGCGCTGGAGGCCGAGGCGTCACTCGACTTCGAGGCCGCGCTCGCGTACGAGGCCGAGGTTCAGGCCCAGCTGATGCAGGGGCCGAACTTCCGCGAGGCGCACGAGGCGTTCCGCGCCAAACGCGATCCCAAGTTCACGTAATGGTCGACACCGCGCCCGTCCGCGCATTTCTCGACGACCAGCACATCGCGCTCGCCGAGCGCGTGAGCGAGTTCGCGACCGGCGTGCTTGCGCCGCTGGCCGAGCCGCCCGACGACGCAGCCGCCCGCCACCAGGCGCGCGACCTGCTCGGCAAGCTGGGGGCCGCCGGCTGGTTCGCGCCGATCCGCGCACAGGATTGGCGCGCGTGCTGCATCATCCGCGAGGCACTCGGCGCGGCATCACCGCTCGCCGATGCCGTCTTTGCCTTGCAGACGCTCGGCACCGTTCCGATGCTGCTCTCCGGCAATGACGCGATGCGCAAACGCTGGGTCGAGCCGGCGATTCAGGGCCGTGCCATGGCGTCGTTCGCCATGACCGAGCCCGACGCCGGCTCCGACATCGCGTCCCTCGGCGCCACCGCCACGCCCGATGGCGACGGGTACCTCCTTTCCGGCACCAAGACTTTCATCTCCAACGCGGGGATCGCCGACTTTTATACCGTGTTCGCGACCACCGATCGAACCAAGCGCGACAAGGGGATCGGCTGCTTCGTCGTTGCCGCGGACACGCCCGGCATACGACTGGTGCGGTCGCTGCGTCTGTCGGCGCCGCACCCGCTCGGCGAGATCGCGTTTGAGAAGGTGCGTCTCGCCGCTGACTGCCGGCTCGACACGGCAACTAGCGGCGAGGGAGGGGGGGGGGGCTTCAAGCTCGGTCTCGCGACGCTCGACCGCGTGCGCGCCACCGTCGGCGCGGCGGCCTGCGGGATGGCGGCGCGCGCGCTGGCGGAAGCGCTCGCGCACGCGAAATCGCGCCACCAGTTTGGGAAACCGCTGGCCGATTTCCAGCTGATTCAGCAGAAACTGGCCCGGATGGCGACCGATCTCACCGCCGCGCGGCTACTCGTCTATCGCGCCGCCTGGGAGAAAGACCGTGGGGCGCCGCGGGTCACGCTGGAGGCGGCGATGGCGAAGGCGTTCGCCACGGAAGCGGCACAGCGGATCGTCGATGATGCGGTGCAGATCCTGGGGGGGCGCGGTGTGCTGGCGGATCATCCGGTGGACCGCCTGTACCGCTCCGTGCGGACACTGCGGATCTACGAGGGCACGACGGAAATCCAGCAGCTCATCATCGCCGGACAGCTCATCAAATGAACATCGTCGCGATCGGGGGCGGGCCGGCGGCACTGTACTTCGGGATCCTGATGAAGAAGGCGGACCCCGCCCACGCAATCACGATCATCGAGCGCAACCAGCTGGACGACACGTTCGGCTTCGGCGTCGTCTTCTCCGATGCAACCCAGAACAATCTGGCCGCCGCGGACCCCGAGACGTACGACGCGATGGCCAGCCAATTCGCGCACTGGGACAACATCGACGTGCACTATCGCGACCAGGTGATCACGTCGAGCGGGCACGGGTTCAGCGGCCTGTCGCGCCGCGCCTTGCTCGCCGTGCTGGGACGGCGCTGCAAGGAGTTGGGCGTCTGCGTAGAGGTTGGCACGGAAGTCGACGATCCGGTCGTGTACCGCGGGGCCGACCTGCTGCTCGGCGCCGATGGCTTCAACAGCATCGTGCGCAAACGCTACGCCGCATTGTTTCAGCCGACGATGGACGAGCGCCCCAACCGTTTCGTCTGGCTAGGCACGACCCGGCCTTTCCCCGCCTTCACGTTCTACTTCAAGCGCGACAAACACGGCTTATGGCGCGTGCATGCCTATCAATATGAACAGGGACACTCGACCTTTATCGTCGAGGCGACGGAACCGACGTGGCTAAGCGCCGGCCTCGACCGGGCGAGTGAGGACGACACCGTCAAGTTCTGCGAGCGGCTCTTTTCCGAAGAGCTGCGCGGTCACCGCCTCCTCAAGAATCGCTCGCTGTGGCGGCACTTCATCACCGTGAGAAACGCCGCCTGGTCGCATGAGAACGTCGTCCTCGTGGGCGATGCGGCGCACACCGCGCATTTCTCGGTGGGTTCGGGCACGAAGCTCGCGATCGAGGATGCGATCGCACTCGCTGGGGCCCTGCAGCGCGAGCATGGCGTCCCTGCCGCCCTTGCCGCCTATGAAGCAGAGCGCCGCCCGGCGGTCGAAAGCTTACAGCGTGCCGCGCAGGTGAGCCTGCAATGGTTCGAGGATACCGAGCGGTACATGGATCTCGAACCGTTGCAGTTCGCGTTCAATCTGCTGACTCGCAGTCTCCGGATTACTCACGACAATCTCAAGGTGCGCGATCCCAAGTTCGTGGCATCTGTCGATCGCTGGTTCGCGGCAGGGGCGGAGATGCAGTCTCACGTACCACTCACCACGCACCACGCACCGCCTCCAATGTTCACGTCCTTCAAATTGCGCGATCTGCTGCTGGTCAATCGGGTCGTCGTCTCGCCGATGTGCCAGTACTGCGCCGAAGACGGCATGCCGAACGACTGGCACCTGGTGCACCTCGGCAGCCGCGCGGTCGGGGGTGCGGGCCTCGTGTTCAGTGAAATGACGGACGTGTCGCGCGAAGGGCGCATTTCGCCGGGTTGCACGGGGATGTACAAGCCCGAGCACGTCGCGGCGTGGCAGCGCATCGTCGATTTCGTGCACGTGAACAGCGATGCGAAGATTGCGATGCAGCTGGGCCACGCCGGCCGCAAGGCGTCGACGCAGCGCATGTGGGAAGGCATGGATGAGCCGCTTCCCGACGGCAACTGGCCCATCATCTCCGCTTCACCCCTTCCTTATTATCCGCACAGCCAGGTCCCCAAGGAGATGACGCGGGCGGACATGGACGAGGTGAAAGACGACTTCGTGCGCGCGGCGAAGATGTCGAATGAAGCGGGGTTCGATCTGCTCGAATTGCACTTCGCGCACGGCTACCTGCTGGCCAGCTTCATCTCGCCGCTCACGAACACGCGCACCGACGCGTACGGCGGCTCGCTCGAGAATCGCATGCGCTTCCCGCTCGAGGTGTTCGACGCCGTGCGCGCCGTGTGGCCCCATCGCAAGCCGATGTCGGTACGGATTTCGGCCGTCGACTGGGCGCCGGGCGGGATGCAGCCGGCCGATGCGGTCGAGGTCGCGCGGCAGCTCAAGGCGCATGAGTGCGACATCACCGACGTCTCCGCCGGGCAGACCGTGGCCGATGCGAAGCCGCAGTACGGCCGCCAATTTCAGACGCCGTTCGCCGACCGGATTCGCCATGAAGTGGGGATCGCCACGATGGCGGTCGGCAACATCTCGTCGTATCAGGACGTCAACACGATCCTCGCCGCGGGTCGCGCCGATCTTTGTGTGCTGGCGCGGGCGCACTTGTGGGATCCGTACTGGACACGCCATGCCGCCTACGAGCAGGGCTACGCCCTGCCGTGGCCCGACCCTTACGCGACGCTCAACAAGTACAAACCGAGGCTCGCCTGATGGCCGTTACGTACTCGAGTTACTTAAAGCTCGACGAGCTGCTCGCGCTGCAGCAACCCCGACCCGGCGTGCTCGAACATGACGAGACGCTGTTCGTCATCATCCACCAGGTCTACGAACTGTGGTTCAAGGAAGTGCTGCACGAGCTCGACTACCTCCAGAAGCTGCTGCGCGCCAACAACACCCCGCTCGCAGCTGCCACGCTGAAGCGGATCCTGACCATCCTCAAGACGCTGGTTGCGCAGATTGATGTACTCGAGACAATCACGCCGCTCAACTTCCTCGCGTTCCGCGACCGGCTGGAATCGGGGAGCGGATTCCAGTCGTCGCAGTTTCGCGAGATCGAGTTCATTCTCGGCAAGAAGGGCCGCGGGTCGTTCGAACGATACCCCGAAGGAAGCGTGAGCAGAGATAGAGTTCAGGCTCGATTCAATCAACCCACGTTGTGGGACGCGTTCCTTCATTATCTGGCGGCAAACGAATACCGAGTACCGAAAACCTTGCTCGAGAGAGATTGCAGCAAAGTGTGCGAACCATCGCCCGAGGTCCAACGAATTCTTGTTGAGATATACAAGAAGAATCCCACCGTCGCGCAGATCGCCGAGCGGCTCGTCGATCTCGACGAAGGATTCATGGAGTGGCGGTACCGGCACGTGAAGATGGTGCAGCGGACGATTGGGACGAAGATGGGGACCGGTGGTTCGGCTGGTGCGGAGTACTTGATGACGACGCTGAATCAGCCGGCCTTTCCCGACCTCTGGGCTATCCGCTCCGAGTTGTGATCGATCCAGCGCAGCTCGCCAAGCACTACAGCCGTTTTCGCGTCACTGAGCGGATCTTGCTGACTGGCCATTCCCAGCAGGCGTGGCCGGACGTCGCGTTCGAGGCTCAGCAGCAGGCATGGCTTGATGCGGCTGAGCATGTCGATGACGTGTGGGATCTCGCGTTCGAGAAAGCCAACGAGGTGCGTCGTGGTTTCGCGCGACTGCTGGACGATTCGCCCGAGCGCATCGCGTTGGCGCAAAACACGCATGAACTCGTCGTGCGATTCCTCTCGGCGCTTCCCCTGCGGATCCGTCCCCAGCTGGTCACCACCGACGGCGAGTTTCACACCATTCGCCGGCAACTCGATCGATTAGCCGAAGAAGGCATCGAGATCATCAAAGTGCCGGCGCTGCCGGCGGCGACGCTGGCCGAGCGGCTCGCGATTTCGGTCGACGATCGCACGGCGGCGGTGTTGGTCTCGTCGGTGCTCTACGCGAATGCGCACATCGTTCCCAATCTCAGAGCGGTCGTAGAGGCGTGTGAGCGCGTGGGCGCCGAGCTCCTCGTGGACGCCTATCACGCGCTCAACGTCGTGCCGTTCTCTCTTCTAGAGGAAGGGCTACAGCGCGCGTTCGTGGTGGGTGGCGGATACAAGTACTGCCAGCTTGGTCCTGGCAACGCGTTTCTCAGGTTCCCACAGGACACCGATCTGCGACCGGTAGTAACAGGTTGGTTCAGCGAGTTCACCGATCTGAGCCGGTCACCTGGAGCTGGTCGCGTCGCGTATGGGCCGGGGCCCGCGCGGTTTGCGGGTGCGACCTACGACTTCACGAGTCACTATCGGGCCGCTGCCGTCTTCAAGTTCTTCGAGGAGCAGAAACTCACACCGCAGAAGCTGCGCGAGCTCAACCAACATCAGATCGAGATCCTGTCGGCCGGGTCGAGGAATGATGCCATTGGTGGATTTCTGGCGATCCCGACACCGCGCGCTGCGAAGACTCAAAAAGCCTTGCGCAAGAAGAACATCTGGACCGACCACCGCGGCGATTCGCTGCGGCTGGGTCCGGCTCCCTATGTCACCGACGCACAACTCGCTGCGGCCACGCAAGCTCTCGAACGCCAAAAGTCATAAGAGCACGCCTTTTGTGATCGCATATATTGTCGCCTAGACATTCCCCCAGACGAGGACGGCGACATGATTTTCGGCAAGTTCGTCACCGTGATAAAGGCGTTCTTCAACAGCATCGCGAACGCCCTGTGGGAGCGCGACCCCATCGCCATCATGCGGCTCGAATACGACCGCTCCGTCGAGCAGCTCCAGGAAGGCCGCAAAGGCCTGGAGCTCTATCGCGGGCTGGTCGAACGCGTCGTGCGACAAACGACCATGGGCAAGTCCCAGGTCGACAAGTTGAAAGCCGAGGTGAAGGCCTACCTCAAGGCGGGCGATCGCGAGACCGCCGGCAAGTTCGCGCTACAGCTGCAGGAGGCCGAGGCCGACCTCACGCAGAACCAGGAGCAGCTCAAGCTCCACGAAGAGGCGTACGAGAACAACCTCAAGAAAATCCAGTACGCCAACAAACAGCTCGCCGAAGTGCGCGAGAAGATCGAGCGCTACAACGCCGATCTCAAGATGAGCGCGGCCGAAGCCGAGATCGCGCGCATCGCCGGCGACTTGAACTTCGACGTCACGACCGACTTCGGGCAGGTCGAGCAGATCATCCAGCAGAAGATCGATACCAACCGCGGCAAGGTGCGCGTCGCCGCGGATCTCTCGTCCAAAGGTGTCGCCGACATTAAGGCGCGCGAGCGTGTCGAATCGCAGCTCGCCGAGGACGTGTTGCAGCAGTACGAGGTGGAGCTCGGCCTCAAGTCGCCCGAGACGACGCCCGTAATCGAGGGCAATAAGAATCTCGGACCGGCCACCGACAAGAACTCCTGACGGAGCGCATAACCATGGCGAACGGAAGACCCAGGGGCGCATTCTACGTCGTCCTGCTGCTCGTCGTCGCGGGCCTGGTGTACCTGGGCCTGCACCGCTACGGCGGCAAGCAAGGCGGGCTCGGATCCCTCATCAACCCCTCGGAGACCTCGCATACCGAGGCGAGCGACACGAGCACCGTCACGACGGCCAAAGAGTACACCTACGTCCCCGCGCAGCGCCTGCCGCCGGTCCGCGGCATTTCGAACTACAAGCCGCTCACCAACCGCACCGTGCGCATGGCGCTCAACGTGTGGGCCGGGTGGGCGCCCGTGATCTACGCCAACGGCGGCTTCAAGGCCGGCAAAGTGTGGCACACGCCGGGCGGTCAGGACTTCAAGGTCGAGCTGGTGCTGATCGACGATCCCGTCGCGATGCGCGACGCCTACGCCGCCGGCAACCTCCACATCGGCTGGGCCACGCTCGACATGATCCCGCTGTTCGTGGAGCAGCTGCGCCGCGACTCGCGCACCATGCCGCGCGTGTTCCAGCAGATCGATTACTCCAACGGCGGTGACGGCATCGTTGCGCGCGAAGCCGTGCGCAACATCGGCGACCTGCGCGGCAAGACGATCGTGCTCGCGCAGAACTCCCCGTCGCACTACTTCTTGTTGAACTCTCTCATCGACGCCGGGCTGCAGCCGGGTGACGTCGAGCTCAAGTTCACGCAGGACGCATTCCAGGCCGCGGCCGCGTTCAACGCCGACAAATCGATCGCCGCCGCCGTCAGCTGGTCTCCCGACATCTACAACCTGTCGAAGGTGCGCGGCAATCGGCTGCTCGTCTCGACGCAGACCGCGAACAAGCTGATTGCCGACGTCTGGTTTGCGCGCGCCGACTTCGCCAAGGACCATCCCGACATCATCGAGGGTCTGGTGCGCGGCATCTTCGACGCGATGGAGGCGTTGAAGACGCAGTCGGCCAAGCAGGAGGCGGCGCAGCTGATGGCGACGGGATATTCGATTCCCGCGACAGACGCGCTGTCGATGCTCGGCGACGCCCACTCGACCAACTGGGCCGAGAACCGCGAGTTCTTCATCAACGCGAACAACCCGGCAAACTTCGAGCGCACCTGGAACACGGCGTACTTCCTGTACCGGCGCGTCGGCATGGTGTCGAATCCGGTGCCGTTCGACCAGGTCATGGATTTCACCGTCATCAAGAAGCTGGGCGGCGAGCCCCGCTACGCGAACCAGCGCAACGAGTACCAGGTGCAGTTTGTGCCGACGACCGCGACCAGCGTGCAGGCCGAGAACACGGAGATCCTCACGAAGACGGTCGTGATTCACTTCTTCCCGAATTCGTGGGATCTGCACAAGAAGGTGATCTCGCAGGTCAACGGACAGGACCGCGAAACGGCGTACGACCCGAATGTCGACTTCGTCGTCGACGAGATCGGGCGGCTCGCCGGCCAGTACGGCGCCGCACGGATCGTGATCGAGGGACACACCGACGCCTCGATGAAAGGACAGATCGATCCCACGGCCGTGAAGGAGCTGTCGACCCAGCGCGCCAACGCCGTGAAGGAAGCGGTGCTGCGGCGCTTCAAGACGCTGCAGCCGAACCAGTTCCTGGCGAGCGGCATGGGGTGGGACCGGCCCGCCGACCCGACGGACCCGATGAACAACGCCAAGAACCGCCGCGTGGAAGTGAAGGTGTACCCGCTCGAGGCCACTCACTGAGAGCGCCGTTGTTCGCGCTGCGCGTCTACCCGCGTCCCCTCACCGCGCGGCTCCTGGGACTCGGCGCCATCGTGCTCGGCCTGCTGCTGTGGTGGGCGTTCACCTGGGGAGCAACGCCGGAGACGCGCTGGATCTCGCCCGTCGTGCTGCCGTCACCGGGCGAAGTGCTGCGCAGCCTGCCGAGCCTCTGGACCGAGCGTGCGTTGCTGGACAGCGTCGTGGCGACGCTACGACGGGTGCTCACCGGATTCACGCTGGCAATCGTCGTCGGCGTCCCGTTGGGCATCGTGGCGGGCTCCTATCGGGCGTTCGACGCCGCACTCGCGCCGATCGCGCTGTTCGGCCGCAACATCCCGATCGCGGCGTTGATCCCGCTCACGATTCTCTGGTTCGGCATCGAAGAGACCCAGAAGACGATGTTCATCTTCCTGGCGACGGTGCCGTTCGTGTTTTCGGGGACGGTGGACGCGGTAGTCAGCGTGCACGAGCGCTACGTCGAGTCGGCGCAAACACTCGGCGCGAACTCCCGCCAGGTCATCACGAAAGTGTTGATCGCCTCGGCCTTGCCGAACATCTACAACAATCTCCGCACCCTGTTTGGCCTGGCGTTCGGGTACATCATGCTGGCGGAGCTGATCAACGCGAAGTACGGGCTCGGCTATCTGCTCAGCACCAGCCAACGGCGCGGGCTGACCGAGCACATCATCCTCATCCTGATGATCATCGGGCTGCTCGCGTGGGCGATCGACCGGTTGCTGCTGTGGTTCCACGCGCAGCTATTCCCCTATCTGCAGCGGGCGGAGTAACCGTGGCCGCACTTGCCGAGCCGCGACCCCTATTACCCACCCGGCCCCCGATCGTTGAGTTCAACGGCGTCTCCAAGACGTACGAAGACGGCTTTACCGCGATCAAGAACGTCACATTCCGGGTCGAAGATTTGCCCGGTAAAGGCGAGTTCATCACGATTCTGGGGCCGTCGGGGTGCGGGAAATCCACGATTTTGCGCCTGATCGCGGGGCTGCGGCCGCAGTTCCCCGCGACCACTGGAAGCGTCCTCGTCGCCAGCAAACCGGTCGCCGGACCGGGCGCGGATCGGGGGATGGTGTTTCAGGACTACACGGCGTTTGAGAATCGTACAGTCGAAGAAAACGTCTCCTTCGGACTCGAGTGCCGCGGGGTTCCCAAACGCGCCCGTCGCGAGCAGGCGCTCGAATGGATCAACAAGGTCGGCCTCGATCCCGCGCGCGACGCGCAGAAGTACCCCTCGCAGCTATCCGGGGGCATGCGACAGCGCGTCGCGATTGCGCGCACGCTGATTCTGCACCCCAGGATTATTCTCATGGACGAGCCGTTCGGCGCCCTCGATCCAACCACGCGGATGCGCATGCAGGATTTGTTGGTGACCCTCTGGCGGGACCTTCAGGCGACGGTCTTCTTCGTGACGCATTCGATCGAGGAAGCGGTGTACCTCGGCGACCGCACGTACGTCATTTCGTCCGCTCCTGGCACGATCCTGCACGAGGTGGCCGTCCCGCCACCCGACCGTCCTGCGGCCCAGATGCAGAAGGAGCCGGAGTTTCTCAAGGTCGTCTTCGAGCTGCGCGACATGATCGAGCGGTTGCAGCCTTCGACCCGCGCGGGTGACTGATGGGGATCGCGCACTATTTGTGGCGCGCCTTCACCTCGCGCTGGAACCTCTTGATCGTGTTCGCCAGCAGCGCCGCCGCCCTGCTCTCCCCCTGGCCGGACGTGCTTCTCCCCCTGATCGGCGCGGGTGAAGCGATGTACCTCGGCGGCCTGGTGTCACTGCCGCGGTTCCGCCAGGCGATCGACGCGCAGGACGCCGATCGCGCCCGTGGGTTGAGCCGCGCCAACGCGCCGAGCGCGTCGCTGTTGATCGCCGGCCTGCGCGCCGAGGCGCAGAAGCGTTTCAACGATTTGCGGACGCGCTGCCTCGAGATGCGTTCCATCGCCCGCGCGGCGCAGCCCGTGGTGGGGGCGGGGGGCGGAGGCAGCATGACCGACGTTTGGACGCCGTCGCTCGATCGCCTGCTGTATGGATTTCTGCGACTGCTCAGCCAGCAGAACACGCTGCTGCGCTTCCTGCGCTCGACAACTTCCGACGACCTCACCAAACGCCTCGAGGATCTCAAGAAGAAGCTGGATGACGCGCAGAAAACGGGCGACGACCGGATCATCCGGTCGATTCAGGAGAGCGTCGACATTGCGCAGCAACGGCTCGAGAACTACGGCAAGGCCTTGAAGAACGCCGATTTCGCGGCGCTCGAGCTGGATCGGGTCGAAGGCAAGATCCAGGCGTTGATCGAGATGGCGGCGGCCAACCGGCAGGATCCCGATTTGCTCAGCAGCCAGGTCGATGCCGCCGCGGCAAGCATGAATCACACCGAGGCCACGCTCAATCAGCTGCAGCAGATCACCGGCGTGACCGAGGACCTGGACCAGGTCCCGGCGATCCTCGATGAGCCCAGCAAGTCTCCCTTCCGCGAACGTGCCTGAGGGAAACCAGCCGCTCCTACCGGCCTGGGCGCCGCCCTGGGCCTCGCAGCTCGCGGAGCTGTGCTTCTCCGGCACCACGTCCGTGTTCCTGCTGCACGGCAACTCGAACGACCTTATGCCGCGTGGTGAATCGCCCGACGACGGCTACGGCACGATCGCCGACATGCTGGCGGAGCAGCTGTTCGGCAAATGGGACCTGGTGTTGCACTACGATCTGGGCAGAGGCCTACGCGCGTTCGCAGGGCGGAACGAGAAGCGGCTGCAGAAGATGATCGCGCTCGCGAACGAGAAGATCGCCGATCTGAGCACCGTCAAGAACGATCCCGGCGTCGTGCTGCAGCTGATCGACCGGTTCGTGCGCGCGAACATCATCGCAGCGGGCGAGAAGTCATTGAGCTTTGCTGTCATCATCGATCAAGCGTCCTTCCTGTTCCCGTCCGGGGAGCCGGGGCGCACCAGCTTCGCCGCGGCGGCGATGCTCGTCACGCTGCTCAACTGGGCCAAGAGCCCGCACGTCAAGAAGCTGCCGATGGCGTTCGTCCTGATGGACGAGCGGCGCTCGGATTTGAACGACCGGCTCACGGGCAGCCCGCACGTTGCGCCGATCGAGGTCCCGTTGCCGACGGTCGAGCAACGCGAGCGATTCATCAAGGCAACCGTCGGAACGCGCGAGCTGGCAGCCTTTTCCGATTTCGATGCTCCCACGCTCGCCCGCCTGACCGCGGGGATCTCGCTCATCGACGTCGCGGTGCTGGTCAAGACGGCGATGGAGACGCGCCAGCGCCTCGACGCCAAACTGTTCCGCGATCTCAAGAAGCGGCTGATCGAGAAGCAGACGCAGGGGCTGCTCGAGTTCATCGAGCCGAAGTGGACGCTCGACACCGTGATCGGCCATCAAGCGGCGAAGAGCCGGCTGCGTCAGGATGCCGAGCTGCTGCGCAAAGGCCGGCTCGACAGCCTGCCGATGGGCTACCTGCTGTGCGGGCCGGTCGGCACGGGCAAGACCTTCATGGCGCAATGTGCCGCGGGCGAGATCGGCATTCCCTGCCTCATGCTCAAGAACTTCCGCTCCAAGTATGTCGGCGAGACCGAGGGCAATCTCGAGCGCGTGCT
>DASPXD010000264.1:0-1724 GCA_035637435.1 Gemmatimonadales bacterium
GTGCTGCGGCTGTTGCGTGGCGATGTAGGTGACGGCGTCCCAGGCGTTGTGAATCCCGATGAACAGCAAGAGCAGCGCGGTCGCGCCAATCCACAAGAGGCGCATCGGAGGGTCACGCTCGAGAGCGAGCGCCGCCACCAGCAGCGTCACGTACGCGATGAGCGGAAAGGTGCAGTGCCACAGCCAGTCTTCCAGCACCGGCACGTAGCGCGTCTGCTTGCGCGCCCGCCTGATGACGACCGCCATGTACACGATTCCCGCCACACCCACGGCGGCGAGGGAGAGCCCGGCGTGCGAGACCGCGCGCCACGGCACGCTCAGGATCGCCGACATGAGCAACACCGCGCAGAAGTGCACGACGGTGGGTGTGCCAAAGGCGCCCACCTCCGGCCCGAGCGAGCGTGCCTCGGCGCCGAGTACGACCACCACGAATTGCAGACCCGTCAGCGCCGCGGCCGACGAGCCGATGATCACGTAGAAGTTTTCCCACGCGCTGAACGGCGCTGGCTCCACGATGGATCTCCCCTGCGAGGGTAAGCGCTACCGCGGCGGTAACATGCAGAACGCCCGTCCAGGTAGCGAGGGCGTCCATTGCGCCATCGATTAGATTTCGGCATGACCCTGTTCCGTAGCCTTGTGCCCCTCCTCGCCTGTGTCAGCGTCGCTCAGGCGCAGATCCCGGCCTTCGCGGCCACGTCCCGGGTCCCGCCGGCCAAGGGTGAGCAGATCGCCGTGCTCGCGGGAGGATGTTTTTGGGGAGTGGACGCCGTGTTCAAGCACGTGAAGGGCGTGTCGGGCGTAGTGTCCGGCTACTCAGGCGGAGGTGCGGCCACCGCGCGCTACGGTGTCGTGAGCACCGGCATGACCGGGCATGCCGAGTCGGTGCAGATCACTTACGATCCGTCGCAGATTTCATATGGCGAGCTGTTGCGGATCTTCTTTTCGGTGGCGCACGATCCGACCCAGTTGAACCGCCAGGGTCCGGACGTGGGGAGTCAGTACCGTTCGGCGATCTTCTACGGTACCGAGACCGAGAAAGAGACCGCACAGGCTTATATCGATCAGCTGAACAAGGCCCACGCCTTCTCCCGTCCCATCGTGACCCAGGTGGCGCCGTTCGAGCACTTCTATCCCGCGGAGGAGTATCACCAGAACTATCTCGCGCGACACCCCGACCAGCCGTACATCGTCTTCAACGACCTGCCGAAAGTGCGACAGCTGCAGCAGCAGTTCCCCGCGCTCTTCAAGCAGTAACGTCCGGCTACTGCCGCACCCGCACGGCGTCCGCCACCACCACCGAGCCGCTCGCGGCGCGCCGCAGCAGCACGACCTGATTCCAGCCGCCCGGGAACGTCCACGTACCCAGCGTGTGCCAGGTCCCTCCGCCGGTCCGCTGATCCACAGGCACGATCCGCAGCGTGTCGCCTGTGGACGTGATCACCGCATACTGCGCCTGCGGTGAGCGGTTCGTCCCGCTGGTCCAGCGGGCGTCGAGCGTGCGGGAACCCGCTGCGGCGACGAGGAACGAGAAGACGGCGCCGTCCCCCGCCGCCGGCTGTGTGGGTGCCCAACGATAGCCCCCGCCGTAGTAATCGGGCGTGGTGTCGGCAGCGGTCCACGCAGCTGGGACGGACACCATGGCGACCGCAGGATCGTTGAACTGCGCCGAGTCGTCCACCACGACCTCGCCGCACAGCGCCTGCACCCGGTGGAGGTACGGGATC
>DASPXD010000265.1:0-19236 GCA_035637435.1 Gemmatimonadales bacterium
TCGAGCAGATAGGAGCTGCTGAGGTAAAAGACGAGAACGAGCAGGGCCATGCCGCTGATCCACGTCAGCATCGCTTCCCATTTGAACCAGTGCAGGACCGGCGGCACTTCACCCGGTCCAGGGCGGCGCTTCTCGACCTGATAGAAGCCGCCGCTGTGGACCATCCACAGGTCCCCCTCGACCCCCGGCCGAGGTTGTGCGGGTTTGGTCAGTGCGCGGTCCAGCCAGATGAAATAGAATGAGCTGCCGATCCAGGCGATGCCGGCAATGAAGTGCATCCAGCGCAGTAACAGGTTCGCCCAATCGCCGAGCCAGATGGTCATGGGGGGAGTAATATACGCCATGCTGTTCTTTCTTATGGCGACGCTTCTGCAGCCTCCCGATACCGTCGCGGGCCGCGTCGTCGATGTCAGCGGCCAACCCGTCGCGTCGGCGATCATCGAAGTCACGGACCTGGGCCGCAGTGTGACGACGACGGAAGCCGGCGAATTTCGCATCGCGCTCGCGCCGGGCCGCTACACCCTGGCCGTGCGACGCACGGGCTTCGCGCCGGCTGTTCGCGAGATCGCGGTTCCTCGACAGCCGATCCTGGAGATCGTGCTCACGCCGAGTGCGTTGCGGCTCGAGCCGGTGACCGTTACCGCATCGCGGCAGGCGTTGGCGGTGCAGACGTCCCCGCTGCCCGCCAGCGCGCTGTCGGGCGACGAGCTGCGGCAGGCGCAGGGTGTCTCACTCGCCCACGTCGTCGAGGCGCTGCCGGGCGCGCGAACCATCAGCACCGGCGCGCAAATTGGGAAACCGGTGATTCGCGGCTTCTCGGGGCCGCGCGTGCTCGTGCTCGAGAACGGCAGCCGGCTTGAGGACTACTCGTGGAGTGATGAAGACGGCCCCTCGGTCGAAACGGCGTTCGCGCGCCGTATCGAGCTGATTCGCGGACCGGCGAGCGTGCTTTACGGCTCCGATGCCGTGGGCGGCGTGATCAACGTGATCTCGGAGCAGCTGCCTGATGCGACGGGGGGGGGGGGGCCGGGATTCATCCGAACGGGATTCACGCTCTCGGCGGCGAGCAATAACATCGAGATTAGCCCGGGCGTGCGCGTCGAAGGGGCGCGCGGCAAGCTGGGTTGGCGTGTCGCTGCGATCGGCCGGCATGCAAGCAACTTGCACACCCCCGCGGGCGAGCTCGACAACACGGGCTTCGGTGCGTTCAACGGGGAGGCTGCGGCGGGCTGGCGGTGGCCTTCGGGCAGTGACCTGGCGGTCCGCGTCATCCATTACGGCGGCGAGTTCAAGCTGCTCGAGGCGAACGCGCCGCCCGGCGAAACCGGTGGGCCGGAGCGCAAAGCCGCAGATGAGCGAATCCAGATCACGGGTCAGCGCCCCGTCGGAGCCTGGCGGTTGGAGGCGAAGGGACAGCTGCAGCGGCACTCGTTGATCGAAGTGGCCGACGACTCAACCGCCACGGAATCCGAACAGTTCAATTTGCTGCTGCAAACGGCGTCGCTCGATCTGTTGGCGCATCATGCGGGCGTCACGTTCGGGATCAGCGGCCTCGGCCAGAGCAACGACGCGGGCGGGCGCGAGCCGATCGTTCCCGACGGCAGCATTCTTTCCGGCGCCGCATTTGCATTCGGACAGGTGTCGCCCGCGGACGGCCGCTGGAGCCGCTGGACCATGCTCGCCGGAGCGCGCCTGGACACGCGCCGACTCAGCGCCGATCGCGACGATTCCCTCGGCGTCGTCGCCCAGGAGCGCTCGTCGCATGCGTTCTCAACCAACGTGGGATTCGTCTTTACGCCGGCGAGCGGCTGGGCGTTGAGTCTGAACGGCGGCCGTGCCTGGCGCGCACCGACGCTATTCGAGCTGTTTGCGAACGGTCCTCACATCGGCGAGGCACGCTTTGAACGGGGTGATGCGACGCTTCAGCCGGAGCACAGCTTCGGCGTGGATTTCGGCGTGCGCTGGAGCGGGCGACGGGCGCGACTGGACCTGGCCGTCTACGAGAATCGCATCTCCGACTACATCTACGTCATCCCCACCGGGGCGTTCGTCGACTCATTGCGCGTGTACCAGTACGCCCAGGCGGAAGCAGACCTGCTCGGTGGCGAGGCAGTGGTCGAAGCGGATATCGGCCGAGGACTCATCACCCGCGGACGGCTCGAAGCGGTGCGCGGCACGAATCTGACGACGGACGAGCCGCTGCCGCTGATGCCCCCGCTGCGCGCCGCGTTCGGACTCGAGTGGCGGGACCGGCTGCGCCTCGATGTGGATGCCTACGCACGGCAAAACCGGCCCAATCCGCTCGACATCCCTACCGCGGGCTACGCGCTGCTCCACGTCGGCGGCGGAGCGGACGTGCGCCTCTTTGGCCGGGCGATGCGGCTCGACATCTCGCTGCGCAACGCGCTGAACCAGCGCTATCGCAGCTTCCTGAGCCGGTACAAAGAGTTCGCGTTCGACCCCGGACGGAATCTGATCGTCCGGCTGTCGAGCGGATTCGTCGACTAGGGCTGTACGCCGGCCGCGGTAGTCGCGGCGTCGAGAATCGCCCAGATCCGATCGACCCACGCGCGGTGCTCCGGTTTCATCAGGACGGACCGCAGGCAGACGATCGAGTCGCCGTCGCGTTGCATGTCCTGCACGTCGATCAATTGCACGGGCAGCGTGACGATCGCGAGATGCAGCTGGCGCTGGGCGGCCTCCGCAAAGATGCGCTGCGAAAGGGCGGACGCTTCGCTGATGCGCCGGGCGCGCGGGGCCCAGACGATGATGTCGAGCTCCGGCGGCGACCCGGTCACGAACCGTCCATCCTGACGCAGTCGCTCGTAGAGATCCAAGGCAGCGGCCCGGCCGCTCGCCAGACCCTTCGCGAATTCGCCGTCCGGAACCAACGGAAATAGCTGCTGCGTCGCCCAGAGCGCCACGGCAGCGGCACCCGGCCGCGAGCACTCCAGCGAGATCTCGCCGAGGTGGAGCTCGTTCGACGTGAAGTACGTGTAGGGCGAATCGTGATGATAGAGCCGGCCCACCGACGGATCGCGAAAGAGCACGCAGCCGCAGCCGTACGGCTGCAGGCCGTGCTTGTGCGGATCGATGACGGCCGAGGCGGCCTCGCTGATCCGCTCGAAGGCCTGCCGGGTCTCTGTTTCGAGATTCGAGACGAGCAGGAAATACCCGCCGTACGCCGCGTCTGCGTGGATCCGGAAGTCATGTGTGTCGCGCAGCTGGAGGATGGCCGCGAGGGGATCGACCGCGCCCGTCGCCGTCGTCCCCAGCGTGGCGACGATGGTGCCGACACCGCCCGCCGCCAGTCGGCGCTCGAGCGCGTCTACGTCCATCCGCCCGCGGCGGTCGGAGGGGATCGTTTCAAACGGGATGCCGAGAACGCCTGCAATTCGCTGATGCGTGTAATGCGCCTGCGACGAAGCGATGATGGTCTTGCCCGGATGCAGCTGGCTCGCGATCCACAGCGCCTCGAGATTCGCCATCGTGCCGCCGCCGCAGAGATGGCCGAGGTGCGTGTCCCAGCCGATCATGCGCGCGAGATCGGCGACGGCTTCCTTCTCCATCGCCGAGCTGGCGCGTCCACCGTCGAGCGCGTGGTTGTTGGGATTGATCTTGAGGGCCATCTCGTACGCGAGGCGCGCGACCGGATGCGGGGGCTTCAGCATCTGTCCGGCATACAACGGATCGCCGTATGGGTAGTTGTCCTTGAGGCGTTCCGCGACTTGCTGCAGCACTGCGTCAAGGTTGGTCTTCAAACGCCCTCAAATACATCCGGTCCCAGGCGGCGGGGATGCTCTCCCGCGGCGAGTAGGGACCCGGCGCGTACACGCGCGACCTGATGCCGAGCTGGCTCTGCTCGCAGATGTGCCAGTCCTGCCGGTTGGTGCGGTCCCAGAATTCTTCAGCGTCCTGGATGTTGTAGCCCGCCGCGGCCGGCGCATCGGCGTGCACCATCCATTCGCAGACGACGCGGGACTGCATCGGGCCGACCGGCCAGACGGTATAGAACACGGCGTAATCGGGATGCAGGCTGAGCATCATCGTGGGGAACAGCGCGTAGTAAAACGCCCGGCGTTGATCTTCGGCAGCGAGGGTCCCCAGCGGCAGCGCGCAAACGCGGCCGGTCATCGTCGCGCTCTCGTGCGGCGCCTTGATCTCCATGTAGCCGCCCAGGAACGGTCCGTCGATGAGGTCGTTCGCCCCGCTCGTGTACGGCAGCTTGGTCGACAGCTCCGGATGAATCGTGGGGCAGTGCAGGCACTCGTTGTAGTTCTGCAGGACCAGCTTCCAGTTGGCGCGCACGTCGTACTCGATGCGCCGCACCGTCCGCAGCAGCGGCAGGTTGTAGCGCGAGAATCTTCCTTCGAGCGGCGCGAACCATTTGGCGGCGGGAGTCGCGTGTGGATCGAGATTCACGAACAGGAATCCTTGCCACTCGGCGAGCGCCACGGCGTGGAGCGGATACGCCTTCTTGTCGAAGCCCTCCACTTCGTTCATGTGCGGCGCGCCGATCAGACGGCCGTCGAGCGCGTACGTCCACGCGTGATAGGGGCACTGAATCGTTTCAGAGAGCCGGCCCTTGGGGGCTTCGCACAGCCGCGTCCCGCGGTGGCGGCAGACGTTGTAGTAGGCACGCCGCTCACCCGATTGATCGCGCAACACGATGATGCTCTCGCCGGCGATCTCGACGGTGAGGTAATCCCCGGGCGCCGCGAGCGCTGCGTCGCGTCCAATGCAGATCCAGTGGCGCGCGAAGATGCGTTCCTGCTCGTCGGCGAACACGTCCGGTGCCGTGTAGTAACGGCCCGGCAGCGTGCGCGCGCCCTGGCGATAGCTCTCGACCGTCTTGAGAAAGCTCATAGGATCTCGCGCGCCGCGTTGCGCCCGGCCGCGCCGGGAATCCCACCGCCCGGATGAGTGCCCGAGCCACACAGAAACAGCCCCGCGATAGGGGTACGGTAGCGGCTCCAGCCGGGGACGGGACGCATGAACAGAATCTGGTCGAGAGTAAGCTCGCCGTGGTAGAGGCTCCCTTCGGCTGCCTGCAGCTGCAGCTGATCCGGCCGAACTTTGAGGACCTGCGCGACGCGCTGCGCCAGCCCCTCATGGGTTCCCGGCGGCACGTATTGGACGTGGAGCTCCAGGCGGTTTCCATCGAAGCGCTGCACCTCGACGTACGGGGCCGCCGAGTCTCGGCCGTACTTGGCGTCGTCGTAGGCCCGCTCCAGGTAGTCGAGGGATGGCGCGATGCAAAGATTCGCGTAGCTCGGGGGAGGCGCCCGATCGGGGGTCAGCGTTCCGCGCGCGACAACGCCACGCTCCTTGATGTTGCGCACCGCCCGCGCGAATTCCGGATCCAGCTCGATCGCGACAGGGTCCAGCGTGCCGCGGGGGGGAGCGCTCGACACGACCAGCGGCGCGAGAATCGTCTCGCCACTCTGTTCCAGCACGACGCCCGTCGCCCGGCCGTTCTTTGCGAGCACGGTCGCACGATTGCCGCGCCGCACCTCCACACGCTTCATCCCTTCCAAGACTTGCGTCACGTTCGACCGCACCGGGCGAAACACGCCCGCGGGGCTCCCCACGTGGTGATGCAGGAGGTTGAATGCCGTGCCACCCGAGCGCGGTCCTTGCTTCAGGTGCCAGATCCCGAGTGCGCCGAGGGCTCCCTTCAACGCGTCGCTCTCGAACCAGTCGTCGAGCAGCTCGGCGATCGCCATCGGGAGAATGCGGGCGAGATCGATGACCGCCTGTTTACCGAGCCGGCGAACATAGAGGCCCAGGCCGCCGATGCGCGCCAGCTCGCGGGGATCGCGTGTCTCGATGTCGGGGGGTGGCGCGAGGTAAAGTTTCTCCAGAACTCCCGCGAGCGTGCGCATGCGCTGGCTGAACTCCGGCCATTTCGCCGCGTCGGCGGGGCTGATGCGGCGGATCGCCTCGACCGAGCGCCCCATGTCGCGCGACAGCTCGAGCGTGTTCCCGCCGTCGAGTGGCACGGTGAGCCACGGATCGGGCTGCTCGAGGCGCAGCTGACTCAAGCCCAGATCGCGAATCACGCGGGGCGGCACCCAGCCGATATCGGCGGAGTGATCGGCCGCCTGGCGCTGTTCCACGACGACGACGCGCTTGCCGGCGCCAGCGAGATAGTGCGCTGCGACGAGGCCGTTGGCGCCGGCGCCGATGACGATCGCGTCGAAGCTCGCGGTCATCGGCCGTCTTTCAGGATGCGCAGCGCCGCGAGCCTTCCCGAAGCGCCCATGATGCCGCCGCCGGGATGCGTGCCGGATCCACACTGATAGAAGTTGCGGACTGGCGTTGCGAACTTGGCCCATCCCGGCGCGGGACGGAGGAAGAAGAGCTGATGGAGCGCCAACTCGCCGGCGAAGATGTTTCCCTCAGACAGGCCGGTGATCCGCTCGATGTCCAGCGGCGTGATGACCTGGCGATGCAAGATCTTCGCCTTGAAGCCCGGCGCGAAGCTCTCGACCGTGTTGACCACCGCGTCGCCGAACGCCTCGCGCTTCGCGTCCGTCCAGCCGCCGTTGAGGGTGTATGGCGCGTACTGGACGAAGATCGACATGACGTGCTTGCCCGGCGGCGCCATGCCCGGATCGATCATCGATGGAAAGACGATGTCCATGTAGGGACGGCGCGAGAACTCGCCGTACTTCGCGTCGTCATACGCGCGCTCGACGTAGTCGAGACTCGGACTGATCGAAAAGGCACCGCGGTGCTGCCGGCCAATCCCCGGCATGCATGTGAAGCTCGGCAAGCCATCGAGGGCGAGGTTCACTTTTCCCGACGAGCCGCGGAACTTGAAGCGACGGATGTCGCTCACGAACTCGTCAGGCAGATCCTTGGAGTCGAGCAGCTGCAGGAAAGTGCGGCGCGGATCAAGGCTCGACACGACAATGGATGCCTCGACCTCATCGCCTCCCTCGAGCACGACAGCGGTGGCGCGTCCGTTGCGGACGAGGACCTTCGCGACGCCGGCATCACATCGGATCTCGGCCCCAAACGAGCGAGCTGCCGACGCGATCGACTCGCTCACGGCGCCCGTTCCCCCCTTGGCAAAGCCCCACGCGCGAAACACGCCGTCCAGCTCGCCCATGTAATGATGCAGCAGGACGTAGGCGGTCCCCGGTGAGCGCGGCCCCAGGAACGTGCCGATGATCCCGCTCGCAGACTTGGTCGCTTTGAGAACGTCGGTCTCGAACCACTCGTCGAGGAAGTCGGCCGAGCTCATCGTCATCAGTTTGACGAGCGCGTGGAGTCGCTCGGCGCCCAACCCGCGGAAGTGCTTACCCAGTCTCAAGAGACCGACCAAGTCTCCAGGAGAGAACGATGTCGGATCGGGCGGCACCATGCCGAGGATCGGCTTTACTGCCTGCGCCATGAAGTGCATCAGCCGGCCGTACTCGTCGTACGCCTCCGCGTCACGCGGCGAATGCCGGTACAGCTCCCGGCGCGTCTCGTCGTGATCGCCCCAGGCGGCGAGGTAATCGCCGTTCTCCATCGGCGTGACGGTGCTCTCGAGCGGCAGGATGTGTAGCCCGTGCCGCGGCAGGTCGAGATCGCGGATGATCTCGGGGCGCAACAGGCTGACGACGTAGGAGAACATCGAGAACTTGAAGCCCGGAAAGATCTCTTCCGTTACAGCGGCGCCGCCGACGCGGGGTCGGCGCTCGAGCACGAGCACCGATTTTCCCGCGCGCGCGAGATACGCGGCGGTTACAAGACCGTTGTGGCCACCACCGATGATGATGGCGTCGTATTTCTTCACGCGCGTTTCCGATCGGGATTGAAGAAGGGAAGCGGCGTCACGTACGCCGTCGCCTGCTTGCGGCGGTGCTCGACGGTTATTTCCATCCGCAGCTCGGTGTCCGGTGCCGCGCTGGACGACTCGAGATGAGCCAGTGCCATGTAGCACTTGAGCAGCGGCGACCATCCGCCGCTCGTCGCATAGCCCACCTGATGATCGCCGCGCGGATCGTAGATGGGGACGCTCGTCCGCCATGCCTGCGACGGAAGGCGCGGCGGCAGTCCGACCTCGGTGTACAGTCGCTCGAGCGAATCCCAGTTCACCGTGAGTCCCGTGAACTGCCAGGACGGCCCCCGGCGGCGCTCAGCCTCCAACGCGGCCTGGCCGTTGAAGCGCTCCTTGTCGGTCGCCACCGTCCAGCCGAGCCCGAGCTCGAGCGGTGAGGATTTCTGCGCCTCGATCAGCGCGTGGCGTGACGAGAAGTAGTCGACCTCGATGAGGAGCAACCCCGCCTCGATGCGGGCGACGTCGAGGGCCAGCATGCCGGCGGGCGTAATCCCGTACGCCGTGCCGATCTCTACAACCGCGTCCCAGAGCGGCACCGCCTGTGCGGCGTCGACCCACACCTCATAGCCGAGATCGCCGGTGTAGCCGGTGCGGGAGATCGTTACGGGGATGCCGCGGATCTTGGCGCTCGTCAGCCGGAAGTATTTCAGTTTCGAGAGATCCTGCTCGGCGGCGATCTGGAGTATGGCACGCGAGCTTGGACCCTGGAGCGACAGGGCGGCGGTCGTGTCGGAAATATCCTGAATGTTCACACTCAGGCCGGAGGCATTCAGGTGCAGCCAGCGCAGCGTCGGGTCGGCGGACGTCATCCGGAACGTCTGCTCGGCGAGGACGGAAATGGTGCCGTCATCGATCTGCTTGCCGTCGTTATCGCACCAGGGCGTGTACAGTACCTGGCCGACTTTGGCCTTGCCGACACTGCGGGTCACGACGTGGTCGAGCAGCCGCGCCGCGTCCTTCCCGGTGATCATGTACTTGTAGAGCGGGGAGACGTCGAACAGCGCCGCCGAATTGCGGATCGCGTGATATTCGCGGTCATGCGCCAGCTCGTACGAGCTGGCGACCACGTACCCGGCCCAACGCCGCCACGCCTGGCCCTCCGACAGCGGCCCGGTGCGGGCGTGAAACGGTGTGGTCCGCAGGCTCACGTCGGGGTTTCCATAGTCGGGCGCGAAATCTCACGCCGTGGGGCGTTTCGTGCAAACTTTGGAGCAATGCGACTTCATCTGGTGGAACTGCACGATTTACCGAGTTGCCCGCCGTCGTTGCGCGATGCCCTGACGGACTTTCTCGCGTTCACGCTGAACCTGGTCCGGACCTACGAGCCCGCAGTACCGCTGCTGCGTCGAGCACTGCGGCGCGCCGGCGCGACACGCATCGTAGACCTGTGCTCGGGAGCGGGCGGACCGTGGTCGTGGCTCGCGCCGCAAGTGGACGTGCCCATCGTGCTGACGGACCTCTATCCGCACCGTGGGCGGATCGAGGGAATGCACCCGTTGCCCGTCGATGCGCGAACAGTGCCGGCAGACCTGACGGGCTTTCGAACACTCTTCACGTCATTTCACCATTTCCGCCCGGCCGACGCCCGGGCGATTCTGGAAGACGCCGTTCGGCGGAAGCAGGGGATCGCCGTCTTCGAAGCGGCTCGCCGCCGGCCGTTCGATATCGGCCTCGTCGCCATGACGTGGCTGGGGGTGCTCGCCGCCGTGCCGTTCGTTCGGCCGTTCCGGTGGTCGCGTCTGATGTGGGCGTACCTCCCGCCGCTGCTGCCGGTGGTCGGCACTGTCGATGGTGTCGTCTCGTGCCTGCGGTCGTATACGCCAGCCGAGCTGGGAGCGTTGGTTCTCGGGCTGGACGAATTCGAGTGGGAGATCGGTGAGGCGCGCGCGCCACATTCGCCGCTGCACACGACGTACTTGATCGGCGTTCCCCGGCGGGTAGCTTGAGCCTCATCTAGGAGGAAATCATGCGCCGTCCACCCGTGCTGATCTTCGCTGTCCTGCTCGCGCCAATCACCGCCCTGCCGGCGCAAGAGACCGCATCCGACACGCTGCTCACCGTCAATCATTACCTCGATTGGGAGCAGGTCGCCGATCCCCAGGTGTCGCCCGACGGCTCACAGATCTTGTACACGCGCCGCTGGGTGAATCAAGTCGAGGACCGTTGGGATTCAGGGTTGTGGATCATGAATGCCGATGGCTCGCGCAATCGCTTCCTGGTGAAAGGGTCGAGCGCGCGCTGGTCGCCCGACGGCACGCGCATCGCGTATTCCGCCGACGGTGAGCCGAAGGGGACGCAGGTCTTCGTGCGTTGGATGGACGCCGAGGGCGCGACCTCGCAGGTCACGCACGTCAGCGAGACTCCCGCGAATCTGACCTGGGCGCCGGACGGCCGCTCGCTCGCGTTCACGATGCTGGTGAAGAGCGAGACGCCGTGGAAGATCAGCATGCCCGTCGCGCCGGAAGGCGCGAAGTGGACGCCGGCGCCGCGCATCGTGGATCGCCTGCACTACCGTCGTGACCGCACCGGCTACATCGAGCAGGGAACGACGCAGATCTTTTTGGTCCCGGCCGAAGGCGGGACGCCTCGTCCGCTCACGTCCGGTGATTATGCGACGAGCGAGCTGGGTGGCTCAGGGCCCAACTACGATTGGACACCAGACGGGCGCTCGATCGTCTTCGATGGCCTGCGCGAAGCGGACGCGGACTACCGCTACCGCGAGTCGTATCTGTATGCCGTGGACGTGAAAAGCGGCGCCGTGCGGCAGCTGGTCAGCAAGAAAGGCGGCTGGACCGGGCCGGTCGTTTCACCCGACGGGCGCAGTGTGGCGTTCACGGGGCACGAGTACGGCACCTTTTCCTATCGTGCCGACGAAGTCTGGACAGTGGGAATCGATGGCACGGGGATGCGCGCGCTCACGACCTATGACCGTGATCCAGGCGGCGTGCGCTGGAGTCCGGATGGCAGTGGCGTGTTCTTCGCGATGGCCGAGCAAGGCACGAGCAACGTGTACTTCGCCGGCGTCCGCGGCGGCAATCGTAAGGTCACCGACGGCGATCAAATGCTGTCTGTTACGTCGGTCGGCCGGGACTTCAGCGGCGTCGGCATCCGTTCCGACGCGATGAATCCACCCGACGTCGTCCGGTTCAGCCTCAAGGCGGGACGGGCGCAGCCGGTCACTCGGCTCACGAATGTGAACGCGGATGTCCTCGATCACATTCGCCTAGGATCCGAGGAAACGGTCTGGTACGCCTCGACCGGCGGCGCCCGCGTGCAAGGCTGGATCATCAAGCCGCCCGGCTTCGACAAGAGCAAGAAGTATCCGCTGATCATGGAGATCCACGGTGGGCCGCATGGGATGTACAACGGCGCGTTCAGTTATCAGCTGCAGAACTTCGCCGCCAACGGAAATGTCGTGCTCATCACCAATCCACGCGGCAGCACGGGCTACGGCTCGAGCTTCGGCAATGCGATCGAGCGCGCCTACCCGAGCGTCGATTATGACGACTTGATGGCCGGCGTCGATACCGTCGTCGCACGCGGCTACATCGACACGCAGCGTATGTACGTCGGCGGCTGCTCGGGCGGCGGCGTGCTATCGAGCTGGGTGATCGGGCACACGACGCGGTTTGCGGCGGCGGCGGTGCGCTGCCCGGTGATCGACTGGATGAGTATGGCGGGACAGACCGACGTCCCGCTGTTCACCTACGGCTTCTTCGACGCGCCGTTCTGGGAGAAGCCGGATCAGTGGATCAAGCAGTCATCGCTCGCGTACGTCGGCAACGTGAAGACGCCGACGCTGCTGATGACGGGCGAGCTGGACCTGCGGACGCCGATGCCCCAGACCGAAGAGTTCTACTCGGCGTTGAAGATGCTGAAGGTTCCGGTGGTGATGCTGCGCTTCAACGGCGAGTATCACGGCACGTCGTCCAAGCCGTCGAACTTCCTGCGGACGCAGCTTTACATGATGAGCTGGTATCAGAAGCACCGGTTGGGTGGCGAGGCGGCGGCGAGCAGCGGAGATGGCCAGCGCTAGCCGTTCGCGGGGGTGGTTGATCTGGGTGGGGATTGTGCTCGCCGCGTGCGACAAGATCCCCACCGTACAGCCGCGACCAGAGTTGCAGACCTACCGCGCGACTCCGGACGTGTGGAGCGGCGGCGAGCTCGTCGTTACGTCGCACGGATTCGCGGCGGAGTCCCTCCCGGACATCCTGCTCGATGGGCAATTGCTCGCCGTGCGTCGCGTGGATGACACGACCGTCGCCGCGGTGGCCCCGGATCGCCCGGGACCGCACACGCTGCGCGTCGTAGCGCGTGTTGTGGACCCGCACGCGGTCGTCGTCCAGTTGCGCGGATTTGTCAATCGGATTGAAGGCCCACTGCTCAGCGGCCGGACTGAACCGGGTCGCGACACACGATATCTGTTCGGCAGCGGGCCGACAGGCTTGCGCCGCTGGAACATTCGAACCAACAAGGCGATCGAGCTGGGCGACACGGTGCACGCCGTCTCCTGTACGCGCGGCGTAGGGCCGGGGCCCAACGTGAGCGATCTCGTCCTCCTGACCGGCGGATGCAGCACGGGGCGGTGGCTCGTATGGCACACCGAGCCGCTCTACCCACTGACCGACACCGCATCGGCCATGACCGATCATTTCGTCGCCGTGCTGCAGACCGGCCGCTGGGTCGTGCTGGCTGACGCCACGTTCTCCGTCACTGCTTGCGATAGCGGGGTATGCACGGCCGAAACGATCCCTGGGACCGCGGTCAGCGACGTCGTCCGCTCGCCACGGCGAGATCGCGCCGTCCTGCTGGCGGGCACAATCGGCGATTCCGGGACGCCGGGGGTCCCGGTGATCGACGTCGGTCTTGGGAGCGTTGGCTATCGCGTTCCAGCCCTGAGTGCCGCCCAGGGTGCGGCGTTCTCGAGCGCTGGCGATACGCTGTACCTCGCGGGAGAGTCGGCGACGGCGTTTACGATCGTGGCGGTCCGCGCCTCCGACGGCCAGCTGTTCGCTTCGCGGTCACTCGATTTCGAGCCCTGCGCCGTCGCTCCCGATCAATCGCGCCCGTGGCTCTACGTCGCCGGTGTCACCACGACCGGACAGTCGCGGCTCGAGGTATTCGACCGCGAGACGATGCAGGCGCTTACGACGCTGCACGTCGTCACCGATATCCCGTACGGTCACGAGCTCTGCCGAATCTTGCCAAACCCGGTCGAACACCGCGTGTATGTCGCGGAAACGTGGGCAGGCGAGCACAACCCTGCGGCCCACGCGCAGCTGTATGTCTTCGAGACTCCGCCTTAAGGGGTGACGTCGACGATTTTCACGTCCTTGCCCGTAGGCACGCCCGCGCGGACATACCCAATCGCATTCGGATACATGCGGATATACGCCAGCACCGCGGCATCGGAGGTGCGCTCCGGCGGGGCCACCGCGATGCCGGCGAACGTCTGCTGCTGCCACCAGGTCTGAATCGCGGCGATGGTGCGCTGATGAATCTGCTTCGTGAACGTGCGGCGCACCGGCGATTCCGGCGCCTGATCGACCGGCAGAACCGGTTTATGGCCATCCCATTGCGTCACTTTGCGCAGGAAGATTTTCGACACCTGGTCGCGCGTGAGGCTGGCGACCGGATTCGAGGCGTGCACGACGAGACGATACGCGACGTCCTGCGCGCGCAGTATAGTAGAAGGGAGCAGTGCGAGAACGAGGGCGACCGCCCACCGCGTCGGGTGCACCATGCGACGAGATTATAACGTCAGGTGAGCCTCAGATGTGATGTGCGACCAAGACATCTTGCAGGGAGCCTGTCATGACCCCCGAACTGCAATCAATGCTCGACCAAGTCGAGGCCATCAAACTGGAAGGGCAGGCTGTTACGGCCGGCCTCAGCGAGGCCCAGTTCAATTGGCGGCCCCGCAAAGACAGCTGGTCGATCGCAGAATGCCTGCAGCACTTGAACGTTGGCGTCACGAAGACATTACCGGCGTTCGACCGCGCGATCGCGCAAGGGCGGGCACAAGGCAAAACCGCGCCTGGGCCGTTCCGCTACGGCTGGTTCTCACGCTGGATGGCCGGCTCCATGGAGCCGCCGCCCAAATGGCGGATGAAGTCGCCGCGGATCATGCGGATTCCGGCCGGCAAGACCTACCGCGCGGCGGAGATCATCCCGCAATTCGCGGTCGTGCGCGATCAACTGGCCGAGCGGGTCCGCCAGGCGGATGGCCTCGATTTGGCGCGGGTCAGGACGATCTCGCCCGTTAACAGCTTGCTGCGCTTGCCGTTGGGCGCGTATTTCAACTTCATCCTCGCCCACGACCGCCGCCACTTGTGGCAGGCCCGGCAAGTGCGCAACGCCCCCGGATTCGGCACCACATAGCCAGACAATTCCCAGACAATTCCTGATTGACAGGCAGGGACCATATGCTACTTTCTTAGCAGCAAATGCTAATTTTTTAGCATTCAACCGCAGAGGCAGTGGCAATGTCTAAAGAAACGAATGCCCAGCTCAGCCGTCGTGAACGGGAGATCATGGACGTGATCTACCGCGCGGGCCGCGCGACCGCCGCCGAGGTGCTCGACCAGCTCGCCGATCCGCCCGGCTACTCCGCGGTCCGGGCACTGCTGCGGGTGCTGGAGGAGAAGGGACATATCCGCCACGAAGAAGATGGCCCGCGCTACGTCTTTCTTCCCACCGTGCCGCTCGAGCGCGCCCGCCAATCCGCGCTGCGCCAGCTGCTTCATACGTTCTTCGATGGGTCTACCGAGCAAGCCGTCGCGGCATTGCTCGACCTCTCGTCCACACGCCTGTCCGATGCGGAGCTGGCACGCTTGAGCCGGCTGATTGCCGACGCGCGGAAGGAGGGCCGCTGAGATGATCGCGATCCTGATCGATGCGTTCGTCAAATCGACGGTGGTGTTGCTGCTCGCCGCCGCGGTGACGCTGCTCTTATGGCGCTCGCCCGCGGCGCTACGACATCTCGTCTGGGCGCTCGCCTGTGGCGGTGTCCTCGCGTTGCCGCTCGCGTCCGCGCTGCTTCCGAACTTGCGGCTTGCCGGCTGGCCCCGTCTGGACGTGCCCGTCTCATTCGACAATCAGCCCGATCCCCAGCCTGGACCGGCGGCGCCGGCGGCGCGCCGCGTGCCGATCGCGCCGGAACAAAGCTCCCCGTCTTCTGCGACCGTCGATGAAGGCCCCGTTCGCTTCCAATTCACGCCTGATTGGACCGTCTTCGTCCTTCCGGTCTGGCTCAGCGGGGTCGCCGCGGTGCTCATGCTCCTCGCGGTGGGATTGGCGCGGATCGCCTGGCTGGGCCGAACGACTGCACCGCCGCGGGATCCAGCCTGGCGCATCCTGGTCGAGGACCTGGCGCTCGAGCTCGGGCTCGCGGGGCATGTCCGCTTGCTTCAGGCGAACGGACCCGCGATGCCCATGACGTGGGGCATCCGGCGCCCGGCCATTCTGTTGCCCGCGGAAGCCGATGAATGGGACGCGGAACGACGGCGCGACGTGCTGTTGCACGAGCTGGCGCACGTGAAGCGGCACGACTTCCTGATCCAGCTGATCGCCCGCATTGCATGTGCGCTCTACTGGTTCCATCCCCTGGTGTGGCTCGCCGCCACCCGGCTGCGCGAGGAGCGCGAGCGAGCGTGTGACGATCACGTGCTGCGCGCCGGCGCGACGCCATCGGTCTACGCGACCCACTTGCTCGACATTGCGCGCGGCCTGCGGGCGGCGCGCGCCACGTCGCTCGCCAGCGTCGCCATGGCGCGGCCGGCGCAGCTCGCTACGCGGCTGATCGACGTGCTCGATACGCGGCGCTGCCGCGACACTTTGTCGCCGCGCGCCGCGCTCCCGGCCTGGATCGTGGCGATCGCAGTCGTCGTGCCGCTCGCGGCGGTGGCGCCGCGGGTCGCCGAACCGGCCGGACTTGCGAGTGCGGTCGACACCATTCCGCGCGTCCCTGCACCTGTCTTCACGAAGCGTCGCGTGGCGCAACCGAAGCGTCTCGCGGTGACCGACACGCTGCGCGGCTGCTCCGGCGAAACACGGGGGGGGCATTCGCATACCAGCACGTCGATCGAGAACGATGACGTCTCGATCAGCTTCACGCTCGGGAACTGCACCATCAGACTATCCTCGGTTGGCAAATTCGCGTTCAACGACGATTTCACCGACATTGCGTCGCTGGCGAACGGAGGTCAGGTGATCGTCGAAGTGGATTACGGGACTCACGATCGCCGCCTCACGGTGCGGCGGGGCAGCGGCGGGACGCTCGAGCGTACGTACAAGGAAGACGGTGACGTTCGGCCCTACGATGCCGACGCCAAACGCTGGTTCGCCGAAACCCTCACCTATCTGTTCCGGCGCACCGGCTACATGGCGGAAGAACGCGCCCGCTGGATTCTCGACCACCACGGCATTCAGGGGCTGATCGACGAGCTCGGCGCGCTGTCCGGCGACTACACGCGGCGGATCTATTATCAGGCGGCGGTCGCAAGCGGCAAGCTCGATGCGGCGGGCTACGAGCGGTTAGTCACGCTCGCCGGCCAAACCATCAGCAGCGATTACGAGCTCGCGGAGTTCTTGATCGCCGTCTCCAAGACGCAGCCGCTGAGCGAACGGATGCAGGCGGGCTTCATCACCGCCGCCAAATCGATCGGCTCCGACTACGAGCGGCATCGTGTGCTGACGGCGGCGCTGTCCAGGCCCGGCCTGACGCCGGCGGCGGAGTCCGCGATGCTCGACGCGGCCGCCGAGATCAACTCCGACTACGAGCTGGCCACGCTGTTGATCGAGGTGAACCAGGCCCGTCATATCGATGACGCCGTGCGGCCGGCCTTCTTCAAGGCGGCGAACTCGCTGCAGTCCGACTATGAGCATCGCCGTGTGCTCAGCGCGGTGGTGCAGCGCGAGGGCACGAGCCCCGCGATACTCGCCGACGTGCTCACCTCGGCCAAGACCATCTCGTCCGATTACGAGTTGGCGGAGCTGCTGATTGAAGTCGGCGGGTCGTACGTCCTGGACGATGCGCTGCGGCCGGCCTTCTTCGCCGCGGCGGGCACGCTCAATTCCGACTACGAGCACGGTCGCACGCTGCTCAGCGTGGTCGAGCACGGCGAAGTCCCCCTTCCCGTGGCGCTCGCGGTGCTCGAGTCGGCGCAGGGGATCTCATCCGATCACGAGCTCTCGGAGCTGCTCATCGCGGTGATCCGCCGCGTCCGGATGGATGACACGGTGCGTGCGGCGGTACGCGCCGACGCCGCATCGATCGGTTCGCAGTACGATCGCGGCCGCGTGTACGAAGCGCTGTCCCGCGATTGATTCTGCTCGCGTTGGGCCTCGCGGCGTCCACCGCGCTGCAGGACACGAGCGCGGTGACTGCCCACAAACAGGTGCGCGCGATCCGCCTGCAGGGCGGCGCCGCGATCACCGTCGATGGGAAGCTCGACGACGCGGCCTGGGCACAGGCGGTGTGGATCAGCGACTTCGTCCAGAAACGGCCCCGCGAAGGCGCGCCGCCCAGCGACAGCATGCGCATCGCGATTCTCTACGACGACGCTGCGGTCTATGTTGGCGCGCGGATGTTCAGCCGGGATCCTTCCAAGATTCAGGCACCGCTCTCACGCCGCGACAATACCTTCCAGGCCGAACGCATGTGGGTGTCGTTCGACAGCTACCACGACAAGCGCACCGCGTACTCGTTCGGCGTCTCGGCGTCCGGAGTGCGGGCGGACTGGTATCATGCGTCGGATAATGAAAACGACGTGAACTGGGGGTTCGACCCGGTCTGGGAGGCGAACGCGAACATCGACGCCCTCGGCTGGACGGCGGAGATGCGCATCCCCTTTTCGCAGCTCCGCTTCACGAATCAGCCGGTCCAGGTGTGGGGCTTCAATGCCAACCGCTGGAATCCCGTCACGAGCGAGGACGACTACTGGATCCCGGTGCCCACCAATCGTACCGGATGGTCGTCGTTCATGGGGGAGCTGGTGGGGATCGAAGGCATCAAGCCCACGCGGCGGCTCGAGCTGATGCCGTACGGCGCCGTCGACGCGCGCGTCCTCAGCGACGTGAGCCCGGTCGATCCGTTCAACGACAAGGCCAACCTCGCGGGCCGCGTCGGCGCGGACCTGAAAATGGGCCTCGGCCCCAACATCACGCTCGACGGCACGGTGAATCCGGACTTCGGTCAGGTCGAAGCCGATCCGGCGTTCGTGAACTTGACGGCGTTCGAGGTGACGTTCGATGAGCGCCGGCCGTTCTTTACCGAGGGCAATCAATTACTGCGCGGCAGCGGTCCCAGTTACTTCTTTTCGCGCCGCATCGGCCAGCGGCCGCCGTGCAATGCCAGCGGGGATTTCGTGGACTGTCCGCAGAATGCTACGATCCTCGGCGCGGCCAAAGTGACCGGGCGTCTGGCTACCGGGATGTCGCTGGGCGCCCTCGCCGCGGTCACTTCGCGTGAGTCCGCGCGGACCTACGACTCGACCACGCGAACGTTCGGTCGCACGGAGCTCGTGCCGCCGGCGGGCTATGGCGTCGTGCGAGTGCAGCAGGAGTTCGGTGCGTCGAAATCGGTGGTCGGTGTGACGCTCACGACGGTACAGCGGGACATGGATGCGCTGGTGGCGCCGAGCTACGTCCACCGCGCCTACGCCGGCGGCGCCGACTGGGTACTCCGCTGGGATCGTGGAGCATACGAGCTGCGCGGCTGGGCCGGATTCAGTCACTTGCGCGGCGACACGGCGGCCATCAACCGTGTGCAATACTCGGCGGTGCACTATTTCCAGCGCCCGGACGCCGGCTACCTGACGCACGATTCCGCTCGCACCACCTTCACGGGAAGCGTCGCGAGTCTGTGGTTCAGAAAGACCAAGGGCAACTGGCTGTACGATCTGCAGTACGGTTGGGAATCGCCGGCATTTGATCCGAACCAGGCGGGCCGGCTCGTCAATGCGGATGGGCGGACCGGATTCGCGGGACTGATCTACCGCCAGACCAAGCCGGGAAGATGGTATCAGAATTACAACGCGAACATCAACTCAGCGATCGAGTACGACTTCGGCGGCACGCGGCAGTTTTTTTACGCCGAGCTCTACGGCGAAGTCATCCTGAAGAACTTCTGGGATCTCAGCTCCTATGTCGACGTTCTCCCGCGCTCCTTTGATCACTCCGCGACCCGCGGCGGCCCCCAGATCGCCACGCCCCAATCGTGGAACTGGGTCGTGCGTCTCTCCAATAACTTCGGCGCGAGGAACGGGTGGGTCGGCCGGGTCTACTACGGCGAGGACGAGCTGGGCGGCGAGACCTACCGGTTGAGTGGAGAGTTGTCGATTCGGCCGTCCAGTCGCTTCCAGTTTTCCGCGACGCCGAATTACCTGCGGGACATCACCCCG
>DASPXD010000266.1:0-6170 GCA_035637435.1 Gemmatimonadales bacterium
CGGCATCGTCACCGAAGTGACGTGGATCGAAGGCTACGGGAACACGCTCAAGATCGATCACGGCTACGGGCTCGTCACGCGCTACGCGCACTGCTCGAAGATTCTGGTGGTGCGTGGGCAACGCGTGAAACGCGGCCAACCGATCGCGAAGGTCGGCTCGACGGGGTTGTCGACGGGACCGCACCTGCACTATGAGGTATGGGTGAACGGCCACCCGGCTGATCCGATGAAGTACGTGCTGCCGGACGCCATCGTGGATTGATCGGTCGGCCGACATGGCTGCGTCAATGAATGGGACGACGATCCGCCGCTGGTTCTCGTCCCATCGTCATTTTCGGTATCTCTGCAGTCCCACGCTCGCCGCATTGCTGCTCGTTCTGTGGCCCTCGCTGCACACTGCGCAGACGCGGAGCCGCCTCAAGGGCACCGTAATCAGTGTCGACTCTACACCTTTGGGCGCTGCGTCGGTCCGACTGTTAGGCACTGAATTCGCGACGTTGACTGACTCCACTGGCCGCTTTGTGATGACGAACGTCCGTTCCGGCGTCCACCTGCTCCAGGTCAAGCGGATTGGGTACCGGACCATCACCTCGCAGCTCGAGATCGGTGTTGGCGAAACGCTTGAAGTACAGGTGGTGCTGTCGGAGGCCGCGGTACAACTTCCAGAGGTGGAAGTTACTGGCGCCGCGCCGGTGCCGGCCATGCTGCGCGCCTTTTATGCCCGCAAGGCACAGGGCAGCGGATATTTCCTGACGCGAGACGACATCGAACGACTCCAACCTCGTATGTTCACCGATCTGCTTCGCCGTGCGCCGGGTATGCGGCTGCAGCCCGTGCGAGGACCGTCGGGCAACAGCTTTCAGGTGGTGTCGGATCGTGCAGCGGGCGCGCGCCAGTGCCCAATCCTGTACTACGTCGATGGAGTGCCCGTCCCCGTGAGTGGAGACATTGGCATCAACAATCTGATTCAGCCGAATGACGTTGCCGCGATCGAGGTCTACAGTGGCAGCGCGCGCGTACCGATCGAGTTCCAGTCCGGGAACGCTTCGAACTGCGGCGTCATCGTCGTCTGGACACAAACCGCAGAACGGCCGCGGCACCCGTCACCGCCTCCCCCTCCCCGTCAATGATGCCACGGCTCGCTGCGGCAGCGTTGGGCCTCAGCATCCTCGCGGTCGTCAATTGTAAAGGCAGAGACCTCACGAGCATCCGTCCCAGCACCCTCTTCGTCGCAGTCCGCGACAGCTTCTTTTCGCCTGATACAGTCCAGGTAACCGTGGGCACCCCGGTTCGCTGGACCAACGAAGGCGCGGTCTATCACTCGGTCGTTTCCGACAGTGCTCTCTGGACGAGCAATCTGTTGGCCCCGACGTGGTGGTTCGAAGTGCGGTTCGACAGCGCCGGCACGTTTCCCTACCACTGCTCGCAGCATGCGAGGATGATCGGTACGGTGATCGTGGCGCCGTAGAAAGCCAACAGGGGAAGCGTTTTGGACGCTCCCCCTGTGACGGTATCCCACCTCGAGGATCAGTCTTACGGGAAGTTCGGGTTGGGGTCCGTCTCCGTTATCGGTAGCGGATAGCACGTGTCAGTGCCCACCGGCGCGAACCCCGGTTTCCAATATGTCGAGCCGGGCACGGGTATCCCGGCTATGTTCGCCGGATGCCGGCGGAAGTCCCCGAGACGCTTGCCTTCGAGATAAAAGTCCAGACCCCGCTGCGTGAAGAATTCCGTCAATACGGAATTGGAGTCCGTCGCACCCCCGTACGCCGGTTGGCCGTTGGCGGCGCGTCGTGCGACAACTTGTGCGAGCTGCGCCGCTGTTCCTTGAGCCTCGGCCTTGATGTAGTCGGCCTCGAGCTTGGACGCGAGCCGGACTGGCGTGCCGTAATCCGGATACTTTTGCTGAATGGCGTACGCAACGCCGCGGTCCGTCGCATAGTTGGCGTCCTGCGGCGCATAGCCGCTGGGCACGACCCACGGCACGCGCGGATCGGCACGCTCGACGGTGTCCTTGCCTAGCTGCGGACCGATCCGCCAGATCGGCGCTACCGCGATGGATCCGCGGTCGCGCACGTAGAACCACATCCGGTTGGCCAGCCGGAAGCGCTGCGACAAATCGTCGATATACGAGAGGTTCAGGTTGAACGCCGCCGGGACGGAGTCGGCCCACGCGCTCGCTTGTGTCAGGTTGCCAGCCTGGAGATAGGCCCGCGCAAGCCCGACCCGGGACGCGTTCGCCAGCGACGGTCCATCGGAACCGGCACCTTGCCCCTGCGATTTGGCGGTCGTGAAGTGCGCGATCGCGGAGTCCAACATGTTCGGCGTCGTCAACCCCGGCCCGGACATCACCGTTCCCTGACAGAACTGCTCGGCCATAAACAAGTACGACCACCCGAGCACGAAGTTCGCCCGGGCGTAGCTCAGGTTACTCGTCGTGTCCGGAAGCGGGATCCTGAGGACGGTATACGACGATACGACAGAAAGCGACAGCGGGAACCAAATGTCGACGTCAAGACTACCGTTCAAGACCGAGATATTGCGCCGGCCGAACTCGTTGCGAGTCGGGAACGTCTCGGACACGTCGGTCTCCCCGGTAAACCACGACGAATACACGATGAGATGCCCGTACGCCGACGCGAAGTTTTGCTGCGCCGACCGGGCAAGCGTCGGTGCGTCGGCAACCGGGTTGAGCGCCCCCTCGTCGATGACCGCCGGATTGTTCACCGAAAGCCAATCCGTGCAGCCACCGAGCACCAGAGCCCCGGTGGCGATGGCCACGCTGGCACAGCGTCTGATTGTACGCATCGTCGAGGCTCCTTTCAGAACGTCACGTTCATGCGAATGACATACCGCCGGACGGGCGGCTGCGTGAAGAAGTCGTCGCGATTGAATAGCGCCAGCGCGTTCGAGACCACCTCGGGATCGTAACCCTCGTACTTCGTCCATACCGCCAGATTCTGGCCGGCGAGCGTCACACTCGCCGTCGTGGCGCGGAGCAGGCGGGCCCACCGCTGGGGCATCGTGTAGCTGACGGAGAGCTCCCGGAGCCGGATGAACGTGCCATCCTGGATGTAGGCGTCTTGCACTTCGTTCACCGTCATCGGGCTGCCGGTGGTGTCGGTAATGAACGCCGGCTGCCCCGCCGTTGGGTTGCCGTAGCGCCGCAGGCGCTCGTACTTGCTCAGCTTCAGCGTATCGAGGCGGTTGTCGCTCCGGACCAGCTGCGTCTCACGGAAGAAATCGGTGAAGTTCCGCACCTTGTGGCCACGCTTCGTATCGATCAAGCCATAGAACCGCAGGTTGCGCATCACCGTCAGGTTGGTCGACACGTTGCCCTCGAGTGTCGGCAGCACATTGCCCGCGAACACCGGACTCTGCGTCACCCGGACGATATTAGTGACCGTGTCGATGCTGACGATTTTCCGTGTCCGCCAGGCTCCCAACTGCCATCCCGTCTGCACACGGTTCAGGACCCCGAACGGCGGAATGCTGTCCAGGCCGTGGCCTAGGTCGGTGACCTCGTTGTGGAGGGTGTTGGCACCCAGGCGGATCTCCCAGGACAGGTTCGGCCGATTCACCGGCACCGCGCGTGCCCCGATCTCGAGTCCGCGATTGACGAGCTCGCTGATGTTCACAAATGGGAAACCGCCAATCCCGGGGCCACCCCCGGTGTAGCCCGAAGAGGGCGGGAGCGGCCGCTGCACCAACAGATCGCGGCTGATTTTGTTGAAGTACGTGATCTCGACGCCGATCAGATCGCGCATGAATCCCGCGTCGAATCCCGCTTCGAACTCCTCGCCGCGCTCGAAGCGGAGGTCAGGGTTGCCGGGGTTCAGCGGCACCGCACCCGGAGCGACGATCGTGCCGTCGTAATACGGCAACGACTGCAGCGTCGTCAATGACGCGCCCGGTCCCGGAATCCGGCCGGTCGACCCCCATGCGGCGCGCAGCCGCAGCGTGTTCACGGCACCGACTTTCCAAAACGGCTCCTCACTCGCGACCCACGAGAGGCCCACTTTGGGGAGCACCACCCACTGTGCGTTCTTTCCGAACGACGAGGCGTTGTCGTAGCGCAGTCCGACCTGGCCCGTCAGCCGGTTGTTCAGCGAGACCTGCCATTGGCCGAGGATTCCAACGGACCGTTGCCTCGTCCAGTCCTGGCCGCCCGACTTGAGTGACGCCCCGCTCACCACGTCGTTCGAGTTGACGGTGAGGCCCTCACCCGTCGCGAAGACATGCTCCTCCCGGGTGTCCACGAGTTGGAACCCGAACGAGAGGTTTGACGCCAGAGTCGGGGAGAGATCGTGCTGGAAGTTGCCCAGGTAGTCCAAGGTTTGCCGCTCAATCCCGCGCCGGTCCTCCTGAATCTGCCCGGTGTTGATCGGGTAGGAGTTGCGAGAATTCTTCGGCAGGAAGCGACGATCCTCTTCCCGCACCCAGTCGAGGCCTGCTGTCAGGCGATGTGTGAAATTGGGCAGCGGTGCGAAGTTCGCCGTGAAGCTGCCGATCATGCGGTGCGACTGCCGCTGGTTGGCGATCGCCTTCATCGCGGCAACGTCCCGCTGATTGCCGAACCACCCATTGTTGCCAGAACCGTCCTTGGTGACGGTCACCGGGTTGCCGAGGTGGGAGTTGCCCAGCCAGCCGAAGATGTTGTTGTCGTTGTCGGGCAGATCGGCCAGCGCGACCGTGATCCCGATGCCGGCGTCGAGCGTCAGTTTCGCTGTCGGGACCCAGTTGAAGTTCACGCGACCGCTGTTGCGGTCGAAGCCGTTATTGGGCAACACGCCCTCTTCTTTCTCATGATTCAGCGAGCTGTAGTACCCGTAGTTCTGGCCACCGCCGCGACCGCTCCAGTTCACGCCGACCATCTGCCCGGTGCGGAACGCATGCTCGCGCAGCAGTGGATTGTCACTGACCAGCGTGTTGACCGCCTTCCCATAGCACAGCACGCGGAGTGTGTCGACCACCGACCCAGGGCTGCAGAGCCCGAAATTCGTACGCGGCGTGAAGTTCCTATTGATGGCGTTATAGTCGAAACTCAGGCTCTGGGTGAACTTGCCCGAGCCCGGCCGGCCACGCTTGGTGATGATCTGAATTACTCCAGCCGACGCGTCGGCACCGTACAGCGTCGCCGCGGCGGGACCTTTCACGATCTCGATCGATTCGATGTCGTCGGGCTCGATGTCGTTCAGGCGATCATACGATTGGCCACCGGTGAACCACTGCGGCGCTCCCTGGGCCGTGACGCGCACGCCATCGACATACAGGAGCGGCTCATTGCTGAGCGAGATCGACGCAGCCCCGCGCACGCGGATCTGAGCCGACGTTCCAGACGATCCCGACGCCGACGTTACGGAAACGCCAGGAATCCGCGACTGGAGGTCACTCGCGACGCTGGGAGTCGGCTGAACCTGCCGAAGCCCCGCGACATCGAGGACGGCGACGGTCGCCGCCTGCGCGCGACTCCGCTGGTCGCCCGCCGTGCCAGTCACGACGATCTCTTCGAGCTGTACGACCGAGGCGTTGAGCGAGTAATTGCCCGTGAAGTCCTGGCCTCCAGCGAGCGTGAGCGCAGTCGTCAATGTCTTGTATCCGATGCGCCGGATCTCCAGCGTGACGTTGCCAGGCTGGATACCGGCAATGCGGTAACTGCCCAGGACGTTGGTCGTGCTTTGGAGCGGCGTGCCGGCGACAGTGACGCGAGCATCGGCGATCGCCGCACCGGACGCGGCGTCGGTGATCGTGCCCTGCACCGTCGCCGTCTGCTGCGCCGCAGCCGGGCGCGCACATAATGCCAGGAACACCGCAGTCAGGGACAGAACTGTTCTCGAAATCGCAAATCGCATATTCCCCTTCCCTTTTGTAGGAATCGACCTGGAAACGCGATTATCCGGTCCGCAGACCGGAGCGGCCATACACAGGCGACTACGGTTGGCCGCTAGCGCCTACATCGACCGGGAATGATGATAGTGCGCTGAAGGTGAAGAACGCAGCGAACGGAAGTTTGGTCCATGCTGCCTCCAGGGTGACGGTTAGGCCCTCGACCTATACTAGGGAGAGTTTAGGACCACGCAAGGGAACCCCTACGAGTCTTGACACTTGGGGGCTCGGCGCCCAGCCTCATGAGTAATGCGAGTCGCCCTGCTGTGCGGCGCAGCCATCCT
>DASPXD010000267.1:0-26306 GCA_035637435.1 Gemmatimonadales bacterium
TTGCGCGAAACCATCGCGAGGGAAATCGATGCTGACTCTGCTGCTCATCGTTAGCCTGCAAGCGCCGGGTGATTGGCCCGCGTACGGCCGAGATCCCGGTGGCGCCCGGTTCTCGCCGCTTACCCAAATCACGCCCGCGAACGTCGCGCAGCTCCAGGTCGCGTGGACGTATCACACCGGCATGCCAGACATGTCGAGCATGAACCACCGTCCTCCGGCGCTCGAGGTCACGCCGCTGGTCGTGGACGGGACGATGTACGTCATCACGCCTACGGGCATCGTTGCGGCGCTCGATCCGGCCACCGGAACCGAGCGCTGGCGGTACGATGCAGGCGTGAATCCGCATCGCGGGTACGGTGACTTTGCGAGTCGCGGGGTGAGCTTCTGGCGGGACAGTCGCGCCGCTGCCGGCGCGCCGTGCGCCCGACGCATCATCGCCGCGACGGTCGACGCACGGCTCATCGCCCTCGATGCGCGGACAGGAAAGCCGTGCGCGGGCTTCGGCGCGGGCGGCGTGGTCGATCTGCGGAAAGGGCTGCGGGCCGCGCCGGACGAGTTCGCGTTTTATGAGGTGACCTCCCCTCCTGCCGTCATTGGAGACCTCGTCATCACCGGATCGGCGGTCGCGGACAATACCAACCTGGCGCCGGCGAGCGGCGAAGTGCGCGCGTTCGACGTGCGCACCGGGGTGCTCAAATGGACGTTTGATCCCGTGCCCCAGGACTCCACCGATCCGGCTTTCAAGACGTGGCAGAACGGCTCCGCACGGCTCGTCGGCGCGGCCAACGTGTGGTCCGTGATGGTCGCCGATCCCGAGCGCGATCTCGTGTTCCTGCCAACGTCGAGTCCAGCGCCGGATTATTTCGGCGGTATGCGCCTGGGTGAAGACCGTTACGCCAGCTCGATCGTGGCGCTGCGCGCCTCCACGGGGCGGGTCGTGTGGCATTTCCAGACCGTGCACCACGACCTCTGGGACTTCGACAACGCCGCTCCGCCCACACTCGTCACCGTGACGCATGACGGCGCCAGGATCCCGGCAGTCATCCAGACCGGGAAGTCAGGGATGTTGTACATCCTCGACCGCACGACCGGGACGCCGATCTTCCCCGTGGAGGAGCGGCCGGTCCCGGCGAGCAGCGTTCCCGGCGAAGTCGCATCTCCGACGCAGCCGTTTACGGCCGTGACGCCGCCCCTCGTCCCGCTGCGGTATACCGCTGCCGACGCCTGGGGGCCGACACCCGAGGCCAAGGCCGCCTGTCACGACTTCCTGGCCGCGCTGCGCAACGAGGGACCGTTTACGCCACCCAGCATGCAGGGCACGATCTCACAGCCCGGCAACATCGGCGGCGCCCATTGGGGCGGAGTGGCTATAGATGAAAGGCGCGGGCTCGCCGTCGTGCCCGTCAATCGCGTCCCCGCCATGGTGCAGCTCTTCGTGGCACACAGCTTCAACTCCGACAGCTCCAAGACCGCCGATGCGGCACACGGACTGACGGACTTTGAGTACACCAACATGCGCGGCACGCCGTACCTCATGCGCCGGCGCATCATTCTGGGTCCCACTGGGCTGCCCTGTACACCGCCCCCGTTCGGCGCGCTTGTCGCAGTGAGCCTCAGCACGGGCGGCATCGTCTGGAACGTGCCCCTGGGCACGATGGGCGGCTTCCCGGGCTCCCTCAATCTTGGCGGTCCGATCGTGACTGCGGGCGGAATCGTGTTCATCGGCGCGACACTCGAGCACGCGATTCGCGCCTTCGATGTCGAGACGGGCCGCGAGCTGTGGAAAGCGGACTTGCCCGCGGGTGCGCGGGCGACGCCGATGACCTACGAGGCGGCTGGACGCCAGTTCGTCGTCATCGCCGCGGGCGGCGGTGGGCCGTTCGGCGCCGGCGACGCCATCATCGCGTTTGCGCTTCCGAAGTGAGCACCCTAACCTAAGGCGTGCAAACCCTTCCCTCGTCCCCCGTCCCCCTTCCCGTCATTATCGATACGGACCCGGGGATCGACGACTGTCTCGCGATCCTCCTGGCTCTCAATTCCCCCGAGCTGGATGTGCGGGCGATTTCAATCTCCTACGGCAACACAGTCGTCGAGAACGCGTATCGCAACTGCGTCGAAATAATTCGCAAAGTGAATCACACCGTTCGCGTGTCCATTGGTATCGGCGCGCGGCGGCCGCTCAAACGGCCGCTGAAGGTGGCAGACGATACGCATGGGCCCTCCGGGCTCGGCTACGCCGATGTGCCGCCGGCCGGCGTGATCCTCGATTACGTGCGGCCGCTCGAGCGGTTGCTCGAGGCGCAGCCGGAGCCGGTCACGCTCGTGACCCTCGGCCCGGTGACGAGCCTCGCCCTGGTGCTGCGCGTCAATCCCGGCCTCGTCCGCCAGAAGGTCGCCCGGCACGTCGCGATGATCGGCAACATCGAAGCACCGGGGAATCAGACGCGCTACTCCGAATTCAACGCCTGGTGCGATCCGGAAGCGCTGGCGACGGTGCTCGCCGCCGAACTCCCCACCGAAATGATCGGGCTCGATGTGACGCGCAAGCTGATCATCAAAGCCAGTGAAGTCGACCGGCTGGCGCTGCACTCCCCCTGGCTGCACGATGCGCTGCGCTTCTACGTCGAATTCCACCGCAAACAGGAAGGACTGGACGGCGCCGTGATCAACGATGTGCTCGCCATCGCCTACCTGCTCCAGCCCGAGGTCCTGACGTTCAGCGATCTGCGGCTCCGCGTCGATCTGGACGACGGCCAGAGCCGCGGCCGCACCAAGCTCGATCCCAAGGGCGCGTTCACCCGCGTCGCCATGGACGTGCACCCACCTCCGGTGCGGCGGCTGCTGTTCGAGCGTGTGCTGGCGGGTGCGCTCGTCGAGGAGGCCCTCGCGTGACGATTCCCCGCAAGGTCACCGTGATCGGCGCCGGTGACATCGGCGTGGGATGGGCGGCGCTGTGCGCATCGGCCGGCTGGCCGGTCGCGATTTTCGACCTGAGTCCCGCGACCATGGAGCGCGCCTCGATCGAAGTCGAGCGCCGTACCCGCGCGCTCGTCGCGCTCGGCCGCGCGCCCGAATCCATCGTCGAGCAGGGCCTGCGCGAGCTGCAGCGCGCCACGTTTTTTTCGGAAGCGATCCAGGATGCCGACTGGGTGATCGAGGCGATTCAGGAGGATGTCGTCGCCAAGCAGAAGCTGTTCGTGGCAATCGAGGAAGTCGTCAGCCCAGAGGCGCTCATCAGCTCCTCGTCGAGCGGCCTCCCGCCGAGCGAGATTTTCGGCCGGATGCGCCGCCTCGACCGCTGTCTCGTCACTCACCCGCTGAACCCGCCGGAGCTGATTCCCCTCGTCGAAGTCGTGCCCGAAGGCCGCACGTCACCCGCCAGCATCACGCGGGCGGTGGATTACCTGCGCACGCTGGGGCGGTTTCCCATCGTCCTCAAGAAGGCGATTCCGGGCTACGTCGTCGGCAGAATCTCGGCCGCGGTGTGGAGGGAGTGCATCGATCTGGTGTTACAAGGCATCATCAGCGTCGACGATCTGGATCGCGCCGTGTCACTCGGCCCGGCGATCGGCTGGGCGGCGGCGGGCCCGCATCTGACCTACCATCTGGCCGCGGGAGAAGGCGGCATCCGCTACTTCACGCAGCAGCTGCTCGCGAGCTTCGAGAGCTGGTGGCAGCAGCTCGCGCACTGGGCGCAACTCGACCCCGAGCAGCAGCGGGCGTTGATTCAGTCGATCGAGAAATCCTACAAGGGAAAGGTGGAGTTCCTGCGAGAGGCGCGAGACCGCCGCCTCAGCGCCATTCTCAAGGCGCTGGAGCAGGCGCGCGCACCATCAGGATCGGAATCCGGCTGACGTGTCGCAATGCTGTCGCGGTGGTGCCATGAACCACATCGCCCAACAGCGAGTGCCCATGCGTCGCCATCGCGATTAAATCGACCTTCTCCCGCTCCGCCGCCGCGGCGATCTCCTCCGCCGGGTCACCCGCCGCCAGCACCGCATCCACGTTGACTCCCGCCTGTCGCAGGTCCTGCGACATCCGCTCCAGATACGCTCGATCGTCCTTCATTTCCTGCGACTCGCGCAGGTTGAGCTGCTCCATGTTGCGCGCCGCCCACCCGTCCGCGACGTGCAGCAGCAGCACCTCCGAGCCGAGCAGCTTCGCGAGACCGGTGACGTGCTTGAGAATCGCCTTGTCGGCGGGACCATTCTCGAGCGGCACCAGGATCCGCTTGTACATCAGCTGATCCAACCGCCGAAGATCCGCACCAGCAGCCACGCATTGAAGCTGGCGATCGCCACTGCGACGAAGTAGGCGAGCACTTTGAGCCAGGTGGGGTTCACGAACTCGCCCATTTTCAAGCGGTCCGAGGTGAACATCACCAGGGGAAAGACGGCGAACGAGAGTTGCAGGCTCAGAATCACCTGGCTGAGGATCAGAAGTTGGGCCGTGCCGTGCTCACCGAAGAAAATAGCCGTCAGCGCGGCGGGCACAATCGCTATCAGACGCGTGATTAGGCGCCGCAGCCACGGCCGGATCCGGATGTTGAGGAATCCTTCCATCACGATCTGGCCGGCGAGCGTCCCGGTCAGCGTGGAATTCTGGCCCGATGCGAGCAGCGCAAACGCGAACACGGCGCTGGCTCCCGCGACGCCGAGCAGCGGGGTGAGCAGGCGATACGCGTCCTGAATCTCGGCGACGCCCGTTTCGCCGGCGCGGTGGAACGTCGCCGCGGCGACGATCAGGATCGCCGCGTTGATGAACAGCGCGAACGACAGCGCGACCGTCGAATCGATGAAGGCGTATTTGACTGCCTCCCGTCTCCCGGCTCCTGTTTCCTCATAGCTCCGCGTCTGCACGACGGACGAATGGAGGTAGAGGTTGTGCGGCATCACCGTCGCGCCGAGGATGCCGATCGCGATGTACAGCTTGTCGGGATCCTTGAGAATCGACGCGCTCGGGATGAAGCCGGCGAATACGGCGCCGGCATCGGGCTTGGAAATCAGGATCTCGAACAGGAAGCAGCCGGCGATGGTGGCGATCAGCACGACGACGAGCGCCTCGAGCAGACGAAAGCCCTTGTGCTGCATATAGAGGACGATGAGCACGTCGAGCGACGTGATCGCGATCCCCCACGCGAGCGGAATGCCGAACAGGAGGTTCAGGGCGATCGCCGAGCCGATCACTTCGGCGAGGTCGCAGGCGGCGATCGCGATCTCGCAGATCACCCACAGGAAAAACGACACCGGCCGCGAGTAGTGGTCACGGCACGCCTGGGCGAGGTCGCGACCCGTCACGATGCCGAGCTTGGCCGCAAGGCCCTGCAGCAGAATCGCCATCAGGTTGGACAGCAGAATGACGGTGAGGAGTGTGTACCCGAAGCGCGCGCCCCCCGCGAGATCGGTGGCCCAGTTGCCGGGATCCATGTAGCCGACGGCGACGAGATATCCGGGCCCTGCAAAGGCGAGCGCCTTCTTCCACCAGGCACCGGGCTTGATCGGGACGGTGCGATAGACTTCCGCCAGGCTCGGTGTGAGCCGCGGGTGGCGCCAACCGGCGTCCAGGACGCTATGCGCCATCGACAGGCCGGCAGAGGAGCAGCAGCGCGAGCTCCTGGCCCACGACCCGCGTCGTGCCGTCGGCCATGCGCACGATCGTGGGACCATTGAACGGCTGCCGGTCGACGACGGTCAGCTCCACACCCGGCCTGAGGCCTTGCTCGGCGAGATAGTGGAGCCGGGCGGGATTCTCGTCGCCTACTTCCTGCAACATCACGCTGCGTCCCACTGCGGTCTCCGCCAGCCTCACCAGCTCCGCTTCTTCGATCTCCCCGGCGGCCGTCGGAATCGGCGCGCCATGCGGGTCGTAACGCGGCTCACCCAGCGCGTCGGCCATCCGCTCGATCAGCTTCTCCGACACCGCATGCTCCAGTCGCTCTGCTTCGACGTGCACGTCGCCCCAGTCGTAGCCGAGCTTGCTCGTGAGATACGATTCGAGGATGCGGTGGCGACGGATCATCTGCAGCGCGGCGCGGCGGCCCTGTGGCGTGAGTTGTACGCCGCGATACGGCACGTGCTCGATCAGGCCCGTCTCGGACAGCCGTTTCATCATGCCGCTCACCGAAGGCGGCGCGACTTCGAGCATTTCCGCGATATCGCTGGTTGTGGCAAAACCACCTTGACTGGTGAGATGGAAAACGGATTTGAGGTAGTCTTCGACGGACCGCGTCAGAGGCGGTTGTGGGGAGCGAATCGCGGCGTTCATAGGCTCTCCGTGTGCAAACCACTGTCAACGAGACAGGGTATTAGGCTAGCCTAATCTTCAAATACTGTCAAGCGAAGATGTGGATTTTGTAAGGCTAAGAAACCAGGCTAATTAGCGGCGTGAGAATGCGCTCGCTCATTCCCCAGATAGTGTGTTTCCCGATGGTATAGGCAGGCAATACCCGTGGGGGGATGCCAGGATGATCGACCGTGATCCCCCCCAGCACCCCGGGGGCTTGGAAAGCCCGGAAGGGCACCCAGAAGGCGTCTTGCACTTCCGGGTTGAGCGTAATTGTGGGACGTTGTGTCAACGCGAATACAAATGGCCGGACGACGACGGGCGGCAACACCGGCGTCCGTGGGTAGAGGTCGTCAAGGACGCCGAGGCGCTCGGCAGCGGACAAATCGACGCCGATTTCTTCCCTCGTTTCGCGGATCGCGGTCGCCAGGAGATCAGTGTCGGTGGGTTCGCGGCGGCCGCCGGGGAATGCGATCTGGCCCGACCAGGTGTCGCCGGCGCGCACCGCGCGGTGGATGAACAACGTCTCCAGCCCGTCATCGCAATCGTGCAGGATGACGGCGACGGCCGCCGCTATCATGCCGGGCTCGAAGGCAACGGCGGTCGGCCGGTAGTCCTGCAACATGCGACGTGCGTCGTGCAACGTGGCTACGCCGAGACCTCCTCGCCGCCGTCCACGTTGATCACGTTGCCGGTGATCCAGTCGGCGCCGGGATATGACAGGGCCACGATGGCGCCTCCGAGGTCGGCGGGCGTCGTGAGCCGGTGGTGCGGATTCCGCTGCGTCGCAATCGCGATGAGCTTCTCGTTGCCGGGGATCTTGCGCAGCGCCGGCGTGTCGGTCACGCCGCCTCGCAGCGCGTTCACGGCGATCCCGAGCGGGGCGAGCTCCAGCGCCAGCTGCCGCGTATGGGATTCCAGCGCCGCCTTCGCCGCCGAGACGGCTCCGTAGGTTGCGAAGACCCGCGTCGAGCCGGACGACGTCATCGAGAAGATCCGGCCGCCCTTCCCCATCAGCCCATGCTGCACGACGCCCTGAGCCCAGTACACCAGCGAATGGGCCATCACGTCGAGCGTCATGTCGATGTTGGCCTTGTTCAGGACATCCTCGCCGATGTAGGGCTTCAGCGTACCGAAGGCGAGGGAGTGCAGCAGTACCGCGACGTTGAGGTTCTGCTTCGCCAGCTCAGCGAGGACTTCGTTGCGCTTCTCTTCGTCCGCCGCGTTGATGTTGAAGTACTGGGTCTTCCGACCCAGCTTCTCGATGTCGCGGCGAATCTCGGCGACGTGCTCGAGCCCGGCCTTGCGGTCGAGGTGGACCCCCACGATGTCATAGCCCGCCTGCGCGAGCGCCCGCGCCGCGCCCTCGCCAAACCCGCTCGAAGCCCCGAGAATGAGCGCCCACTTAGGCGTTTTCACCTGCGCGTGTGTGTTATCAGACATGGCGGTATAATAGCCCACCTCCGATGAGACGCCACGTGTGGATGGGAATGGGCTTGATCGCGGGCATCGTCCTGGGCGGCGCCGCCTTTTGGCTCGAACGCAACGGCCATCCGCAGTTAGCGGCGTTCACCATGGCCATCAAGCCGATCGGTACGCTGTTCGTGAACCTGCTCTCGATGGTCGTGATTCCCCTCATCGCGGCTGCCCTCTTTGCCGGGATCGCCAAGCTCGGCGATCTCCGAACGCTTGGCCGGATGCTTGGACGAACCCTCGCCTTCTTCTGGGCGACCGCGCTCGCGGGGATCGTGCTCGGCTTCGCGGTCGGCGCCGTCCTCCTGTCTCAGACCGCGCTAACGCCCGATCAGCAGGCGGCGGTCCGAGTCGCCGGGGGCGCCGATGCAACCGTGATTCAACATGCCGCCGAAAGCATTCCAACCGGAGCCGCATTCATCGTGCAGCTCGTGCCAGCCAATCCTTTCAAGGCGGCAGCCGACGGGAATCTCCTGCCGGTGATCGTATTCATCACGATCTTCGCCGTTGCCGCCGCGTCTCTGACGGTCGAAAAACGCACGCCACTCACCAACATCGCCGATGCAGCCACGGAAGCGTTGATTCGCATCGTGCACTGGGTGCTGTTCTTCGCCCCTCTCGGCATCGCGGCGCTGGTCGCGCCGCTCGTCACGCAGGTCGGTTGGAAGCTGTTGCTCGCGATGCTCGGGTTTATCGTCGCGGTGATCATCGGGGAGCTGTTGTTCATCGCGGTCGTATACCTGCCGTCCGTTGCACTGCTCGCCCGGCAAGCGCCCCGCCGGTTTTTCCGGGCGGCAGTCCCCTCTCTGCTGATGGGGTTCTCGACCACGTCCTCGCTCGCCGCACTGCCGACGATGCTCGACGCAGCGGACAAGGACATGCAGGTGCCGCGTCCCATATCCGGGTTCGTCCTGCCGCTCGGCGCCAGCCTCAACCGCGGCGGCAGCGCGGTGTTCCAGGCCGTCGCCGTGCTCTTTATCGCGCGGCTCTATGACGTCCCGTTTGGAATCGGGCAGATGGTGGCCGCCGGTGCGGCAGTCTTCCTCGCGTCGCTGACCGTCGCCGCCGTTCCCTCCGGGAGCGTGATCAGCCTGGTCCCCGCCTTTCAATCGACCGGCCTGCCGATCGCCGGCATCAGCCTGCTGATCGGCCTCGACCGCATTCCCGACATGTTCCGCACGATGACGAATGTCGCCGGTCACCTGACCAGCGCTGTCGTCGTGTCTGCGATAGAACCGCGAAAATGAGCTGGCTGCTGGCGGCGCCGTGGATTCTGGTGCTGCTGCTGGTCGTCTACGGTTACGCCACGCGCCGTCCCCGGCTGCGTGACTACGAGCCGTTGACGACCGGGCCGCTCGTCTCCGTCATCATCCCCGCGCGCAACGAGGCCCGCAACATCGAGCGCTGCGTCCGTTCGGTGTTCGCGACCCTCTATGCGCCCATCGAGGTGATCGTCGTGGACGATCGCTCCACCGACGGCACGGCGGAGCTGGTCGAGCCCGCCACGGGCGGAAGGCTGCGGCTCGTCCGCGGCACCGACCCACCGCCGGGCTGGTTCGGCAAACAATGGGCGATCATGCAGGGCTACCGCGTCGCCACAGGCGAGCTGCTGCTCTTCACCGACGCCGACACACGCCACGAGCCCGAGCTGCTGCCGCGGTCGGTACGGGCGCTGCAGGCCGAGCGCGTCGATCTCTTCACGGTGCTGCCGCGCCAGGAGATGAGGGGCTTTTGGGAGCGACTCATTCAGCCGCACGTCTTCTTCGCGCTCGGGGCCCGCGCCGGCAACATCGCACGCATCAACCGGACGCGCCTCGATTGGAACGCGATCGCGAACGGACAATTCATCCTGACCACACGCACGGCGTACGAGCGTGCCGGCATGCATGAGGCGGTGAAGCACAGCATCGCTGACGACCTCGCGCTCGCGCAAAACTACGTGCGATCGGGCAAGGACATCTTTCTCGCGCACGCGCCGGAGTTCATGACCACGCGGATGTATGGCTCGCTGCGCGAGATCATCGACGGCTGGTCGAAGAACCTCGCGCTCGGCGCGCCGATGATGATGCCGCCCATCCCCTTTGTCCGCGCTCTGCTTCCTTACGTGATGTGGCTGCCCGCGCTGGCCTGGGTCGCGCCACCCGTCGTCGGGCTACTGACCGGCGGTTTGGGATTCGCCGCCATCGCCACGCTCGTCTCGCTCCTCACCTGGATCATCATCTACGCCGCCGAGGGCGCACCGGTCTGGTACGCACTCCTCTATCCACTCGGGGCTGCGATGGTGGCGTTTATCATGCTGCGCTCTGCCATCCGGGGCAGACGGCTGGTGGAGTGGCGCGGCCGCGTCTATCGCGCCTAGAAGTACAAGCCCAGCGCCACCAGCAGGCGAATGGTGTTGTAATAGCCATGACCCTGCTGTCTACTAAACGAGTCGTTCCCCTTAAAGGAGAGATAGCCGGCCGAAAAGATTGCTGTGCCCCCAACGCTCACGCCTGACGTGAGCATATACGCGCCACCGAGCTCGCCGTCGATCCCTGCGTAGGTCGAGGTTTGCCGATAGTGGCTGCCGGTTAGGTCAAACGCCTGATCGGTCAATCCGCCTTCCAAGGCCAGTGTCTCGAACGAAGCAACCTTTGGGTGCGCAGTCTGGTAGAAGCGCTTCCCCAAGCGGACATCGAGATTGATGTACTGCTGGTCCGCGCTGGTCGTCGTACCAAAGTTGTCCGTGCTCTTCGCGCTGATCACATTCGCCGCGTTGGACAAATCCAGCAACCACGCCGCGTGAGCGCTCGTAAAGCGCAGGACTCCAAGGCTGAAGAGATTGGAGTTGCCGCCGAATTGCATGGCCCACTGACCATGATGGAAGGGGGTGCTATCGGATTCCTGAGCGATCAGGCAGGACGGCAGCAGCGACAACGCCACAACGAGCGACGCGAAACGAGCCATTGGCAGACCTTGAAAGGGATTCTTGAGTCTGCCCAGGCGAACGCGCCGCGGGCAACGGCGGGCGCCCCAAACGACATAATCGAATCAGCGCGTCGCAATCACCTGCTGTGCGAGTATCACGCCCGCTACGACGCTCCCTGCGGCCGCTCCGACATGGAGAATCGTCGCCCAGCGCGCGCCGCGAGATGGTCCGGCTCAAAGGCGTGGCGGAAGCCCAGAAGGCCCCCGATGGCCAGAACGGCTACAATTGATGGCGCCATTTTGAGCCCGAAATGTAACTACAACCTTTTGCCCCACTTGGATATCCAAATCCGTGCATGCCCCCCATGCCCCGACAGGTGCTCGAGGACACTCTGACTGCTGATTCCATAGCGGCCGACGCGGCTCTAGCTGGAAGCGGGGACGCCAGTGCATTCGAGCGCCTGTACAGGACCCACGTTGCCCGGGTCCATACGTTGGTGCGCCGCATGCTCGACGCCGATGAAGCCGATGACATCACGCAGGACGTCTTCATCCGCGCCTGGCAGAAGCTGTCGACCTTCCGTGGCGAGTCGGCATTCGGGACGTGGCTGCACCGGCTGGCGGTGAACGTGGTCCTCGCCCGGCGCAAAAGCGTGGGGATCGATCGGGGCCGGTTCATCGCCGATGAGGAGCCCCTCAAGGATGTGTCGGGGCGGCCACATACGCCGGAGCTATCGATGGACTTCGAGGAAGCGCTCGCGAGCCTTCCCGAGGGAGCCCGGCAGGTGTTCGTGTTGCACGACGTGGAGGGGTATCGCCACGACGAAATAGCGCGCATGCTCGGTGTCGTACCGGGCACGTCGAAATCGCAGCTGCATCATGCGCGGATGGCGCTGCGGAGGCACTTGGAACGATGAACGATCTCTGGACGAACCGGCTCTCGGAATACTTGGACGGCGAGCTCGATAGCGCCGAGCGCGCCGCGCTCGAGGCGCACCTCGCGACCTGCGGGGCGTGCTACGCGACGCTGAGCGAGCTGCGCGGTGTCGTCGCCTACGCGAAGACACTCGTGGACAGTGAGCCCGCGAGGGATCTGTGGCCCGGAATTGCCCAACAGATTCGGCGGGAGCGCCTGCCTGAGCGACGTGACCGCCTTGTCCGCCGCCGTTTCAGTTTGACCGTCGGGCAGTTACTCGCGGCAAGCATCGCCCTGGTCCTGCTCTCGGGCGGCGGCATGTGGCTCGCCACGCGCCAGCAGGCGGTCAACACCGCGGTGACCAGGCCGCGACCGACGATCACGCCGGTTGCCAATTGGACGAACAGCACCGATGCGGCGATTGCCGATCTGCAGGCCGCGCTGGTGCAGAATGAGAAGCGGCTCGATACCGCGACTGTGCGGATCGTGCGAAAGAATCTCGCCGTCATCGATCGGGCGATCGCCGAAGCGCGCATGGCGCTGCGCAGCGACCCCGGCAACGCGTACCTGAACCTCCATCTCGCCGACACGATGCGGCGCAAGGTGGAATTGCTGCGGCGTGTGAACGAGATGGTCGCGGCACGGTCCTAGGAGGACGACGAACATGGTTGCAACGCTGGCCGCCGCGATGCTGGTCGCGCTGGCATCGCAAAGACAAACCGATACGACCTTCGCCGTGCCGGCCGGCGCCAGTCTCTCAGTCAACAATTTCGGGGGCGGGATCACGATCCACGGCTGGAGCGAGAATCGCGTCAAGGTGCATGCCGAACAGGGGCGCCGCGGACGCGTCGAAGTCTCGCTGGTCGGCAACACCGTGGTCATCAAAGCGAGCAGCCGCGAAGGCGCGCCTTCCGTGATCGACTTCGACATCACGGTGCCCCAAGCCATGGGGCTTACCCTCAGCGGCACGTACGCGGACATCAATGTCGACGGGATGCAGGGGTCGATCAGCGCCGAAACCGTGAACGGCGAAGTCAACGTGCGCGGCGGCAAAGGCAACATCACGCTGCACTCGATCCAGGGCAGCGTGACACTCGCCGACGCATCGGGCCGTATCGAGGTGAACTCCGTCAACGAAAACATCGAGCTGACGAACGTCAGCGGCGAGATCAAAGTCGAAACCACGAACGGCGAGATCATGCTCACCGGAATCCAGTCGGCGAGCGTCGATGCCGGCACGATCAACGGGGATGTGTTGTACCAGGGGACCGTGACCGACGGCGGGTCCTACAGCTTTGGGTCGCACAACGGCGACATTACGGTCTCCATTCCCGAGCGCGCCAACGTCACGATCACGGCCGCGACGGCGAACGGCGACATCGACGCGAGCTTCCCGCTCCCCATGACCAGCACGACGGGCAAGCATCGCAAGACGTTCAAGATCGGGTCGGGGAGCGCGCGGATGGAGCTGGAATCGTTCCAGGGGGACATCGAGATGCGCCGTCCGCAGGAGCTCGAGGATCGGCTCGATCGCAAACACAGGCACGATGAGAACGACAACGACAACGACAACGGCTCAGACTTCAGCTTGCACTATGACTTTGGCAGCGTGACCGCGTACGCAACCCAATACGCAGCAGCATACGCGCCCAAGTACGCGGCGCAGTACGCACCCAGATACGCGCGGCAGTACGCGCGCATTTACGCGCGTCAGTACCGGTATCAATACCAGTATCAGCACTAACTGCGGAGACTCCATGCGGACCCTCTTGATCGCCAGCGCGCTGTCCCTGGTCGCACTCACCAGTGCGACTGCGCAGGACTTCAATTGGCACGGCCGGCTTGCCGCCGGGAAGCGGCTGGAAGTGAAGGGTGTGAACGGCGACGTCCGGGCGGTCCTCTCCAGCGGCGCCGAGGCGGTGGTGAACGCGCGGAAGCACTCGCGCCGCTCCGACCCCGACGAGGTCAAGATCGAAGTGGTGGAGTCGGACGACGGCATCACGATCTGCGCCGTCTATCCCACGCCGCCCCGCGCGCGCCGCGAGAACAGCTGCGAGCCGGGCGACCACTGGAGCTCCAACACTGAAAACAACGACGTAACGGTCGATTTTGACGTACAGGTTCCGGCCGGAATCGAGTTCAACGGCCAGACCGTGAACGGCGAGATGTCGGCCGAGGGATTGAAGGGCGACGTCCGGGCGAGCACCGTGAACGGCAGCGTGCGCGTGAGCACGACGGGCCTCGCCGAGGCATCGACGGTGAACGGCTCGGTGTACGCGCAAATGGGTCGCGCCGACTGGACCAACGATCTCGAGTTCAGCACCGTGAACGGCGGGATCACGCTCATCCTTCCCGGGAAGCTGGACACCGAGCTGAGGGCCAACACGGTGAACGGCGCCATCGAAACCGACTGGCCGCTCACGATCACCGGGCGCTTCAGTCAGCGGCGTCTGCGCGGCACGATCGGCGCCGGCGGGCGCGGGCTGACGCTGAGCACGGTGAACGGGGAGATCCGGCTGAAGAAAGGCACCTAACGGCGGATTGCGGATTGCGGATTTGGCCCGTCAGTTTCAATCCGCAATCCGCAATCGACAATCCGCAATTTTTCTCACCAGCTCGCCGTCGTTCGGTACCTAATCCGTAGCCATCCAGCCTCACCTTGACCCCTCCTAGAAAGAGGGGTTTGTCGTGTTGCGGGACATTCTCGCCCGCACCAGGCAGATCGACGACCTGCGCGATCTCTTCCGCGTGCTCGGCTATGAGCGCGCGTGGGAGGACGTGCCGGCCCCGGCCTGGCTCGGCGAGTCGACGTCAACTGCCGCGGGCATAACGCGCGCCGCCCTGATCGCGCGCTACGGCGCGTTTCGGGTGTTCGCGGTCGAGGCGTTGCATCCCGAAGACGCCGCACGAGCAACCGCGCGGCGGCTCGCCGCGGGCGCCGAGCGTGGCCTGGCATGCGCGCTGGGCGGTCAACCGCTGCGGCTCATCTGCGCCGCAGGACCCGTCGGCGTTCGACTGGCGTCGATTTCCATTCCCAGCCCGACCGGCTCGGCATTGGCGACCCTGGAGCGGCTCGCTCCGGCGAAGGGCGAGTCGGCGCTCGCGCTCTCCCTGCGAATCGGGGAAGTCCTGGCGAGCGAAGGCGTCACGCCGCGCTTTTTTCGAGCATTTCGCAGCACGCTGGATCGGCTGGCTGAGCGGCTGCGCACGCCACGCTCGCGCCTCGATCGTCACGCCCTGACGCTGACCGCGCTGACGCGCGTGCTCTTCCTCTATTTCATCCAGTCGAAGGGCTGGTTGAACGGCGACACCCGCTACGTCGCGCGGCTGCTCGACCGCGCGCTCGCCACCCGCCGCCACTTTCATCGCGCGTTCCTCCACGCGCTGTGCTTCGGCGCCTTGAATCGGCCGCCGGCCACCCGCGGCTGCGCGGCGCGCGCGTTGGGCAACGTCCCCTTCCTCAACGGCGGTCTGTTCGAGCCGTCGCGCCTCGAGCGGGCGCATGGGCCCGCGATATGGAGCAACGCCGATTGGCGGGAGGCCTTCGACGATCTGTTCGAGCGCTTCCACTTCTCCGTGCGCGAGCACGATGCCGGCGAATTCGTCGCGCCCGACATGTTGGGCCGCGTGTTCGAGGGCGTCATGGATCCCGACGAGCGCCACACCAGCGGCAGCTACTACACACCCGCGTCGTTGGTGCGAGAGCTCGTACGCGCGGCGCTCGAAGCGTTGTTGACTCAAGCGTTCGGACTGTCGCCGCGCACGGCGGCACAGTGGGTCCACGACGGCGTGGCCCCGCGCCCGGCGCCCCCCCCTGACCTGCGCGGGCTGACGGTGCTGGACCCCGCCGCGGGATCCGGCGCTTTCCTGCTGGGAGCGCTCGATGAGCTGGTCAGACTGCGCAGAGCGGCGGGAGACGGGCCCGCCCTGATGGTGAAGCGCGACGTGCTCGCCCACTCGCTGTTTGGCGTCGATCTCACTCCCACGGCCGTGCGCCTGACCGAGCTGCGATTGTGGCTGGCCCTGGTCGCCGACGAAGACGGGGCCGATCTCGCGTCGATCGCCCCGCTGCCCAACTTGAACGGGCACGTGCGGCAGGGAGACGCGCTCCTCGACCCGCTGATGCTGGCAGCCTCACTGGGCGGGCGCGCGATCCGTGCGGGAGGCGCCGCAGCGCGGCGCCTCGCCGCGGCACGGCGCACCCATTTTCTTCTCACGGGCCCGGAAAAGCGTGCCGGGCAGGAGGAGCTCGACCGCTCGGAAGCGGCGCTGGCCGGGAGTTTGTTGGACGAAGGCCGCGCCGCTCTGGAGACGGCGATCGCCGAGCTGCTCGGTGACGCGCGCAATCGCGACTTGTTCGGCCGCCGGCGCGGTCTCGACTCGGAGCGGCGAGTGCGGCTTGCCCGGCTGCGGCAGAGCTTGCGCGAGCTGCGTGGCGCGCAGCGTACGCTGCGCCGTGAGGGCGGCGCTCCGTTCTTTGCCTTTGAATCGCACTTCGCCGACGTCATGCTGCGCGGCGGGTTCGACCTCGTGACCGGCAACCCCCCCTGGGTACGCGCGGAACGGCTCGCACCGCGGGTCCGCGAGACTCTCACAGCCCGTTATTCATGCTGGCAAGCCACCGCAGTGCGCGGCTTCGCCCATCTCCCCGATCTTGCCGTGGCGTTCACCGAGCGCGCGTTCGAGCTGGTGCGGCCTGGCGGCGTGGTCGCATTGCTCGTTCCCGCCAAGCTCGCGACCAGCGGTTACGCCGAACCGCTGCGCCAGCGGCTCGCGCACCGCGCGCGCGTCGAGCGGGCTGTGCCGCTGGGCGAGCTCGTCGCGCGAACGTTCGGTGCCGCGGTATACCCGATGGCATTGGTGGCAGCACGTGCCGAGCCGACGGGAACCGAGCTGACGGCCACCGTATTGGGAGCAAAGCCCGTCGCGCCGGCAGTGCAACAGCGGCAGCTCCAGAGCGACGGTCCGTGGATTCTGCTCGCGGGAGCGGATCGTATCCGCCGGCGTCTGCGGGCCGCCTTCCCCACCGTTGCCGATCGCTGGGCGCCGCAGCTCGGCGTGAAAACGGGAGCCGACGACCTGTTTCTCGTGGATCGCCCATGCGTGGGTGCGAGACCTGCCATCCGCGGCCGCGACATCGCGGCATGGCGTTGCAAGCCGGGGCGCTACGTCCTGTGGACACACGGCGCCGATGGGACACCCTTCGACCGCCTGCCGCGCGAGCTCACGGAGCGTTTGTCGGGTCACGAAGACCGGTTACGGCGCCGCGCCGACTACCGAGGTGGCCCGCCCTGGCAGTTGTTTCGCACCGGTCTCGCGTCCGCGCCACATCGGGTCATCTGGCCGGACCTCGGCCGCCGTTTGAGCGCCGCCGTGCCAGCCCCGGACGGCGTCCCCCTCAATACCGTCTACGGCATTGCAACGCGCGATTCCGCCGACGCCGCAGCGCTCGCCGCCTTGTTCAACTCGTGCTGGCTGACGGCCCTGGCGCGGCTGGTGGCCGATCCCGCACGGGGCGGCTTTCGTCGCTTCAATGCGCGTGTCGTGCGCGGTTTGCCCGTGCCGGCCGCTGGCTCCGCAGTCTGGGCAGAGCTCGCGCGCCGCGGTCACCGCTGTGAGTCCGCTGACGATCTCATCGCTGATGCGTTCGAACTCGATGGCGCCGACCGCCGCGCGCTGGCCGCGGATTCTCTCTGAGCATCTCGTCCCGGTCCCGGAGCCCTTCGCCGTGGCGCTCCGGCCGGCGGGGGAAGCACAGCCGTGCGACGTCGTCGGCAGCGCGGCGCGGGCGCTGCTCGACGGGCCGTCGCTGGCGCCAGAAGCGGCGGCGGCCTCGCAATGGCCGGCCTGGCTCGCGCCACACCAGCTCCCCGCCGCCGAGCGGCTGACCGCGATCATCGTGCGGTACGGCGGCGCGCTTCTGGCCGATGCGGTTGGGCTCGGGAAATCGTACGTCGCACTCGCCGTCGCTCTCGCCCGCCAGGAACCTTTCACGCTTATCGTCCCCGCCGTGCTCGTTTCGCAATGGCGCGACTTGCTGAATCGATTCGGCCAGCACGAAGTGCCAATCATCACGCATGAGTCGTTGAGCAAACACCCTTACCGTCCTTTACCGTCCTCTACCGTCCCTTACCGTCTCTTCGTCGTCGACGAGGCCCACCGATTCAGAAATCCAGACACGAACCGCTATCGCGCGTTGGCCCGCCTCGTGGTCGGCAGCCGGGTGCTGCTCGTGTCCGCCACTCCGATCCACAACAGCGTCGCCGATCTCCTGCACCTGCTCCGTCTTTTTCTTCGGGACCACGCGCTCGCCGCGCTGGGCGTTCCGTCCTTGCGGAACGCCGCGGCGCGCGAGGCCGATCGCTCCCTGGCTCAGGGCGCGGTCGCGCGCCTGATTGTCGCACGTTCGCGCGAGCGCGTGCAGCACGGCTACGACGGTGGACCCGTCAGCATGGTGTTCCCGCGATCGACCACTGAAGCGCTGCGCGCCGGTCCGGCGGCCGACGCACTGCTCGGTGAGCTCGTCACCGGTGTGACGCACTTACGCGCCGGTGGCGGAGCGGCAGCGTTGCTGCGCCTGATGTTGCTGCGCCGCCTGGCATCGAGCCTGCCGGCTTTCCGCGCCGCGCTGATTCGCCACGAAGCCTATCTTGAGCTCGCGATCCGCGCCGCGACCGAAGGGCGAGCGCTGACGCCGCAGGAGTTTCAGCGCTGTTTTCCACGCGCGGCCGAATCCGATATTCAGCTTGTTTTGTTTCCCCTCTTGCTCGAACGTCCTGCGTCGAACGGTGCGCGCCTAGCGGACGACCGTCGTGTCCTCGACCGGCTGCGTGAGTTGCTCAAACGTGCGCCGGCGACCGATCCCAAGGCCGACGCGCTGGACCGGCTGCTGACCGCGCGGCCCGCCAAGACCATCGTCTTCACGGATGCGCAGCCCACGGCCCGCTACCTGATGCAACGGTTTCGCCACCGGCGGGTCGCGGCGGTCTTCGGGCACGTCGGACGATTTGCCGCGGGGGACGCCGCCCGCCGGGACGTGCTGCGAACCTTCGCGCCCCGAGCGCAGGGTGCCGCACCGCCGCCCGCGGCCCTCGAGACCGACGTCCTCATCGCCACCGATCTCCTCAGTGAAGGACTCAACCTGCAGGATGCCGAACGGGTCGTGCATTACGATCTACCCTGGAGTCCGGCGCGGCTGGCGCAGCGCGTCGGCCGCATCGATCGGCTCGGCTCGTCGCACGGCGCGATCTCGACCGTCACCTTCCTGCCGCCGGCGCCTCTCGCGGGAGCGCTCGCCATCGAAGAGCGCCTGGCGACAAAGGTCGGCGCGCAGCAGGCCGCGGGAACCAACGGCCGGCTGGATTGGTGCGATCAGCTCGCCCTGCTTGCCACTCCAGACGGCGGTGCTCCAGGAGGATCGTGCGCGGCCGTCGTCGGAGAGCCGGGCGCCGTTCTCGTCGTGCGCATTGCGAACCTGGTCGAGGCGATCGTCATCGAAGGCGAGGTCGCGCGCGCGAGCCCCGCTGCCGCTACACGGATACTGGCAACAGCGGCGACTGCGCGGTCCATCCCCTGCGACCGCGACTTGCTGCGGCAGGCCATCGACGTCGCTGTGCCGCTCATCCGTTCACGACTCGCCGCAGTTCAGGACGCCCGCTGGCGCGCGAGCGATCGCGACCGGTTTGCGCGCCGCCTGATTCCGTGGGTCTTGTCGGCCGCCCGGCGCGCGGCCCGCCGCGGCGATGGCGAGCAGCTCACCGCGCTCGATGCGTTGGTGTCACGGCTCGCGTTGGGGATGACGGCAGGTGAAGAGTTGTTGCTGGAGGACGTGCTGTCGCGTCGCGAGCCGCTCGCGATAACCGACCTGCTATCGTGGCATCAGCACCTGCCGCCGGCGCAGACGGCCGAATGCTGTACCTCCGTGGAACTCATGGCTGTGGTGATATCCGTCCCTGGCTAGCTCGCTGTAGATTCTCGGTTGTGACGCTCAACACTTTCCTGTTCGACCTCGACGGCACGATCATCGACTCCATCGAGCTGATCCTGCGCTCCTACCGCCACACCATGGCGCTGCACCGCGGCAACGAGCCGATGCCCCCCGATGACATGTGGATCAAGGGCCTCGGCACGCCCCTGTGGGCGCAGTTCGGCCAGATCACGGATGATAAGGAAGAGATCGAGGCAATGGTCCAGACCTACCGGACCTACAACCTCACGCACCACGATGCGCTCGTAAAACCGTACGAAGGAGTCGTCGACGAGATACGGCGCCTGAAGGAGCACCGCAAAAAACTCGGCCTCGTCACCAGCAAGCTGCGCGACGGCGCCATGCGCGGGCTGCGCATTTCGGGGCTCGATCAGGCATTCGATCTCGTGCTCGGCTGCGATGACGTGACGCATTCCAAGCCGCATCCCGAGCCCGTTTTGAAAGCCATGGACGTATTGGGGGTTCCACGCGACAGCACCGTCTTCGTGGGGGACTCGCGGCATGACATGGAATCGGGCCGCGCGGCGGGCGTCAAGACCGCGGCGGTGCTGTGGGGCCCGTTCGACCGCGCCGACCTCGCAGACCTCGCACCCGATTACTGGCTGGAGAAACCCCCGGACTTGCGCGAGCTTTACGAGCCATGAGCCCCAAATTCGTCCCCTTCGAGCTGGAACGCTGGCAAAGCACCTGGGAAAACCGGGTACGCTTCAACCTCTCCGAATCCGGCGTGCATCCGCTGACCATCCAGGAGCTGCTCGGCCTCGCCGGCGCCTCCGCGCTGCCGCTGCTCGACGTCCGGCTCGGCTACGCGCAGTCGAACGGCACCGACCTGCTGCGCGAGCGCATCGCGGCCCTCTATCCCGGCGCATCGCCCGACCAGGTGCTCGTCACCACCGGCAGCTCCGAAGCGAACTTCGTCACCTGCTGGTGCCTGCTCGAGCCCGGGGGGGGGGACAAAGTCGCCGTAATGATGCCGAACTACCTCCAGACCTGGGGGCTGGCGCAGAACTTCGGCGCGGAAGTCCGGCCGTTCCAGCTGCACGAGAAGGAAGCGTGGGAGCCCTACGCCGAGGAGATCCGCACCGCAATCGCGCCGGGCACCAAGCTCGTCGTCGTGACCAACCCGCATAACCCTACCGGCCACGTGCTCAGCGACGCGTCGCGCAAGGTGATCCTGGACCGCGCGGCGGAAGTGGGCGCCTGGATCCTGGCCGATGAGGTCTATCAGGGCGCCGAGCGCGACGGGAAAACGACCCAGAGCTTCTGGGGCTCGGGCTACAGCAAGGTGATCATCGTCAACGGCCTGTCGAAGGCCTACGGTTTGCCCGGATTGCGGATCGGCTGGATCGTCGCGCAACCCGCGTTCAGTCAGGAGGCGTGGACTCGCCACGACTACACGACGATTGGTCCCTCCGGCGCGTCCGATCACCTCGCGACCGTCGTGCTCGAGCCGCACGCGCGCGCGAAGCTCATCGAGCGCACGCGCCGCATCCTGCACGCGAACTATCCGGTGATGGAGGCGTGGCTCAAGACGTTCGGCGACACCTTCACCTGGCATCCGCCCCACGCCGGCGCGATCTGCTGGGCGCGCTATCGCGGCGCGGTCCCGGCGCTCGAAGTCGTCGAAAAGTTGCGCGCGCAGCACAGCGTGCTGCTCTGCCCCGGCGATCATTTCGGCATGCCCGGATTCCTGCGATTCGGCTACGGCGGCGAGCTGCAGCACTTCCAGGAGGCATTGGCCGAGACGGAGCGGGGCCTGCGGAGGCTGTTCTCCGACTGATTATGACGACATCGACCCTGATTCGTGCACCGCAGGACAATAGTGAAGTAGGGGCGGTGAAGCTGGCGGGACCGGAGGAAATGCGCGCGGCGCTCGACGCCAACGTCGCCGCGGCACGCGCCAGCCGCGAGATGCCCGCCTATGCGCGGGCGGCGGCGTTACGGAAAGTCGCCGACGGGCTGGAAGCAGCGCGCAGCGACTTGGCGCGCACGCTCGCGCTCGAGGCGGGCAAGCCCATCTCCCAAGCGCGCATCGAGCTCGATCGCGCCGTCTTCGTGTTCCGCGATGCCGCCGAGGAAGCGACCCGGATCGGCGGTGAAGTGCTGCCGGCCGACGTCGTGCCGGCGGGCACGGGCCGGATCGCCATCACGCGCCGCTTCCCGCTGTCGCCGGTCGCGGGGATCACGCCGTTCAACTTTCCCGTGCTGCTCGCTGCCCACAAAATCGCCCCCGCGATGGCGTGCGGCGCCACGATCACCCTGAAGCCGCCGCCCCAGGATCCGCTCACGACGCTGCGCCTCGGCGATCTCGTCAAGGCATCGGGCTACCCGGACGGCGCCGTCAACATCGTCCCCTGTTCAGTGGAGGTCGCGCAAATCCTGATCGAGGATCCGCGCGTCCGCGTGATCACGTTCACCGGCAGCGCCAAGGCCGGCTGGGCGATCCGTGCCAAGGCCGGCAGCAAGCGCGTGCTGCTCGAGCTGGGCGGCAATGCGGCGGTGATCGTCGAGCCGGATGCCGACCTGACGTGGGCTGCGTCGCGTTGCGCCGTCGGCGGCTTCACCTACGCCGGCCAGTCGTGTATCTCGACGCAACGGATCTACGTCCACGAATCGGTTTATACGCCGTTCCTCGACGCCTTTACTCGACGGGTTCAGCAGTTAAAGGTCGGGAACGTGCTCGACGAGCAGACGGACGTCGGGCCGATGATTGCGCTCGAGGCCGCCGAGCGCGTGGAACGGTGGATCGCGGAAGCGGTGGCGGGTGGCGCGAAGATCGAGCTGGGAGGCAAGCGCAGAGGCGTCTATCTGGAGCCGACCGTCCTGACCCACACGAGCGCCGACATGAAGGTGAACTGCGAAGAGGTCTTCGCGCCGCTCGTGACCGTCACGCCGTACCAGTCGCTGCACGACGCGATCGCGTGGGCGAACGCTTCTCCTTATGGATTACAGGCGGGCGTGTTCACGACCAATCTGCAGACGATGTTCCGACTCCACGCCGAGCTCGATGTCGGCGCGGTCAATGGCAACGACATTCCCGGATTCCGCGTGGATCGTCTGCCGTACGGCGGCGCCAAGGCTTCGGGGCTCGGGCGTGAGGGCGTGCGCTACGCAATCGAAGAAATGACGGAGCGGCGGGTCCTGACCCTGAAGCTCGACTAGACGACCGCCCGCAACAGCAGGTAGCTGAGCCCGCCGATGCCGGCGGCGGCCGGAATGGTCGCGACCCATGCCCAGACAATCCGTCCCGCCACACCCCAGCGCACCGCGGAGAAACGCTGCACCGCGCCGACGCCCGTGATTGCGCCGGTAATTGTGTGCGTCGTGCTCACCGGAATGCCGAAATGGGACGAGACGAAGAGCGTGATCGCGCCGGCGGTCTCGGCGCAGAATCCGCCGAACGGCGTGAGCTTCGTAATGCGCTGGCCCATCGTCTTCACGATGCGCCAGCCCCCCGCCATCGTGCCCAGGCCGATGGCTGCCCCCGCGGCCAGAATGACCCACGGCGGAATCTGCCCGGCGTCAGTGAGGTGAAACAGCCTGACCGGGAAGTTCACGAACAGCGATTGGCTCGATACCAACAGGGCGACGATGATACCCATCGTCTTTTGCGCGTCATTGGTCCCGTGCCCGAGCGAATACAGCGCGGCTGAGACGAGCTGTAGCACCCTGAAAGATTTGTCGACCCGGCGCGGCAGCGATCGTCGCAATAGCCACGACAGCGCCACCGTGAGCAGCAGCGCGAGCATGAACCCCATCACCGGCGCGACGACAATGAAAACCAGCGTCTTGGTCCAGCCGCTCGCGATGATCGCGGAGAATCCCGCCTTGGCGACGGCGGCCCCGGCATACCCACCGATGAGCGCGTGGGAGGAGGACGTCGGCAGTCCCAACCACCACGTCACGAGGTCCCAGATGATGGCCCCAAGCAATCCGCCGAGCACCACCGTCGAGTCGACCACGCTGAGATCGATCAGCCCCCTGCCGACCGTTTTGGCAATCGCCGTCCCGAACACGAACGCGGCAATGAAGTTCCAGAAGGCGGCCCAGACCACGGCCGCGCTCGGCGAGAGCACGCGCGTCGAGACGACGGTGGCAATCGAATTCGCCGCGTCGTGGAAACCATTGATGAAATCGAAAATGAGGGCGACAACCACAATCGCCAGGACGAACCAGACGGAGGCTGCCATCAGGCGTGCTTGATCGTGATAGACTCGACCACGTTGGCGACGTCCTCGGCCTGGTCGAGCGTGCCCTCCAGATTGTCGTAAATCTCTTTCCACTTGATCAGCTCGATGGCGTCGCGCTCTTTTTCGAACAGCTGCCCCAGCGCCTCGTGATAGATCGAGTCGCCCTCTTCCTCGAGCTGTTTCGCCTCCACGGCGTACTTCATGACGTCGTCGCCCTTCTTGAGCCGGCCCACCGCTTCGGCCAGCACCGCCATCATCCGTTGCAGCACCTCGATGAGCCGCAGCACACCCTGCGGCGCGGGGCCGAGACGAAAGATCTGGGTGCGCCGGGCAGTGCCGTCCATCGCATCCATCACGTCGTCGAGATCGGACGCGAGCTGGTGAATGTCTTCGCGATCGAGCGGTGTGATGAACGTGCGGTCGAGGCGGTTGACGACCTCATGCGTCACCTGATCGGCCTCGTGCTCCAAACGCTTTATCGCTTCGACGTGTGGGGTGCGGCGGTCGGGTGCGGCCTGGAATAACTGCCGCAAATGCTCAACGGCTTCCTTGTTGCGATTGGCGACTTCAGTGAACAGATCGAAAAACTCTTCTTCGCGCGGCAGGAGACGCACGGTATCTCCGGGGCGTGGTGGACCGCAAAGATAGCGGCCCGTTGCAATGACAACTAGGTTATCAGCCTCATGACTGCTACCCCCGTCCAGCCTCAGCGGGTCGAGTTCGTCCGCGCCATTTCGCGGCTCGACGCCACCGCCCTCGTCGTCGGATCGATGATCGGCTCCGGCATCTTTATCGTCTCGGCCGATATCCTCCGGCAGGTGCATTCGCCGGGCCTGCTGCTCAGCGTGTGGCTGCTCTCGGGTGTCGTGACGCTGTTCGGCGCGCTGTCGTATGGGGAGCTGGCGGCCATGTTCCCCAAGGCGGGCGGGAATTACGTCTATCTGCGCGAAGGTATCTCGCCGCTGTTCGGCTACCTCTACGGCTGGACCCTGTTCGTCGTGATTCAAACCGGCACGATCGCCGCCGTCGCCGTCGCGTTCGCGCGTTTCACCTCGGTGCTCATTCCCGGGCTCACGCCCGACGTCTTCCTCGGCACGACGCTGCACCTCCCGCAACCGATTGGCGACATCGCGGTTGGGCTGTCACCGCAACGCATCTTCGCGATTGCATCGATCGCGCTGCTGACCTGGATCAACGTGCGTGGCGTGCGGACCGCGGCGTTCATCCAAACCACGTTGACGGCTATCAAAACCGCGGCGCTGGCGGGTCTGATACTCCTGGGGTTCACGATCGGGCGGAACGCCGCGGCGATTGCCGCCAATTTCGGCGCGAACTTCTGGGCCGGCGGCGGTCTGTCGCTCGCCGTCCTTCCCGTGGTCGGCGCGGCGATGGTGGGATCGCTGTTCTCGATGGACGCCTGGAACAACGTAGGATTCGCGTCTGGTGAGCTCAAGAATCCCGAGAAGGATTTGCCGTTCGCGATGGCGGCGGGCGTGCTGACCGTGACGGCCCTGTACGTCCTTGCGAACGTCGCATACCTGCTCGTGCTACCTGCTGACGCCATAGCGCACGCGCCGCAGGACCGCGTGGGCACGGCGGCGTTGCAGGCGATCCTGGGTGCGCCGGGCCTCTACATCATGGCGATCGCCATCATGATCTCGACGTTCGGGTGCAACAACGGCCTGATTTTGTCAGGCGCGCGGGTCTACTACGCGATGGCGCAGGACAATCTGTTCTTCAAATCGGCAGGCAACCTACACCCCACGTACAGAACGCCCACGCTCGCGCTCATCGTGCAGGCGATTTGGACCTGCGTGCTGTGCCTCTCCGGCACCTACAGCCAGCTCCTCAACTTCGTGATCTTCGCCGCCGTCGTGTTTTACGCCGTGACGGCGATCGGCCTGTTCCGTCTGCGGAAAAGGCGTCCCGATCTCCCGCGGCCGGTGCGCGCGCCGGGATATCCCTGGCTGCCCGCACTGTACGTCGGTCTCACCGGGCTGATCGCCGTTGACCTGCTCGTCCAGGGTGCGACGCGGACCTACGCGATGCTGGGGCTCGCCCTGGTCTTACTGGGTGTGCCCGTGTACTTCGCCTGGAGACAGCTAGCCGCTCGCTAGGTTTCGGGTTATATTCGGGGTGTATGGCGGTCCGAAAGCCCCGGGAATCCCCGCCCAAAGCTCCTCCCTGTCCTGATTACGGCGCCAAGACCGCTCACCAGTCCGGCTGCGTGGTGTGCCTGCAGTGCGGCTGGGCACGGTGTGGCTAGCCGCCAGCTGCCCCTTCTACCGGCCGACACGCCGTCCGGCCGTCCGCCCGTCATCCTGGACGAGCGCCTCCGCGGCACTCGCTTTGTTTCGCTCACATCGCATCGCGTCCTCAATCCGCCGTCCGCAACCGGGATGGATTACTGGTCACTCAATCCTTACGTCGGGTGCGAGTTCGGGTGCAGCTACTGCTATGCGCGCTATACGCACCGTTACGTCGTCGAGCGGGCGCACGACGCCGGCAAGCTCACCGACGCCGAGTTCGCCGATTACCGCGGCGCGCACGG
>DASPXD010000268.1:0-6994 GCA_035637435.1 Gemmatimonadales bacterium
TCGGCCTGGCCGCGCGCGACCTGCGCCTGGCGCACGTCGATCAACGTCGCCTGACCCACGCCGTACCGCGCCTGCGCGAGCTTCAAGAATTCCTCGTTGCGCTGCAGTGTCTTGCGTGCCAGATCCGCCTGCGCGTCCGCCTGCAGCACCGTCAGGTACTGCTGTTTGATGCCGGTGACGAGCAAATTCTCCGCGCCGGCGATGTCGGCATCGGCCGCGCGCAGCTGCGCCTTCGCGAGCCCGGGCTGTGAGAGCGTTTGTCCGGAGAGCTGCCACGAAAGGCCGAGATCATAGAACGACGACACCGTTGAAACGGGCTGAGAGAAGCTCGTCGCCAGGAACGTCTGCGAGCCGGGGCCGGTGTAGCTCATGCTACCGGAGGCGACGACGGATGGGACCAGGAGGCTCGAAAACGCTCCCCGAACGGCCCACGCGGCGGGGCCGCGATTGTTCTGCGCCTGCTGGAAGGCTGGATTCTTCTCTTTGGCGACGGAAATCGCGTCAGCGAGCGACAGCGCGGCAGGAGGAGTTGTGGGCTGCTGTGCGGCGAGGGCGGCAGGTACACAAAAGAGGGCTGCCACGATCAACTGATGTTTCATGGTCGTCCTTAACAAAGAATATGTTGTGAGGTCGAAGCGCCCTACGCGCGGTCAGGTAACGCAGTTTCGGCCTGCGACAGAACCTAGCCAGGGGCCACCCGACAGCAAGGTTTAGCTGCCTGCGAGACGCTCGGCGGTGAGGTTGCGCGAGGGGATTTCGAGCTTCATCAGGCGATTGGACCCATCCAGCCAGAGGTGGACGGCTCCCTGACCTTCGACTGTTACTTGAATGTGACGGAGGCGCGCGGGATCGTGATTCAACGTCGTCGAGGCCTGACCTAGATCCTCGATTTGAGCGCTGGCCCGTCGCAATCCGCGAGGGAAGATGGCCGTGACGCTGGCTGGTCCTGATGCGGCGCGCCAGGCGGCGAACACATACGGCGCGAAAACGGAATCGTCGAGCACGACGGCACGCGCCCCAGTCGGGAATTCGCGCGCGCGCTCGGTCGCCCGGGCAACCTGGCGCACCGTGAACCGGCCCCGGCCCAGCTCGCCGAGGATGCGCGACGGCTGGCGTGGATCGGCCACGTCGTACTGCAATGTGGCCGGCATCGTGTCGCCGTTCACCTCGAGGATCGGCGCGAGCACGATGACCGGCCGCGAGCGATCGTAGCGGATCGTCGTGGCCAGCGTCCAGCCGATGTCGCCGCGCGAGAGACGGCCGTGCGTCAGCCGGAACGACTCGCGCGCGACCTCGATCGTGTCGACGCGCACGACGAGCACGCCCTCGTCCACGGGGCTTCCTACCTGCAACAGCGCCAAGGCCAACAGGCACGGATTCATGCGGCTACGGCCCCCAAAACTCGCGTCGCGATACGGTCATGAATCATCTTATACAGGCGCGCGCCCTTTTCGGCCGACGCCAGGGTCGGCCGGCCGATGGAGCCCGGCGACATGGCCGGCACGGAACCAGCCGCGCGCCGCCGGTAGCGCGCGACCTGGCGCTCCGTCAGCGGAAAGTCCTGTGCCAGGTCCATGCGGACGAGGTCGGGCGCCAGGTACAACATGAGCGAGGTGTCCAGCTCGCCGCCGTGGGTCGGGCCGCCGGGATCCTCGAGATAGCCGGTGAAGTCGAGTGCGAAGATGTCGACCGTGAACACGCGCGCGCGTTTGGTGCGCAGGGTAGAGAGGGCTTCCTGGTGAGGGTCGTGCCCGTGGGCGGTGAGAATAATGAAAGCGTCCACGCCGCACTGCTCCCAGGACCACAGCAGATCGTTCATCCAGCGGTGCAGTGTCTTGCGGCGGACCGTGGCGTTGCCGGGGTACGGCCGCTTGGTGACGGTATTGACGCCGTAGGGAATCGTCGGCGCCCGCAGAATACTGAAGCTGGAAGAGAGGTCATCGGCGAGGCGTTCGACGATATAGGTGTCGCAGCCCAGCGGCAGGTGGGGGCCGTGCTGTTCACAAGTGCCCACGGGTACCAATAGGCGTGCATCGCGCGCGAGGGCGGCGCGCACCGCTTCGGGGGGGAGAACGCTCAGGTGCAGCGGCAAGCGCAGGTCGTAATCGCGGGCTGCTTTGCGAGTCTGGCGACCGCCGAGTGGCTCCACGGGGATGCCGCCGTGTGGGCCGCGCTGGCAGCGGTTGCGGGCCTCGGCGCGGTCGCGCTCGCTCTGCCGCCGCCGCGACTCAAGCTGGGATTGGCCGCGGCGCTGGCCAGCCTCGTCCTCGGCGTCGTGCTCGTGAGCGGCGCGCTGCGGATCTGGCGGATCGAGTGTTGCTGGCCCGCGTTGCGGGAGTCACGTGTGCCGGCGACGTCGCGCGCACTGCAGCACACGCTCGGATCAGCGATCGCCGAAGCGCGCCGTCTGGCGGAACGCGCGGCGCGGGCGGCCGCCCTCCCGCGGTCTGAGGTGTTCGACCAGCTGCGCGTTGACGTGGGTGGGCGGCAGGCGATCGAGCGTGGGGTCGCCATAATCCCGGCCGATCCCAACGCGTCTCCCATCGCCTGGTTGGGCCGGCACCGCATGATTCCACGGCCCCCGCCGGACACGACCGAGCTGCAAGCGGTCATGACTCCATTCTACGCGGTCCTCGAGGCACGCCGCCAGACGCGTGGCGGCGTCGCCGTCGGCGACGTCCTCCTCTGGGCGGCGCCGGCCATCGCCGACGGCGATCGCTCGATCGCCGCGGCCTTCGTGCGAGAGCACGACGTCTCGTTGCGGTTTTTCCCCGCCGGGTTGGGGCCTCGTGATTCGAGTGTATTCGAGATTTGTCCGCCCCCGAGCGGCTGCGAGCACGGCGACACGCTGTTTTCGGTGCAGACGATTGCGCCCTCGCAGGGCGACGCGAAGCTCGCTGCCATCGCGCGCACGGCGTGGTTGGCGCGCCTCGCCCTCAGTGCGCTGCTCGTTCTGCTCCTCGTCGCGGCGCCTGGGGGCCGAGGTCGCTGGGCCGTGGCCCTCGTGGGCGCGTGGACGCTGGTGCGCGCGCCGCTGGGACCCGCCCCGTGGTTTTCACCCGCGACGTTTTATCGCCCCATCGCGGGGGTGATCGGCACGTCCGCCGGCTCGCTCTTTGTTGCCGGCATCCTCCTCCTGCTCGCCGCCGGCTGGTTATGGCGGCGGGGGTTGCCGCGGCGCTGGTGGGGAATCGCGGCGGCCACGTTGCTCATCCTGTTCGCGCCGTATGTGGTGCGCTATTTCGGCCGGGGCATCGCCCCGCCGGCGACGGGCGTGAGTCTGGGTCTCTGGTTGTCCTGGCAAACCGCGCTCGCGGTGACGGCGATGGCCATCATCCTGCTGGCGGCCGCGTTGGTTCGCGGCTCGACGGAGCCCACGCGCGTGAGTTGGGCGCTGCCGGCGGCGTGTGCGTCGGGTGCGCTGGCGGCCATCGGCGGGCTCTGGTTGTGGGACCCGCATGGGGCGTGGCCGGAGTGGTACACGTTCCTCTGGTTGCCCGCGCTCGCCGGGGCGATACTGCCCGCGCCGCGCCGTTGGGCGCTCGTCGGGATGGCCGTCGTCGCGGGGACCGCGGCGGCGTTGATCGCTTGGGGCGCTGCCGTTGAGGGCCGGCTCGCGCTCGCCAGCCGCGACGGACAGCGCCTCGGGCGGGAGGGCGATGCCGTCGCCCTCGCGTTGCTCGAACGGCTGGGCCAGCAGGTCACCGCTCGCGCGTACACGCCGCCGCGCAACGCGGCTGAGCTGTATGCGCTGTGGGCGGCATCGCCGCTCGTCGCGGAGGACTACCCCGCGATGCTGGGATTGTGGAGCAGTGATGGGGCGCTGCTGGCCGAGCTGCGGCTCGCATCGCTCGATCTTCCTCCCGCGCTGTTATCGACCCTGGCGCGGACGGCCGATGGGCCATGCGTCGAGCGTTTGGAGCGGAGTCCCGGCATTCACTATGTCCTCCTGGCTCCGCTGGGCAATGGCACCGTCCTGACCGTCGGTGTCGGCCCGCGAACGCTCTACTTGCAGCCTGACCGGGTCGCCAGGTTTCTGCGCGGCGCACCGAGTGTCGAGCCGCCATACACCATTACGCTTTCCGTCCCCAATCAAACGGACGCACGCAACGCCGGCGACGCAGTGCAGTGGCGCAGAGACCAGTGGTCGGCGCGCGGTGAGCGGCGGATCGAGTTGCCCCAGGGTGGCAGTCACGTGCACCTGCGCGTAGACCTCCGCGGACCGTGGGCGCTCCTGGTCCGCGGCGTCCTGGTGGTTGCGCTCGATGTCGCGGTGTTGGCCGGCGTCTGGCTATTCGGGCTGGTGATTGCCGAGGGGTGGCGACCCCGGATTGCGACGCTCGTCGCCACGTTGCGCACGAGCTATCGAGCTCAACTGACCGCGGTGCTCAGCGTATTTCTGGTTCTGCCGGTGCTCGGCTTTGCCGCGTGGAGCTTCGCGCGCCTCGCCGACGAATCACGGCGCGCCGGCGACCTCTTGATTCGGCAGACCCTCCGGGACGCCGCCGGCGGCGCCGAGCGTGTTGCCCTGGAGAGCCCCGACGCAGTGCGACAGTCGCTGGCGGAGCTGGGCCGCCGCCTCGATGCCGAGCTGTGGCTGTACCGCGGCGGCGTCTTGATCGGGACTTCTTCACCCGTGCTGGCGGAGTTGGGACTCGTCGATCCATTTCTCTTGACCAGGGCGTTCCAGGCGACCCTCGCGGATGAGCTCGAGCTGACGATGGACGCACGGGCGGCCGGTCGCCCGACGCGGATCGGCTACCGGGTGGTGGGTCCCGGCGTCCCCGGCGAGCAAGCGGTGCTCGCGGTGCCGCGGCTGCTGGATGACGAAAGCGTGCAACAGCAGCAAGAGGATCTCGCGCTCGCCCTCGTCCTCGCCACCGTCACCGGTTTGTTTGCAGCCGTGTATCTCGCCGGCTTCGCCGCCCGTCGCCTCGGCAAACCGGTCGCCGCGTTACGCGAGGCGGCGATCGCCGTGGGGCGGGGCAGCGAGCCGCCTGCATTCCCGCCCGGGACGCCGCGCGAGTTCGAGCCCGTGCTCACGGCGTTCGGCCGCATGGCGACCGACGTCCGGCGCAGCCAGGCGGCACTCGAGGAGGCGCGCCTGCGCACGGCGCGCGTGCTCGCCAACGTCGCGACAGGCGTAATCGCCGTAGACGAAGGGCTGCGCGTCACGATGGCCAACGCGCGGGCCTCGGAGCTCGTGCTGGGCAACGCCGAGCCGCTGGCGCCGGGCGACGTGCTGCCGCGGGCCACGTCGGCCGGGTGGGCACCGGTGTGGCAAGCAGTCGCCGAGTTCATCGCCGCGAATCGCGACGTCATTCAGGAGCGCGAGTTCGAAATCGCCGGTCGCCAGATTCGCGTGCAGCTGGCGCTGCTCGGAGCGGCACCCGACGGCTGCGTCATCGCGCTCGACGATGCGACGGCACTCACCAAGGCCGCGCGGGTCCTTGCCTGGGGGGAGATGGCACGGCAGGTCGCGCACGAGATCAAGAATCCGTTGACGCCGATTCGGTTGGGGATCCAGCATCTGCAGCGGGTCCGGGGGGTGGGGGGCGGCAAGTCGCAATCGGCGACGTTCGAAGCGACACTGAATGAGACCGCGGAGCGCATCCTCGCGGAAATCGACCGGCTGGACGGCATCGCGCGCGCCTTCTCGCGGTTTGGCGCGCCTCCCGAGTCTGCGGGCGAGCAAGTGCCGCTCGAAGCCGTCGACCTTGCCGCCACCGCCCGCGAAGTGGTGCAGCTCTACGACCTCGGCGGCGCGACGAAGTTCGAGGTGCGGGCCAGCAATGGCGCTCCCCCTCCGGCGCTGGCGCGGAAAGATGAAGTAAAGGAAGTGCTGGTGAACCTGCTCGAGAACGCGCGCAACGCCGAGGCGAAGCGGGTGACCGTTCAAGTCGCGGCGAGCGGCCGCCAGCTGGTCGTGGCCGACGACGGCCGGGGGGTGCCGCCGGAGGCCTTGCCGCGCGTCTTCGAGCCGACATTCTCGACGACGTCGAGCGGCGCCGGACTGGGGCTGGCGATCGCGCGCCGCCTGGTGGAGAGCTGGGGCGGCCTGATCACGCTGGAAAGCGAGCCCGGCAAAGGGACACGGGTCACTCTGACGCTCCAAACCGCATCCTGACGCTGGTTTGGGTGACCTTCCTCACACCAAACAATGGAAAAATCGGACACAATGTGCAAAGTTGTGGCGGCCTTTCCCACGTCCGAGGTGCCCTGTGCGAACTGGAGTCGTCGCTGTAGCGCTCGCCCTGCTCGTACTCGCCCCGCTGCGGCCGGCGCGCGCGCAGTTCTCGTTCGATGCGCGCCGCATCGGCATGGGAGGGGTCACCCTGAGCCGTGACGGCAACGCGCGGCGCTACAACCCGGCATATCGCGCCGTCAAGAACAAGAACAAGGTCAGCGGCGCCCCCAAATTCTCGATCCCGGTGCCGCTTGGGCTGATCCAGTTTTTCAAGGATCACCCGATCAACCAGCTGAGCCATGACTCGATGTTCGATCCCAAGTCGCCGGCATTCAATCCGGTCGCGTTGCTGGATCTCATTTTCAATCCGCCGATCTTCTACGAAATCAAAAAGGCACCCACGCCCACCAACGACGTCGAGTTCACGATCGGGAGAAATCAACTGGTCGTCGACCTCGGGGCGACCAAGGTGCTCATCCCGGAACAGGATTTCGGCTTGGGGACGACGAGCCGCCTGTTCGACGCGGGCGTCGGCTTTGCGGGCTTCAATGTTGGCGTCATGGGATTCCTGCAGTATGACGTCGAATTCTCGCTCGACAGCACGCTGCGAGCGTTTCTCATTGGTGACACGACCGCGTTGCCGGGCACACCGTATTTCGTCAACACCAACGGCACCGCTCAAGCCGGTCTTGCGCCGACGGTGAGTTTTGCGGGCCGGCTGCTGCGCGGTGCCGGCGGGGACGAAACCGACGATGGGTTTTATCTGGGCGGCGCGCTGCATTATTACCTTGGCGCCACCTATGGACG
>DASPXD010000269.1:0-9364 GCA_035637435.1 Gemmatimonadales bacterium
GCTGCGCCATGAAGACGTATGCGCCGAAAGCGACGAGCGTCGCGACCATATAGAGCACGAGTGACGCACTAAACCCGGTGGACTGAAACAGCCGCATATCGATGAGGGGATCGGCAAGCCGTCGCTGGCGTCGCACGAACAGGGCGCCGAGCGCAGATCCGGCGAGAATGACGGCTGCGGCCTGCCATCCGAGGCCGTGCTCGGCAATCCGTTTCAGCCCGTAGATAACCGCCAGTACCGCGCCGAGCGACAATGCCGCGCTTGGTAAGTCCAGCCGCCCCGCGTTGGGGTCGCGAAACTCGGGCAGCAACAGTGGTCCCACGATCAGCAGCAATACCATCACGGGGACACCGATCAGGAATACGGAGCCCCACCAGAAGTACTGCAGCACGATGCCACCCACGAGTGGCCCGATCGCCGCACCCACCGAATAGCTGGTGACCCACACGCCGATCGCGACTCTGCGCTGGTGCTCGTCCAGGAACATGTTGCGAATCAGCGACAGCGTGGATGGCGCGAGCGTCGCGCCCGCAAAACCGAGCAGCGCGCGAGACGCAATCAGCATGGCGGCGCTGTGCGAGAACGCGGCAACCACGGAGGCGGCGCCGAACGCAGCGGCGCCAATCAACAGCAGGCGACGGCGCCCGATGCGGTCGCCGAGCGTGCCCATCGTGATCAGCGATCCCGCTACGAGAAAGCCGTAGATGTCGATAATCCAGAGCAGCTGCGCGGCGCTCGGCCGCAGCGCCTCGCTGAGGCGCGGCACGGCGAGATTCAACACCGTCAGGTCCATCGAGTAGAGGAAGCAGGGCAAGGCGATCACCGCGAGCCCGATCCACTCGCGGCGCGTTGCCTTAGCAGAACCTGCAGGGATCGGGCTCACGTCGGCTTGAACAATAACGGAACCTCCGGCCGTTCCCCTTCGTTCGAGTCTGGTGAACATCGCTGATGCAGAAGCACTGATCGCTACCGCGGTTCCGCGGCAGGCAGGAGACTGGGCCGATGTGGGAGCTGGCCGCGGGACGTTTTCGCGAGCCCTCGCCCACCGCCTCCAGGCGGGAAGCCGCATCTATGCGGTGGACCGCGATCGTGCCGCGATCGCGTCCCTCGACCGGTTTGTCTCGGATGGCGTCGAGGTGATTCCCGTCACGGGAGACTTCACCCTCCCGTTGCAGCTCCCAGGGATTGGGGTGAGTCAGCTCAGCGGGATGCTGTTTGCGAACTCGCTTCACTTTATCGCGGATCCCCGGGTCGTATTGGAACAGCTGCTGACCTGGCTGCGCCCCGGCGGGCGGCTCGTGATCGTCGAGTATGATGGGCGCCGGCCAAGCAGGTGGGTGCCATATCCCATCTCCGCGGAGCGGTTGCCCGAGATCGTGGCTGGCCTGGGCCTCTCCGCGCCCACGATCACAGCGACCCGTCCCTCCGCATATGGGGGATCTCTCTACGTCGCCGTTACGGCGCAGGACTCGTGAAACCTATGGCTCAAGTGCTTGCGTTAAGACAGGACTCCATGCGCACGACTCTGCGACTCACCCGTTTCGCATTCGGCGCCGTGCAGCGCGCCTCCCCACGGCTCGCGGCGCGCTGGGCGGAGCGGCTGTTTTGCTCGCCGCCGCGCCGCGCCATCAGCCAGCGGATGGCCGGGTGGCTCCGTGAGGCGCGGCGGATCGACGTGGATGTGGGAGCAAGACGCGTCGCTGCGTGGTCTTGGGGCGAGCGCGGACCCGGCGTCCTGCTCGTGCATGGGTGGGGAAGCCGCGGCGCGCGCTTCATCGACTTGGGGAATGCGCTCCTCGCGAGCGGTTATCGCGTCGTGACGTTCGACGCGCCGGGCCATGGCGCCTCCTCAGGCCGGCTCAGCTCCGGCCCCGAGTTCGCTCGCGCGGCAGTGGCGGTGGCGAAAGCGGTGGGATCGGTCAGCCTCGTGGTGGGCCACTCACTCGGCGGCTTTGCGGCCTCGCTGGCGCTAGGTGGCGGACTCGTCGCGCGCCGCGCCGTGCTCCTCGCGCCGTCGGCAAGTCCCGACTCCTACACCGCCCAGTTCGCCGCGCTGCTCGGCGTGGATGACCCCGTCATGGCCTCGATGCGCGGCCGGCTCGAGCGCCGGCTCGGATTCACCTGGGCGCAGATGAACGTGCCGACCCTCGCCCGCGACATGCGCGTACCTCTGCTCGTGATCCACGATCAGGACGACCGCGAAGTCAGCTGGGATAATGGCGCGGCGATTACGCGCGCGTGGCCCGGCGCCGAGCTCGTGACCACGACCGGTCTCGGCCACCATCGGATCGTCAGCGATCCCGGTGTCATTCAGCAGGTACTGGCCTTCCTCCGGCGGGATTGAAGGGGCAGCTTTTGACCTAACGAACCCTTGGGGGATGGCATGCTGTTCTCTTTGCTGCTGCTACAAGCGACCGCAAATCCACCCCAACCCCCACAGCCGCGCAGAGAGATCCAAGACCCCGGCGTCATCGCCACCGAGCAGCGCGTCACACCGGCTGGCGTCCAAAGCGTGTTCACAGATCGCGTCTTCGGCGTGCGCTTCGGCGCGCGACCAGGAGAGATCTGGGTCAGCGTACACGGCGCGGCGTATCGCCTCGGCTGGCGCGACAACGTCGTGTTGGGGAGCGCCGCGTTCGACGGCCGCGCCGGCGTCCAAGGGATCGCCATCGATCCCGTGAACGGCCGCGCGCTCGTCACATCCGTCGGGCAGCTGCCGGCCGCTCTCGCGCTGAGCCGCATCCCCGGCTCCGAGCAGCTCGCCCAGACGAAGTCGGTCGCGCACCTGACGGCGTACGACGGCGACAGCACCGTCGTGCGATTCACATCCTCCGCACTCGGCGACTACATAGCCGGCGCGCCCGCCGTCGCGCGGACCGCCAACGCCTCCGGTCACCGCGTCGTGGCTGTCCCGCTTCCCGCTAACGACACCCTCGGGGTGCTCGACGCGGATAACGGGGCGCTGCTGAAGATGATCCCCCTTGGTGTCCTGCCGGTGGCGGCGGTCGTGAGCGCCGACGGATCCGTCGCCTACGTGTCGAACCTCGGTGGGAGAAAGCCTGTCAAAGGGGATCGCGCGGCGCGGCAATGCTGCGATCCATTCGCGGAATTCGTGCGGGTCGATAAGCGAGGGCTGGCGCAGCCGGGCAGCGTGACGCGCGTGGATCTCATGACGGGCACCGTCACCAAGGTGATTCTGGTAGGCCGGCATCCGACCGGGCTCGCGTGGGACGAAAAGAACGCACGCCTGTACGTGGCCAACGGCAATTCCGACGCCGTGAGCGTCATCGACACACGCCGCGACGTCGTCGCCAGCACGATCACGATCGCGCCGTTCCGTGAGCGGAGAATCGGACTGGCACCGACGGCGGTCGCATTGTCACCAGATCGGGCGACGCTATTCGTGACGCTGGGCGGCGTGAACGCCGTCGCGGTGTACTCGTTGCCGGCTGCCCAGCTCAAGGGTCTCGTTCCCACCGGCTGGTATCCGACGAGCATCGACGTGAGTCCCGATGGGCGCGCGATTGCCGTCGGTACGCTGTTCGGCGTGGGGTCAGGTGTCGGAAAGCCCTTGGGTTTGGCGGGTCGTTACGTCCACTCCTACCGCGGATCGGTCAACGTCATTCAGGAGCCGACCGAGGCGGAGCTCGCGGCGTACACGACGTCGGTCGCGCAGAACAACCGGCTCACGCTCAATCAAGCGGGTCAGGCGCCGTCCCCGACGGTTCGCCGCAACGTTGCCGCGCGCGCCGTTCCGGAGCGGCCAGGCGAGCCGTCGTTGATCGACCACGTCGTGTATATCGTCCGCGAGAACCGCACCTACGACCAGGTGTTCGGCGACATCGGCAAAGGAGCGAGCGACAGCTCGTTGCTGCAATACGGCCGCGACGTCACCCCCAACGCGCACGCCCTCGCCGAGCAATTCGTGCTGCTCGATCACTTCTTTGCGTCCGGCGGTAACTCGGCGGACGGGCACAACTGGCTGACGCAGGCCAACGAGACCGAGTATCCGATGTGGCCGCTCTACACCGGTCGCAGCTATCCGTCGGAAGGGCAGGACCCGCTTGCGTACTCGGCGGGCGGGTTTCTGTGGGAGGCGGCGCAATCCAAGGGCAAGTCGGTGCGCGTGTTCGGGGAGTACGCGCCGGGACCAACCGTCTATAGCGACTCGATGCGGTCGGCGCTGCTGGCGCGGTATCGAGACTCGCAGCCGAACAGGGCAGCGTACTTTCGTGCGGAATTCGCCAAACGCTACCACGCGCGCTCCGATATCGCCTCGCTCGACCGGGTTTTGGTGCGGGAGTATCCGGGGTGGACGATGGAAGTTCCCGACGTCGCGAAGGCCGACGTTTTTCTCGAGCACCTGCGGGAATGGCAAGCGCGGAACGACATGCCCAACCTCGTGATGATGAACCTGCCCAGCGATCACACCGAGGGGACGAACCCCCGCTGGTGCACGCCCAAGGCGTGCGTGGCGGACAACGACCTGGCGCTCGGCAAGATCGTCGAGGGCTTGTCGCACAGTCCCTTCTGGAAGTCGATGGCGATTCTCGTTGTCGAGGACGATGCGCAGAACGGCGTCGATCACATCGACGGGCACCGTACCGTGGCGCTCGTCGCGAGCCCGTACGCGCGGCGCGCCGTGATCGATCCAACCTTCTACGCATTCCCGAGCATGCTGAAGACGATCGAGCTGATGCTCGGCCTGCCGGCGCTCAGCATGTTCGATCTTGTCGCGACCGACATGCGGGCGAGCTTCATCGGTCCCGACGAATCACCCAACCTCGCGCCGTACACGGCGCTCGTACCGAATCAGTCGCTGTACGAGATCAACCAGCAGGTGGGCTCGATCACGGGCCCGCGGGCCGCCGAGCGGCGGCGTGCCGCGATCGCGTCGTCGCGCATGAACTTCCGTGATCCCGACGCCGCGCCGACGGAACGCTTGAATCGGATCCTGTGGCACGACGCGCGCGGGTGGGAGACGCCGTATCCGGCAATCAAGCGATCGTTATTCTTTCCGATGGCTGTCGATCTCGAGGACGAGGAGCGCGAGGAGCGTCCCGATCGATAGGCGCGATTTCGTCTGGACGACTCTGGGGGCAGCGGGAGTCGCGCTCACGACGCGCGTCGACACTCCCGCTCCCTTCTCTCCCGTCCCCGCTCCCCGGCAGTTAGCATGGCACGAGCTCGAGTTCTACGGCTTCCTCCATTTCACCGTGAACACCTTCACGAACCGCGAGTGGGGCTACGGCGACGAGTCGCCCGTGGTCTTCAACCCGACCGATTTCGACGCCGACCAGATCGTCGGTGCCGCGCGTGACGGCGGGATGAAAGGACTGATTCTCACCTGCAAGCACCACGACGGCTTCTGTCTGTGGCCGTCGCGATACACAGAGCATTCGGTCAAGAACAGCCCGTTTAAGCGCGATGTCGTGAAGGAGATATCGGAGGCTTGTGGGAAAGCTGGATTGAAATTCGGTGTCTATCTCTCGCCGTGGGATCGCAACCACAAGGACTACGGCAGCCCGGAGTACCTCGTCTACTACCGCAACCAGCTGCGCGAGCTGCTGACCCAGTACGGCCCCGTCTTCGAGATCTTCTGCGACGGCGCCAACGGCGGCGATGGCTATTACGGCGGCGCGTACGAGCGGCGCGAGATCGACAACCGCACCTACTACGACTGGCCGAACACTTGGCAGATCGTGCGCGACCTGCAGCCCGATACCGTGTTGTTCAGTGACGCCGGCCCCGATATTCGCTGGGTCGGTAACGAGAATGGGATCGCGGGGGAGACGTGCTGGGCGACGTCCAACCGCGAGGACTTTGCGCCGGGAAACGCCGATGTGGCGCGCTTGAATCGGGGCGATCGGCCGGGCACGCATTGGGTGCCCGCCGAGTGCGATGTCTCGATCCGGCCGGGCTGGTTCTATCACCAGCATGAAGACAATCAGGTCAAGACGCCGCAGCAGCTTGTCGATCTGTATTACTCATCGGTGGGTCGAGGTGCGTCGTTCCTGTTGAATCTGCCGCCGGACCGGCGTGGACGGATCCACGAGAACGACGTCGAGTCACTGCGATCGTTTCGGCACATGATCGATGCGACGTTTGCGACCAATCTCGCGGCGGGCGCGCGCGTCAGCGCAGACAACTGGCGCGGCCGCGATCGCCGCTTTGCCCCGCGCAACGTGCTGGATGGAAGCCGGCAGAGCTACTGGGCCACGGACGATGGCATAAAAACGCCAACCTTGACCATAGAATTGCAGCCCGCAGCGACGTTTAACATAGTGCGGCTGCGCGAGTTTCTTCCCCTGGGTCAACGCGTCGAATCCATAATTGTGGATATGTGGCGCGATGGGGGATGGGTCGAGTTCGCTCAGGCGACCAGCATCGGGAGTTGTCGCTTGATTCGTGGCCCGCGTGTTACGACGTCGCGGGTGCGACTCCGGGTTACGCAGGCCCCGGTGTGCCCCGCGATGGCGGAAGTAGGATTGTTTGCCGAGCCGGAGTAGTGCGGCCTAGGAGCGCGCTATTTCAAATCTCCTGCTCGAAACATTAAGCCCACAATACCATCCGTCGCATTCACCTGTGGACCCAGATTCTGAAACGTCGCCGAGCGGCCGCGTGGGTCTGCGGCACGCACGGTGGAGTTCGCGAACAGCGGGTAATAGCCGATCGCCATGCGTACTGCGCCGGGCGGGATCGTGCAGCCGCAGCGCTGCGCGCCCGCGAGCCCCGCGTTGACGGTAATCGTCAACGGCCGTCCTGTTTCATTCGTAATCAACGGCGCGAAATAGGCACGCCCCTTGGGTCGCGCGGTCGCAGCGACAAAGATGCGCCCCTGCGGTTGCGCGACGGCGACGCTGTCGGCGAACGCGGCGCCGAGTCGTTGCTCGAGCCGCCACGTCAGCTCGAGCGGGCGGCCGCGCGCGACCCGCAGCGTCATTCGCTCGCCTGGTGCCACGCGGCGCGATTCCTGCGCAACTCGCACGTCCACGGGCGCAGTGAGATAATTCGTGAGCACGACCTTCGGCGCCCGCAGAAACAGCGCGCCCGCGCCGAGTGCGAGGACCGGGAGGGCGATGACGAGAATGACCCATCCGACGCGCCGGGGCTTGGCCGGCGGACGAGGGGCTTGGCGGCGCGCCGCGGTGGTGGGCGCGGTCGTGAGCAGCTCGGTGCGAGCTTCCGCCGCGCGGGCGCGCGAGCGCGTCGCGCGCGATGCACGGGCCGGGACCGGCGGCTCGTCCGCTTCGAGCGCGGCGATCACCTCCGCGGCGGATTGGAAGCGATCGCCCGGCTGCTTTTCCATGCATCGCAAAATCACGTCGGAAATCTGCCGCGGCACTTTCCGGTTCACGTCGGATGCCGCGGGCGGCGGATCGGCGATGTGCTTGCCGACGATTTGCTGCGACGAATCGCCATCGAACGGCAACGTTCCGGTGACCATCTGAAAGAGGACTGCGCCGAGCGAGTACAGATCGGACGGAGGCCCCAGAGTGGGATCGCCCAACGCCTGCTCCGGGCTCATGTAGTGCGGCGTGCCGATGACGAGACCGGTCTGTGTCAGTCCGCCACCTGCGCTGTCGAGCCGCCGCGCGATCCCGAAGTCGACGAGCAGCGGCCGGCCGCGGGCCGTGTCGAGCATGATGTTGTCGGGCTTGATGTCGCGATGCAGCAACCCCGCCTTGTGCGCGTGGTCGAGCGCGTCGAGCACCGGGATGATGATCGCGAGCGCGCGCTCGGGCGGCAGCGCACCGGAGCGTTTCAGCAGCTCGCCCAGCGACATGCCGTCGACAAACGGCATCGCGTAATACGCCAGCCCCTCGCCCTCTCCCACGAAGTGGATCGGGAGGATGTTGGGATGCTCGAGCTTGGCGGCGGCGCGAGTTTCGCGCTGAAAGCGCTCGATCATGCCGTGCGTCCACGCGACATCGGCACGCAGCACCTTCACGGCGAGGCGCCGCTCCAGGTCTTTGTCCCACACCTCGAAGACCTCGGCGAAGCCGCCCGAGCCGACTAGGCGCTTGACCTCGTACTTGGGGCCTAGAGCGCGGGAGAGCTTGGAGATCGTATCCGAGGCTGGCTCAGCCATGGGCGCTACTATGCGGCGATGAGAGAATCGACGCAAACGGGGCGCTAATGTCACCAATACGGTCCCCACATGTACCCAGTGTGACATTTCTCACGGAATTGACCCGGGTATAGTCCCATTTTGTACCTCGGCAGGTCCCCCTGAATTCGCACCCGCGTAGTCCCTTAGGAGAAGGCTCATGAAGGCCCGTCGCCTGATCGCGCCGTTTGTGCTGCTGGCAATCGCACTGGCTTGCACCGACCGTTCGCCCACAGCGGTTGCCCCCCCCCCACCCCCACAAGCGGATCTCATCGGCTCGTTGCTCAGCGCGACGGGCTTGCTCAAGTGCTCGAATCTGCCCTATGCCTCGAGCACGCAGACGATCGGCGTCGGGGGCGGAGTCATCAGCGCCGGGCCGCACACCCTCGTGATCCCGCCCGGGGCGCTCGCTGCTCCGACGGCGATCACGATGACGGCGCCCACCGGACTCGGTGTGAACGCGGTCAAGTTCCGGCCCGAGGGGCTGCGCTTCACCACGCCGGCCGCGCTCACGATGAGTTACGCGAACTGCAGCCTGCTCGGGAAGGTGTTGCCGAAGCGGATCGCGTACACGGACGACAATCTCAACATCCTGTCGTACCTGTTGTCGCTCGACAACCTGTTGTCGAAGCGAGTGACCGGTAAGGTCAATCATTTCTCTGATTACGTGGTAGCGTGGTAAACCGCACCGCTGCGGACCTGCTGCACGAAGCGCGGAGCCAAGAACGGGCCGCGTGCATCCCGGAAGCGGTACACTATTACGAAACCGCGATCTCCGCCGCCGAGCGGGCGGGCGAGAAGCCCATTCTCGCCGAGGCCCTGCGGCGGCTCGCCGTTGTGCTCCATCATCGCAACGAATCGGCGCGGGCGCGCGACCTCTGTAACCGCAGCTACAAGGTCGCGTGCGCGCTCGGCAACGACGTGCTCGCCGGCGAGGCGCTGAACACCATGGGCGGTCTCGCGCTGCGCACGGGAGCCCTGGAGGAGGCGCGCGCCCACTTCCTCCAGGCGCTCGAGCGCGGCGGGCAGGCCCGTGAGCTGCTGGCGCGCATCGAGCAGAACCTCGGTATTCTCTCGAACATCAAGGGTCAGCTGGTCGATGCGGTCCGGCACTACGAGCGCGCCGTCGAGAACTATCGCGCCACCAATGACGAGCATGGCTCGGCCAGGGCATACGTCAATCTTGGCATCGCTCATACCGACCTGCGGCAGTACGATTGGGCCGACAGCTATTTCAGCAAGAGTTACGAGATC
>DASPXD010000270.1:0-1580 GCA_035637435.1 Gemmatimonadales bacterium
GTCGCGTGGATCGCGCGTGCGGCATCGTGTGGCGCTACCAGGACGAGAACAACTATTACCTCACGCGGGCGAATGCGCTCGAGGACAACGTCTGCTGGTACTACGTGCAGAATGGCCGCCGCGTCGAGGTGAAGCGCGTGCATGTGCCCGTCGCGTCAGGGGTCTGGCACTCGCTGCGCGCTGACATGCGCGGCGATCACGTCGAGGTCTACTTCAACGGCAACAAGCTGATCGACGTCCGCGACTCACGGTTCACGGCGCCGGGCAAGGTTGGTGTGTGGACAAAGGCCGATTCGCACACCCTGTTCGACGACTTCACTGCTACCGCGCTCGCGCCATGACCTTGGCCTTCCTGCTTACAGCGCTCACCTTCATCGCGGCCAGCCAAGCGCCGCCAGCGGCCTGTATCCTCACCGGGCCGTCTGTCGAAGCTCACTGGGCTGGCACTGTTCCACGAGCACCTACGGCAGCGGCACCGCTCCGTGTGGTCGCGGACCTCCCGCTGCCCGGAAGCGCCTCGCGCTTTGACTATCAGAGCCTCGAATCAACCACGGGGCGGCTGTTCATCTCACACATGGGCGCCGGGCAGCTCGTGGTCTTCGATGTGCGCGCCGGTAAAGTCATCGGCAATCTGGACGGATTTCCTACGGTGACCGGAGTCCTCGCCGTGCCGGCCGAACACCGGGCGTATGCTTCCGCGGCGGGCGACCACGCAATCGTGGTCGTGGACGATTCGACGCTTCGGATCGTGGCGCGAGTTCCGGGACCGCGGTTCCCGGACGGGATCGCGTACGCGCCAGCGGAGCGGCGCGTCTTCGTCTCGGACGAATCGGGGCGGCGGGACTTTGTGATCGATGCAACGACCAATTCTGTTGTAGCGCAGATCGAGCTCGGTGGCGAGGCGGGAAACACCCAGTACGACGCGGGCTCGCACTGCGTGATCGTAGCAGTGCAGACAGCGAACCAGCTGGCCGTGATCGATCCGACGACTGCCACCATCGTGCGTCGCATCACGCTCGACAAAGCGGTCGCGTACCCGCACGGCTTCTACATCGACGCACCGCACCGTCTCGCGTTCATTTCCGGTCAGGAGAGCGGGACACTGGGCGTGCTGGATCTTCGGACCCTGCAGCTCCGGCAAGTGCTGCCAGTTGGGAGCGATCCTGACGTCCTGGCGTTCGATCCGGCGCTCGGCCGGCTGTTTGTCGCCGCGGAGTCCGGGGTCGTCGCGGTGTTCGACGAGCGCGACGGCTCGCTCGCGCAGCTCGGCTGGTACCGCGCGCCGAAGGCGCACTCGGTCGCCGTCGATCCCGCCACGCATCACGTTTACCTCCCGCTCGCCAACGTGAACGGTCACCCGGTGCTGCGCGTACTGACGGTGGTTCCTTGAGGAAAGGCCGATGAACCACGCTGCCCTGCTTGGCTCCGCAGTCTCCGCGCTCCTCGGGAACAAGGTCCGCAGTATTCTGACGGTGCTCGGGATCACGATTGGAATCGCCGCGGTCATTTGCGTCGTGGCAATCGGCAAGGCGGGTCAGGATCAGGTCGAGCAACAACTGAACAACCTCGGCGACAACTTC
>DASPXD010000271.1:0-25778 GCA_035637435.1 Gemmatimonadales bacterium
CGTCCAGGGAGGTCAAGAGTTTCTCGCCGACCGTCTCCGCTTCACCGCGAGTCTTTCCCAGGACGTGTCGCAACGCCAGCGTGACATTGTCGAGCGCCGTGAGGTGCGCGAACAGCGCGTGGCCCTGGAACACGAGTCCCACCCGGCGGCGCAGCGGCGCCAGGCGCGACTCCGGCGGCACGGGTCCCGGTGCGAGCGCGAATCCATCGACGACGATCCGCCCCTCGTCGAACGGCTGCAATGCGGCGACCGTCCGGAGGGCCGTCGTCTTCCCCACGCCCGATGGGCCCATCAACGCCACGATCTCCCCTCGCGCGACGTCGAGCGATAAGGCGCGCAGCACGTCTCGCGTCTCGTAGCGAACGCGCAGCCCGTCGATCATGAGCAGCGCCGTCACGCTGCTCGTCCTCCCCAGCGGTGCTCGAGCCGGCGTGCCAGGCGCGCCAGCGGCAGCGACATCACCAGGTACACGAGAGCGCAGAGGACTCCGGGGACAACCCAGCTTCCGATGTTGGTCGCGTAGATCGCCGTCTCCTTGGTCAGCTCGACCACCGTAATGACCGACACGAGAGCGGAATCCTTGAGCAGGGCGACGAAGTCGTTGGTCATTGGCGCAAGCGCATAGCGAAGCGCCTGCGGCCCGCGCACCAGGCGGAGGATCTGCGCCTCCGAGAAACCGAGCGTGCGCGCGGCCTCGAGCTGCGCGCGCGGCACGGCCTCGAGCGCGCCGCGATAGATCTCGGCCTCGTAGGCAGCATAGTTCAGGCCGAGGGCCAGAACCGCGGCGAGGAACGCCGGCAGCCGTACGACGCCGGCCAACCCGTAATAGATGACGAACAACTGCAACAAGAGCGGCGTGCCGCGAATCACCTCGATGTAGATAGTCGTCAGGACGCGCAACCACGCCGGCCCGTACAAGCGGCCCGACGCCAAGGCTAGTCCGACGACGACCGCCAGTGCCATGGACAAGAGCGACACCAGCAGCGTCACCGCGGCCGCGCGGGCGAGCGAAGGGAGATAGGCGATGGCCTGCGTCGCTGTCGCGGGAGCGGCCGGCGTCATCGCGTTGGAGCGCAGGACGCGATCGAACAGTGTGAGCTGGCTCGGGTCCCACACGCTCCAGCGGCGGAAGATCTGCTCCAGGCTGCCGTCGCGCATCGCCTCGCGCAGCACCGCGTCCACCGAGTCCCGCAAGGCGGAGTCGGCGTGTGCGAGGACGCCGATGTAATGGCCGATGGCGACAGGTTGCGCGAGGATCGCGAACCCGGATCCTCCGCGCCGGCGCAGCGCACGTTGCGCGATGATGTGGTCGAGCAACACCGCGTCGACGCGACCCGCGACGAGGTCGGCGTAGGGGTGTACGTCGTCGTCGTAGGAGACGGGGATCACGCCGGAGTCGCGCGCGGTCACGAGCAAATCGTACGCAATCGTGGCGCCGAGCGTCGCGACACGCCGGCCCCGCAGGTCGGCCAGGCCATGGACCCGGTCCCGATCTTCCGGTCGCACGGCGAGCACTTCGCGGAACTCGAAGTAGGGCAGGGTGACGGCGTGTCGAGCGCGACGCGCCGGCGTGTCTTCCACGCCGGAGAGGCCGAGTACGAAGTCCCCGCGTTCGACGGATTGATCGATGTTGGACCATTGGACCTGGAGGAACCGCGCGCCGCGGCGCCCCAGCCCGCGGGCGATGCGATCCGCCACCTCCACGTCGAAGCCGCGCACCTGCGCTGGATTGGCCGGGTCGGCTTCCACGAACGGGGCACCGCCCTCGGCGTCTCCGCCCCACACCAGCTCGTGCGCATTCCTGCCCTGCGCGGCGAGCGTCGTCGCGATGCACAGCGCCAGGACAGCGATCACGCCAGGATGGAGAGCAACCAGCGTTTGGCTGCGACGTCGCCGGCCCAGAGCGCCGGGCCGAGCGGGGAGCCGAGGTAGATCAAAGTGCCTCGCCCGGTCCGGCGCTTGAGGGCCACCGGCAGACCATCCGCCCGCGCGATGATTTCGCCGGGCTGGTCCCCGAGCGGTACGACGCGGCTGAAATCGCGGATCTTGGCGGGATGGGGCCAGGTGTAGTCGACGTACGGGGTGCGCCGGGATGGGCGCTGTTCCGACCACAGCCTCACGGGTGCGTGGACGGCGAGTTGCAGGCCGTCGCGCAGCGAGCGGCGGTGCCGGCGGAAACTCAGCTGCCCCGTGAAAGCTGCGCCCGATTCGACGATCACGGTCGCTCCGTGTCGGAGCCACGACACGATTCCTCGGGCGAAATCCAGCGGCAGCTCCAATAACGCCGGGACGACGACGAGCTGACCCGGCACGGCGCGAGGCTCGTTATCGAGCGCGGCGTGGAATCCCGAGCTTGATTCGGGCAGCGAGCATTGGCCCGCAACGGGAAGAATGCAGCCAACGTGTCTCACCGTGTGGGCCACGGGCGAGGGGATCGGCAGCCGGAGGCTCATCGCTGCAGCAGCGCAAGTGAGGAATTCGCGCCGGCTCAAGTCCACGCTAGAGCCTTCCCGAAATCACGCGGTCCATCGCCTGCGCGGTGTCGTAGAACTGCTGATCCGGCGCGTAGCGGTAGCGCGCCTCCATTTCCGCGATGAGCCAGCCGTCGTACCCCACCTTGGTCATCGCGGCGCGAATGGCGGGCCAATTGTTGTCGCCCAGAAAGAGATTCGTGTACACGCTCTGATCGCCGCAGCGGCCGCGATGCTTCAGCACGTCCTTCAGATGAATGCGGGTGATTTTCGGCCCGTGGATCTCGATCCACTGTTCGGCAAATCCGGTGTCGTGGATGTTGCCGACGTCGAGATGAATCCCCACGGCGGCGCTGTTCACGTCGTTGAGAAATTGCCAGAACTCGCGTGGGCTGATGAGAAAGCGCTGCTCGGCGTTGCAGTTCTCACAGCCGATCCGTACGCCGGCGCGTGCGGCCTTCTCGCCGAGCGGCTTGAGCGACTCCACGCAGCGCTGGTAGACTTCGTTGTAGGGGACCTCCTCGGTCACGAGCCCCGCCACCAGGAGAATGGCGTCGCTGCCGAGCAGCACCGCCGTCTCGATTTCCCGCTCGACGATGCGTACCGCTTGCGCGCGAACGGCGGGGTCGCGCGCGGACAGGGGCGATGCCCAATGCAATCCGGTCGACACGTTGGATACGACCAGCCCGGCGTTCTCGACTTTGCGCCGCAGCTCTCGCACCTGGGTGTCGGGGGTGGTCATCTGAAACCAGGGGACATCGCCCAGCCACAGCTCGATGCCGTCGAATCCGGCTCGCTTGACGAGGTCCAGGCCTCTTTCGAATCCCCAGTCCTTCGGAATCATGTTGTCGCCGATCGATTTTTTCATATGCCCTAGTTTGCTGGCATTCCGTTGAATCTCGCAACATCGGCTCCCGTAGGGCCTGTACCCCTTCGGCCGGAGCAGACATGACTCGCCGGAACAGCGCGCGCCTCGCCGGCTTCGCCTACCTCTTCTATATCGCCGTCGCATTCCCCAGCATGGTCCTGATGAGCCGCGCCACCAGCGGCGACGGGATGGCGGCGAAACTCGCCTCCATCGCCCAACACGCAACCGACGTGCACGTCGCCGCCGTCCTCTCCCTGCTGAGCAGCTGCTGCGCGCTGGCGCTCGCGGTGAGCCTGTGGGCAATTACGCGCGACCAGGATGCCGATCTCGCAATGCTGGGGCTGACCTGCCGCGTCGCGGAAGGCGTGACCGGTGCCGTCTCCATTCCGGCAACGCTGGGGCTGCTCTGGCTCGCGACGAATGCACCAGACCCCGCGTCAGCACAAACGCTCGGCGGGTTCGTGCTGGAGGACAGTCCGCTTATCGCTGCGAGCTTCTTCGCCCTCGGCAGCACGCTCTTTTCCTGGCTGCTGCTGCGTGGCCGGATGATTCCCGTCGCGCTGGCGTGGCTTGGCGTCGTCGCCTCGATCCTGATCGTGGTGGGCCTGCCGCTCCAGCTCGCAGGAGTCCTGCGGGGAGCGGTCACGCAACTCATGTGGCTGCCCATGGCCGCGTTCGAGATTCCACTCGGGTTCTGGCTAGTTTTCAAGGGTGTCGCACCACCGGAGGCGTGATGACCTTCCAGCCCGCGACCTGGCTGCCGATCGCCATCCTGCTGAGCGCCGCCAACCTGGTTGCGGTAGGCTTCGCAGCGGGAGGGACCGAACCATGGCATGCCGGCGTCCATGCCACGCTCGCGCTCGGCTTCGGACTCTGGGCGCAGCGTCTGCAAAGGCGCCGTCGCGAGGGGGAGGCCGGCGCGCGGCTCGAAGCACCTGACGCGGAGCGGTTCGAAGCATTCGAGGACGAGCTGAGCAAGCTGCGGCAGGAATTGAGCGAAACGCAGGAGCGCCTGGACTTTGTGGAACGGCGGCTGGTACAGGGATCGGAACCGCGCCGCGTGCCGCCGGAGCGCGGAGGATGACGGGAGCCGTGATGCGCAAGATCGGCTGGGGCGTGATGACCGTCCTGGCCATGATGATCGCGGTCTACGCGATGGCGGTCCTGGTCGCGCCCGCCATGCGGCCGCCATTCTTGCAGCAACGGTTCCTCACACTGCCGCTCGCTGCTTTCCTGCACCTCTTCGGGTCGGCCATCGCACTCGCGATTGGTCCGTTCCAGCTCAATTCACGGCTTCGCAACCGGTTCATCGACGCGCATCGCTGGATGGGACGAACGTACGTCATCGCTGTCCTCTGTGGCGGGACCGCGGCGCTCGTGCTCGCGCCCGTGTCACAAGAAGGCTTGCCGACGCATGTCGGATTCGGCATGCTGGCGACGCTTTGGCTCATAGCGACAGGAACGGCGTACCGGCGCATCCGGGCAGGCGATCGGGTCTCGCATCGTCGCTGGATGATTCGCAGCTATGCGCTGACGTTTGCAGCCGTGACGCTACGCATCTATCTGCCGCTGAGCCTGGCGTTCGGTCTACCGTTCGCGCCGGCGTATCAGACGATCGCCTGGCTCTGCTGGGTTCCGAACCTGGTGGTCGCGGAATGGATCATCTTGCGGCAGCGCGCCACTGCATCGATCGTTGAACCTGCACTCAGTCCGGCGATTCCGATTCGTTGATGCTCGCTGACACACTCGAGCAGCTTCGTGGCCTGGAACTGCGCGACGAAGACGGCGCAGTGGAGATCCTCGAGCTGCTGCCGCCGGCGACGGACGCCGAGGTCAGCGCGCTCGAGGCGAGGCTTCCCGCGGCGTTGCCCGCGGAAATCCGCGCCGCGCTCAGCGTGTCCATTGGCTTGGTCAACGGGCCGCTCGAGTCGTTCAACCTGCTCGGCTTGACTGGGGTCGGCCTGGAGGAAGTTTTCCCTGCGGCCCATTCGATCGCCCACGACGGGTACGGGAATTATTGGGTCGTCGATCTGCATCCTGACGCGAGGTCCTGGAGTCCCGTTTTCTATGCCTGTCATGACCCCCCGGTAATCGTGTATCAGGCGGCAACCGTCGAAGAGTTCCTGCGCGACGCGATCCAGATGTGGCAGCCGGGACGGCGCAGCCCGGTGGATGTCGTGCATGAGGATGCGTCGCTGCACATCTGGCGCCACAACCCCGACCTGATCAGCCAGGCGGACGCCGCCCGCTCGACTGATCCGGAGCTGGCTGCATTCGCGGCGACACTGACATCCGACTTCGAGATCATCGACCTGCGTCACGCGACCACGGGGCAGGGATTCTCGTGGGGCCGCTACGGGCCCGTCACCCGGTGCAAGCGTCACGGCACGGCGCGCATCTGGGCGATTACACGACCGGCGATGAAGTCCCGCATCAGCCATTTCTTGTTTGGTCGAAATTACTTCAACCAATGATGTGGGCTGCGCTGGTTCTCGTGCAGCAATCATGGATGTTCGGCCCCTTCACGAAGCCGGCCGACGTGAATCCCGTCATCACGCCCAACCCAACCGCTCACTTCCACTCGCCGATCAGCGACAGTGTGGTGTCGTGGGAGGAATACGCGACTTTCAATCCGGCCGCTGTCGTAAAAGACGGAAAGGTCGTTCTCCTCTATCGCGCCGAGGATGCCAGCGGCGAGCGGCAGATCGGTGGCCACACGTCGCGACTCGGCCTGGCCGAAAGCAGCGACGGTCTGCACTTCACGCGGCGTGCCAGCCCCGTGCTCTATCCTGACACCGATGCACAGCGGCAGAATGAGTGGCCTGGTGGTGTCGAGGATCCGCGCATCGTCGAGTCGAATGACGACATGTACGTGCTGACATACACGCAGTGGAACCGGGACGTGCCGCGGCTGGCCGTAGCGACCTCGCGCGATCTCATCGTGTGGACGAAGCACGGACCAGCGTTTGCTCACGCCGCCGGCGGCAAATATTTGCGCTTCGAGTCCAAATCCGGCGCCATTCTCAGCCGAGTCGAAGCCGATCGTATTATCGCAACCAGAGTGAATGGCAAGTACTGGATGTATTTCGGCGTGCCCGATTTGCATATCGCCACGTCCGACAACCTGATCGACTGGACCCCGTTGGAAGACGCCGATGGCCGGCTCATGAAGGTGCTGTCACCGCGTCCGGGCTATTTCGATTCCTGGCTGGTCGAAGCTGGTCCGCCCGCGCTGCTCACCGCTCACGGCATCGTCGTGCTCTATAATGCGGGGAATGACAGGACGTACGGCGATTCGACACTGCCGGCGCGCGTGTACACGGGTGGCCAGGCGTTGTTCGACGCCCGCAATCCGCTGAAGCTCATCGCGCGGTCGGACACGCCGTTCATCCGGCCGACCGAGAGTTATGAGCGAACCGGTCAGTACTCAGAGGGTACGACGTTCGTGGAAGGCCTCGTGCCGTTCAAGGGACGGTGGTATCTCTACTATGGCACCGCCGATTCGCGGATAGGAGTCGCCGTATGGGACGCACGCCGGTAAGACTCACACTGATCGTCGTTGGTTTCTTAGCCGCGTCATGCTCGGGAGACACGTCGGGCATTTCGGTGTTGGATCCGGGTGACGCATCGTATTCCCACTCGTTTGATCCCCCCCGGGTCGTCGATTCCACCGCCGCGTGCATTCGGCTCATGACCTATGCCATCATGGCCCTGGGGCGACGCTTTCACCAATTCGAGCTGTCCATCAACTTCATCGACAACTGCTCTGCCTCAGGGGGCGGCTACACATACTGGGAATCGTTCATCGAGGGCGACTACACGTCGACCGGCCATGACTTTGTGCTGATACCGGACACTACGCGCATGCCGCGATTCCCCGGAACGTTCGATGGGACCTACGTGCGCTTCACGCTGCCGGCGAATCCCGACTCCCTCGCGCCGACGCCGCAAGACATGCAGTTAGGCCCCAGAATGCCGTTTTGATGGGCCGCTTGAGGGGAGCGGCGCGCGCCGCCGTGGTGATCGCGGCACTGGCCTCCGTGGTGCTGATCCTGTACGGCGGTCGCCGCAACAGCTCCGGCGTGCTGCTGATCCTCTTCGTGATTTGGGTGCTCTCGCCGTTCGTCGGCCTGGCGCTGGCAAATAAAATGTCGGTGCGTTGGCCGGCCGGCGCCCAAACGGGGCTGCACGTGGTGATGCTCATTGTCGCGGGGGCCTCGCTGGCGGTCTACGTGAACGCCGTGCTGATATCCCCTCCGGCGAAGCTGGCCGCTCCGTTCCTCATCGTTCCCTTGGTATCGTGGCTCATCATCCTGATCGTCGTCTTGATCGCGGCGATGAAGAAGGCTTAGGACCCTCCGGTCAGCACCTGCTCCCAGACAGCATCCTCTCCCATCGGCATAGCGGTTTTGACGACCAACCCGCGATCCTTGCTGACATAGACGCGCGCCTCCCGCCCCCGTAACCGCACACTTACAACCCAGGCGTCACATGTGCCGGTGGGTACGGTCACTCGCTCGGCACCCACAACGCGTAGATCGAGCGGATAGATGTGCCGCGTTAAAAAACTGTAGCCGGGCACGTATACGCTCCCGCGCCACGATCTGTCCAGCGTGGTGAGCTGAAACAGCACGCGATAGACCGAACCAACCCAGTTGATGTCGGCGTCCCGCCACGACAGATACCGCGGCGGCTCGGCAGGGAAGTCCCCCCCGCCGGGATAGCGTCCATAGCGTTTCGTGCGACGTAGCAGACGCAGTGAATCTCGACTCACGACCAGGGAGTCGGCGAACCCCTCCGGGGCGTAGCGTCCGGTCCCGTACGTGACGATCGCCAGTGCCGGAAGCCCGTGGACCGTCGTCGGCGCAATGGAGAACGTCCGGATGCCTTGCTCCGTGGTGACCAGGCCATCCGTCGTCATCGTTGCCCGGTAGCTCCAGGAGCCTGATTGCAATGGTCGCGACGGCACACGGTCGAGCAGCGGATAGCGGGCGTGGCCCACGGTATCCGATGTTCCGACCTCCTGACTCAGTGCCGGCGTCGGCCACAGTGGGCTGCCGCCGAAGACCGCCGCGCCTGACGGAATTCCCTCCTCACGGCCGACAAACGCGCTGTAGACACCCCATGTGAGCATCGTCAGCGCAATCGCCGCGGCGATCGCCCTCGGCGCAGTCAGGCGCGATGCACGGCGATCCGGCGGGAGCACTACACGCGCTCCCGTCGCCCGGCTGGCGAGAATCCGCTCACGCAGCTCGACCCGCGGTTCGGGGACCGGCAGTTCCTGCAGCTTCACTCGGAAGTCCGTCGTCATGGGCGATCCTCCAATCCCTGGCGCACGCGTTTGATCGCGCGATACAGTCGAACTCGCGACGTCACCGCACTGATGCCGAGCAGCGCCGCGATTTCGGCATGGCTATACCCTTCCATTTCCTTGAGCACGAGCACGCTGCGCAGCGCTCCGGGAAGCGCGTTCACTGCCGCGTGCAGCGCCAGCTGTTCCGGCGTAAGCCCTGGGGGAGTCGGGACATCCGCGGCGCTGTGGAGTGATATCTCGCGGCGCCGTTCGCGAGTGCGCTGGCGCATCAACGCCACCCGCACCGTCACCCGTCGCAGCCAGGCGTCGAGACGGCCGCGTTCCTCGTAATGCGCCAACGCTTCCGGGAGCCCCACGAATACGTCGTGCACCACATCCTCCGCATCTTCGCGCGTGCCGAGCAGCCGATAGGCGAGGCGAAAGAGTTGGCTTGCGTACGTGTCGTACAACGTGCCTAGTGCCTGGGCATCCACGCGCGGGAGGCTCGACGGTCTCACTGCTGGTATGGTCATGCTCATAGGACAAATGCCGCCAGTCAGTCAAACGTTACCAAGAACGTTTTGCTGCGATAGAATGCCGTCATGACCAAGGTCAAAGTGGGCATTATCGGATCGCGATTTCAGGCGGACTGCATTGCCGCAGCCGTGAAAGCGGTGCCGGAGGAGGCCGAGCTCGTCGCCGTCGCCTCGCCGACGAAAGGCAACGCCGCCTCCTTTGCCAAACGGCACGGCATCGCCCACGCTTACACCGAGTACCACGAGCTGCTGCGCAACCCGGAAGTCGAGCTGATCTCGATCACGGCGCCGAACCGGCTGCACGCGGAGATCACGATCGCTGCCGCCAAGGCCGGCAAGCACGTCGTCTGCGAAAAGCCGCTCTGCATGACCCTCGAGGAAGCGGACGCGATGATCGACGCGTGTCGCCAGGCGGGCGTGTTGCTGCTCTACGCCGAAGAGCTGTTCTTTGCGCCGAAATACGTGAAGGCGAAGCAGATGGCCGACGAAGGGGCGTTCGGCAGGGTGCACCTGGTGAAACAGGGTGAGAAACATTCCGGCCCGCATTCCGACTGGTTCTGGGACGTCACCCAGTCCGGCGGTGGCGCCGTCATGGATCTGGGCTGCCACGGCATCGCCTTCTGCTGGTGGTTTCTCGGAAAACCGAAAGTCACGAGCGTTTATGCGCACATGGCGACCCAGATTCACGGCGACCGCACGCAGGGGGAGGACGAAGCGGTCACGCTCATCGAGTTCGCGAATGGCGCCGTCGGCATGGTGGAGAGCAGCTGGAACCGCCCTGGCGGGATGGACGACTGCATCGAAGTCTTCGGCGACAAGGGCCAGACCTACGCCGACATGCTCATGGGGAACGCGCTGCCGACATATTCGGAAGTCGGATTCGGCTACGCCGTCGAGAAAGCCGCGTCGACCAAGGGATGGAGCTATCCGGTGTTCGAGGAGCACTGGAATTACGGCTTCCCGCAGGAGATGCGGCACTTCGCGCGATGCGTGCGCGGCACAGAGAACCCGATCTCCGATGGGGAGACGGGGCGGGTGGTACAGGAAGTCCTGTACGCCGCGTATGCCTCGGCGGGCCAGGGCCGTAAGGTCGCTTTGCCGTTCCGGCCGAAAGGGGTAGCAAAGCCTATCGACCTGTGGAAACCAATACCGGTCGCGCTCGTCAGGAAGTCCTGAAGACCCAACAATTAAGAAGGAGAGATTATGGACTTGCCTCCGCTCTGGAAGAAGGAACCGGGACCGGTGAAGCTGCCGGAGCCCCCCAAGCCACGTCCGCCCGAGCCATGGGAGCCTGCCCGGATTCCGCGTGATCCCGAGCCACCCACGACGCCGAGGCGCGGCTAGGGCGGGACATGATGTACGAGGGCCGCCACACCCCGCCGCTGCCGTCGAGGCGCTTCGCGCGGCGCATGGCAAATCACTTGGGCGTGGCCCTGGTGGTGGTCGGTTTCTCGCTGCTGGCCGGCATGTGGGGCTACGAACACTACGAACGGCTTCCCTGGCGCGATGCCTTCCTGAATACGGCGATGCTGCTCGGCGGAATGGGTCCCGTGAACGCTCCCCAAACCAACGGCGGCAAGCTGTTCGCGGGGTTCTACGCCCTCTATGCCGGTGGCGTGTTTCTTGGCGTCGCGGGCCTCTTACTGGCGCCGGTCATCCACCGCATCGCGCATCGATTACACTGGGAAGGGACGGAAGCGCGGTGATGGATTTCGACCTCCGGCGATCGATCGACGTATTGGAGCGGACACCCGCGACGCTGCGGGCGCTGCTGCTCGCGGTCGGCACGGAATGGGTGCGCGGCACGGAAGGGCCGGACACGTTCAGCCCCTTCGACAACATCGGGCATTTGATCGACGGTGAGGAAACGGACTGGATGCCTCGCGCCCGCATTATCCTGGCGCAGGGCGGGAACCGCCGCTTCGAGCCGTACGATCGCTTCCGCCACCGCGCCCGCAACGCGAACCGCACGCTCGATTCCCTGCTCGACGAGTTCGCCCGGTTGCGCGCCGAGAATCTTCGAGTCCTCGCGTCGTGGCAGCTGACCGACGAGCAGCTCAGCCTCCGCGGTGAGCATCCCAGCCTCGGCGCAGTCACGCTGCGGCAATTGCTGGCCGCGTGGGTCGTCCACGACCTCGGGCACATCGCGCAGGTTGCGCGCGTCATGGCCAAACAGTACCGCGCCGAGGTTGGGCCTTGGGTGCCGTTCCTGCCCGTGTTGACCGATCACGAGAAACCGAGGTCCTAGTGTTCGATTTCGGCACTGCCATGAAAGTCATTGTTACGTTCGGGACAGGCGCTTTCGCGCTGATCATGGCCGGGCTCGGCATCAAAGTTCTGTTTTTCCGCCGCCGCCAGCTCCCCGGAGCGATCGATAATGATCAACTGGACGGACTGGAGGACCGCCTGCTCAGGACGGAGGCGAAGGTCAATGAGCTCGAGGAACGGCTCGATTTCGCCGAACGGATGCTCACCGAAGTGCGGGGAAAACCCCAACTTCCTGGGAAACCCTAGCTTCTGCAGTGCCAGTCGTTTATGTTGAGTCGTTCAAACGCCTGGCAGTGCCATAGGCGAGGGGTCGCAACCATCAGGCGGCGCCTGCGGGCCTCGGCATCGGGTCGAGGTAACGCGCACGGGCGCGCCGCGGTGACTCGGCGACCCTCCCCACGCACCAGCCAGCCTTAACTACGGCGCAATACGCCTTCACCAAGAGCCCGACGCAGCAGACGAGCGTCGTTCACTTCCTCGCTCAGAGGAACGTGTTACGAGTTTGTCCCGCCTCAGGGCAGGAACAGAGTACGCTATGACACCGCAGCAAGCTCACAATCATTTGCCACGCCCCGCCCACAAAGAACCCCCCGCCCACGCGCCCAATGCCGCGCTGATGATCGACTTCGACAACGTGACGATGGCGATTCGCTCGGACCTGCAGACCGAGCTGAAACGCCTGCTTCAGTCGGAGATCATCCGGGGGAAGGTTGCCGTGCAGCGCGCCTATGCCGACTGGCGCCGCTACCCGCAATATATCGTCCCGCTCTCCGAATCCTCGATCGATCTCATCTTCGCGCCGGCGCACGGGGCGAACAAGAAGAACGCCACCGACATCCGCCTGGCGATCGATGCGCTGGAGCTGGTGTTCACACGGCCGGAGATCGGCACCTTCATCCTCTTGTCCGGCGATTCTGATTTCTCGTCGCTCGTGCTCAAGCTGAAGGAATACGGCAAGTACGTGATCGGGGTGGGGATCCGGGAGTCGTCGAGCGATCTCCTCATCCAGAATTGCGATGAATACTACTCCTACAACGAGCTCGCCGGCTTCACGAAGACGAGCGAAGTCGAGTACGTGAAGCGGGATCCATGGGAGCTGGTCGTCGAGGCGGTCAAACAGATGACGGCGCACAACGACGTGATGCGCTCCGACCGCTTGAAACAGGTCATGCAGGAGATCGACCCGAACTTCGACGAGAAAGACGCCGGGTTCTCGCGCTTCAGCAAGTTTGTGATCGAGGCCGCCCGGCGTGGCCTTATCACGTTGACCAGACTCGACAACGGGCAGTACGAGATCGCCCTCGGCCCCCAGGTCCAAGGCGCGGCGGCGCAGCCCGCACTCGCGGCGATGAGCGAAGCCAGCGAGAAGCCCCGCAGCCGGGGGGGGCGAGGCGGCCGGGGGCGGGGACGCGGCGGCCGCGATCGTGAAGAACCACCCACGGCGCCCGCTGAGTCCCTACCGACCGAGGAGCCGGCGGCGAAGGCCGGGTTCTCGTTCGGGGGCGCGTTCGGTTTGATCAAGCAAGCCGTCGGAATGGGCACGGACGAGGAGCCGGCTCCACAAGATGAAGAAAAGCCGGCGAGTGATGAGGCGGAGGCTCCGCGTCCCGTCTTGTCGGCTCCCACACCCGATATGGAAGAAGAAGACGACATTCCGATGCCGACCTCCTCGGCGCCGCCACCGCCATACAGCACGCCGTTGTCGGCACCAGGCGGAATCCCGATGCGCAGCGCGCGCTTCCGCCGCGGTTCTCGCGGCGGTGCCCGCCGTCCGGCTCCGGGCGGCGGTGTCCCCGAGATTCCCAAAATCGGCGTCGTGGAAGTCGATCCCAACTTCCGCCCTCGCGCCGACGTGCTGACTCCCAAGCCCCCCCCCTCCGCCCCCTCCGCCCCCCCGGGGGCGCCGTCGAGCCCCGCGCAGGAGCGAGGTGAGCGGGGCGAGCGGGGCGAGCGGGGCGAGCGGGGGGAACGGGGAGGACGAGGTGGTCGCGGAGGTCGCGGGCGCGGCCGCGGGCAGGCTGAGAACGGCGACCGCGGCGAGCGGGGTGAACGCGGCGGCCGTGGCCGGCGCGGTGGTCGTGGTGGCCGCGGCCGTGGGCCTCGGCGTTACGAGTCAGAATCTCCTGATGTTGTGAACGGCAATGTGCGCCCGATGCCGGAGCCGACCCGTTCAGAACCCTCAGAACCTCCCGCTCCTCCACAACCTCCGGCGGTCGCGCCAGCCGACGCCGGTGAGTCTTTCTGGTCCAAGGTTAAGCGCGGCCTGACGGGAGGCGGCGCGTAACGGTGCGAGGCAGCGCCGTTCAGGCAAGGTTCTACGCGCGACCCACGGAAGAGGTCGCGCGTGGACTATTGGGGCGGATTGTCGTCAGCGATGTGGGTGGACGCCGGCGGGAGACGGCCGGCCGCATCGTCGAGGTCGAAGCGTACGTCGGCCCCCACGATCCCGCGTGTCATGCCTATGGGCACCGGCGCACGGCGCGCACCGAATCGCTCTACGGCCGGCCGGGGACGGCATATGTGTATTTCACCTACGGGATGCATTGGTGTCTCAACGTGGTGACCGAAAAGCCGGGGTATCCCGCGGCGGTACTGATTCGCGCGCTCGAGCCGCTCGCCGGGCTCGACACGATGCGGCAGCGCCGCGGGAGAGAGCCGCTCTGCGCGGGCCCCGCCCGGCTGTGCGAGGCGCTCGGCGTCACCGGTGCGCTGAACGGCGTTTCGTTACAGCGTGGGTTGCTGCGCATCGTCGCCGACGGGCCGGCGCCGAAAAAGAGCGCGATCGCAACGAGTCCGCGCATCGGTGTCACGCAGGCGGCGGACTGGCCGCTGCGCTTCTATCTCAAGGACTCGCCGTGGGTTTCCCGCTAAACCTTACCGCTCGGTGGTGACCCCTTCCTTCGCGGATCCCATGCTGTAACGGATCCCGCCCTGGAGCGTATGCGTGTTGCTCTGGAGCAGGAAGTTCGAGGCGCCGGAGGTCAGCAGGTAATGCGCGAAGACATTCAGCTTGCTCGAGTAGTTGATCTGTAACCCACCCATCAACCAGAAGAACGCCCGGCTCGATAGCTCGTTCACGCGATCGGATGCCTCCGCGAACTGGGAGCTGGTGCAACCTCCCGAGCAGTCTATTGCCGGATTCAACACTTGCATTATCGCGAAGCCGCCGCCGCCGAACGGCTCGATGACCTTCTGGGCGGGGAAGGCGAGCACGCCGAACATGATGCGGCGCATGTCGTGGAACGAGACGTCGCGGCAGGGTCCCGTACCCAGCGAGCAGCCCGACGAGCTGGGATCGAAGATCACGGCCTGCGCGTCCGACAGGAAGAGCGCCTGTTCATAGGCGACGTACAGCGCGGTGCGGCGCGCGGTGATCAGCCAGTGCCCGCCGATGATCGGATCGTACACGTACGGCTGTGTATTGGTCTTGGAGATGAAGGCACCGCCCTGAGCGCCCCAATACCATTGGTACTGCCGGCTGAAGCCGCGTCCCTGTTGGGGCGGAATGAAGAAATAGGAGAGGCCCGCCCCGCCCTCGACCTGACCCGTCCAGCTGCCGCGTGGCGTGGGGTTGAGTGGATCGCGATTCTGTCTGTTGTACATCGCCCGTGCATCCAGCCGCAACGCCAGGTGCGGGCTGAGGAACACGCGTGCCCCGAGGCCGCCATTGATCATGTTGTCGGTGAAATCGTACGGCGGGTCGGGGCCGAAGACGAGGCGCGTGAACCCGCCGGTGGCATAGAGCGTCGCCCGGTCGCCCATGGGGAAATTGAACACCACGTTGCCGCCCACCGCGGACACCGCCACGTTTTGCGCCGAGGCCGTGTCGACCGTCTTCGTGAAGTCGCCGGTGACCTCGATGGACAGGCGGTCGCTCCAGGCATACGCGATGCGCGCGCCGCCCCCGAACGAGTTCTTGAGAAAGTACAGGTGGTCGAAGCGCCAGTACGAGCCGAACCCGCCGAACTCGATGCTCTGAGACCGTTGCGCGGCCGCAGGGCTGAAGACGAGGATTAGGGCCGCGAGGCTCACAAGGTGCTTCATCGGAACTCCTCCGGGCCCCCGTCTATGGGGCCGCCAACAGGACCGCGTTGAAGAGCAGCTTGAAGGTGCCGTGCGTCTGGCCCCGGAACTGCGGCCGAAACCCAAACAGGATCACACGCCCCCCCCTGCTGCCTACCGGTGCCTCCACCAGCGCCTCTTTCCCTTCGAGCCGTTCCTGGAACCGGGCATAGCCGGAGCGCAGGGGCTGCGCGGGATACGTCGCCAAGGCCCTGGCCGGGGCCGAAACGGTGAAGGCGGCGCTATTCTCGAAGTAGATGTCGAGGGAGTCGGGCACGCCCAGAGTCACCGGGCTGCCCGCCTTCTCCACACCTCCCAAAAGCACACCGAAAATAGAGCCTGGGGCGTAAAATCGCAAAACCTGAGGACCAGATGCCTCACCGGCTAGGACGTTGACGACAGGGAGGTTAAGGCGTGTAATCGCGAAATTACTTGAACCGTCAAGGCAGACGAGCACGCCACCACCCCGAACGAATGCCGAAACTGCGCTGGCCCCTGTTTCGCCGATCCCGCCTGCGTACTGCACTGGTATGCGAGTCGAGTCGATGCCGTGGAGGATGGCTGGCGCATCGATGTCTGGAAGGACGATCACGTCGAACCGCTGCCGCAGCGCTCCCTTCTTGAAATCGCTGTCGTGCAGTGTCGTGTAGCTGAGCCCATACTGCTCGAACAACCACCGCGTCCAGCCCTCGTCGATGTTGCCGGTCCAGGGTTGGTACAGGCCGATGCGTGGCAAGCGCTGCCTCGTCACTCCCGTACCAGGTGCTGGGCCGTTCCTGACGGCAGTCACCGAGAATCCATGGCGCGCGGCCGCCTCGCTGAGGATCGCCCGCGCCCTCGGACCTTGGACAACGAGAGACTCTCCCGCCACGGTCACGGACTGTCCCGCAGCGAGCAGCTCCGCGACCACGCGTGACTCGGCGTTGGTCCGGTTGTTCAGAATGAACACCTCGCCCGTGCCCTCGATTCTGCCCGGTGCGGGCACGACCGTGTCCACCTTCACGAGGTTGGCGCGGAAGGGCGCGTTCACGACGTCGGCGCGCACACCCATCGTCAAGGGCAGCGTCCAGCCGGCGACGTCGTAGGGCGGGCGATCGGCCACGGGCGTGTACCGCTGTGGCTCGAGCAGATCCTTGGCGTGCGCGCGATACGGCTGGGCCATCGGCACGACCAGCGAGCCCGGCGGGTAACTCCTCCCGTCGGCCGTGAACGGCTCGGCAGCGCGCCACACTTCGACGCCGCCCGCGCCGAGCACGTTCGCCAGGGCTGTCCAACTCTCCGGGTCGCGCTGCTCAGCCGGTAACACGTATGCGAACGGATCGCCGGCTAAACCAGCTTCGACCGCGCGCCGCCCCAAACCGACGAAGCGGTCGATCACGTTCACGCGATCGCGTGCGGCGAGCCGCACGAGCGCCTCGGATGTGATCAGCTCGTAGCGCACGATGTCACCGAGGTGCCACGTGCCTCCGGGCCACGGCGCGGCGTAATTCACGCCCCGACCAGGCTGGCGCACGGAGTCCAGGGGCAGCGTGATCGGTGAGCCGAGGCGCGTGCTCGCCGCTTCGGTGAGGATGCCGATCATGTTGTGGCGCGTGGGCGTGGAGCGAAAGCCGCCGTGCCACCACAGGTCGTAGGTCTGCTGGTGCGCGATCCCGGTCATGCCGGCGTCGTACAGCGCCGCGGCCATCTGCGCGCCGACGAGATTGATCCCGGCGACGATCGCGGGATCGAGATTGGGATTGACGGGATCCTGAAACGGCGGGACGAACAGGCGCACGCCGTTGGAGCCCATCTGGTGCACGTCGTACACGATTTCCGGAAACCATTCCTTGTACAACATCCGCGTGACGAGTCGCGTCTCCACCTGCGTCAGCATGAACCAGTCGCGGTTGTTGTCGTGCCCGATGTATTTGTGGTACAGCCAGGGCAAGGGTCCGCCTTCGTATCGGGTCCCCTTGTAGCGGCGGTACCAGCTCACCACGGTGTCAAGACCGTCGGGGTTCATCGAGGGAATCATCAGTACGACGACGGAGTCGAGCAGCCGCTGCAGTTCGGGGGTCGTCGCCAGCCGGTACGCGAGCGTCATCCCCATCTGACTGGACGCGACTTCCGTCGAGTGGATGTTGTTGCTGATGAGGATGACGGCGGGTTGCCGCATCCGGATTTCGGCGAGTGCGGTGTCATTCAAGCGGCGCGGATCCGCGAGCAGCGCCTGCGCGCGTTTGATGTCGGCGAGACGCGCGATGTTCGCCGGCGATGTGATAGTCAACAGAACGAACGGCCGCCCCTCCGTTGTCTTACCGAGCGTGTCGACGTGGATGTACCGACTCTGCCGCGCGAGGCCATTCATATAGCCGCTCACTTGCTTCCAATCGGCGAGCATCGAGTCGGCGCCAGGCTCGAAACCGAGCGCGGCGGATGGGCGGATGGGGGGGGGCGGTTCGGCGGTTTGTAACAACGCGAGCAGGAGGAGCGGTGTCATCAGATGAGTCCCAGTTTTGAGCCCACCTTCTTGAAGGCACGCAGCGCGAAATCGAGGTCGTCGCGCGAATGGGCCGCGGAGAGCTGGCAGCGCACGCGCGCATGCCCTTGTGGTACAACGGGATAGCCGAACCCGGTGACGAAGACACCCTCAGCCAGCAACAGCTCGCTCATGTGAATCGCTTTCGCCGTCTCGCCCAGGATCACGGGCACGATGGGTGTGTCCCCCGGCAGCGGCTTGAAGCCGAGCGCCAGCAACTGCTCGCGGAAATAGCGCGCGTTCTGATGCAGCCGCGTGACGAGCTCGGGGTGCGCCGTGACGTGGCGGACGGCGGCGAGCGCACTGGCGGCGACGGTGGGTGGTAGTGCGTTGCTGAAGAGCTGCGGCCGCGAGCGCTGTGTCAGATAATCGGTGAGCGCGAGCGGGCCGGCCGTGAATCCGCCGGCCGCGCCGCCGAGCGCCTTGCCGAGCGTCGACGTGATCACGTCGATTTCACCCAGCATGCCATAGTGCTCGGCGGTGCCGCGGCCGCTCTTGCCGAGCACACCGGTGGCGTGCGAGTCGTCGACGGCCAGGACGGCATCGTGCTTGCGCGCCAGCGCCACGAGATCGGGGAGCCTCGCGATGTCCCCTTCCATCGAGAAGATGCCGTCGGTGAAAATGAGCTTGCGCCGCGCGTTGCCCGCGGCGCGCAGCTTCTCCTCGAGGTCGGCCATGTCGGAATGCTTGTAGACGGCGGTCTGACACTTGGTGATCGTCTTGGCGAGGCGAATCGCATCGATGATCGAGGCGTGATTCAGCTGATCGGAGATCACGGCGTCCGCCTCGCCGAGCACCGTGGGGCACAGCCCTTCGTTCGCATTCCAGCAGCTCACGTAGGTCAGCGACGACTCGCAGCCGACGAACGTCGCCAGCGCATCCTCGAGGTCGCGGTGCACGGTGAACGTGCCGCAGATGAAGCGTACCGACGCGGTACCCGCGCCCCAGTGATCCAGCGCTGCCTTACCTGCTTGCACGACCTCGGGGACGTCGCACAGCCCTAGGTAATTGTTTGACGACAGAATCACGACATCACCGCGACCCTCCATCTTCACGCGAGATGCCTGCGGTGAGTCGAGGTAGTTGAGCCGCTTGTAGACGCCTTCCTTCTTGAATTCCGCCAGCTCGTCCCGCAACTGCCCCATGAAGCTCATACGATCTCCAGAATGACTTTACCGGCGTCGCCCGAGCGGATCGCGGCGAGCGCCTCATCGATCTTGGCCAGGGGGAACTTGTGCGTGATGACCGGTCGTGGATCGAACTGCCCGCCCAGGAGAAAGCGGCGCATTTGGTGCCATGTCTGGTACATCTTGCGGCCGATGACGCCGTACACGGTGATCCCCTTGAAGATGATCTCATTGGCGAGATCGACCGGGACTTCGCCGTCCGGAATGCCGAGCAGCTGCACCCGCCCGCCCAACCGCACCGCCGCGAATGCCTGGTGCAGCGCCGACGGCACACCCGACATCTCGCACACCACGTCCGCGCCTTCCTCGGCAGTCTCGGCGAGGACCGTCTGTACGACGTCGTCCCGCTTTGCGTTGATGGTGACGTGCGCGCCCATTTTCTCCGCGAGCGCGAGGCGCTTGGGATTCACATCGGACGCAATGACCTTGGTGGCGCCTGCCGCCCGCGCGATCCCGACCGCGAAGCAGCCGATCGGCCCGCACCCCACAATGAAGACCGTACTGCCGGGAATCTCCGCCCCCCCGGTCAGCACCGTGTGGAACGCATTGCCCATCGGATCCATGATTGCGCCGACTTCCGTCGGAATGTTTCCCCCATCGAGCGTCAGCACATTCGTGGCGGGCATCGCGATGTATTCGGCAAATGCGCCGTCGCGATCGACGCCGATGATGCGCGTGTTCTTGCAGATGTGGCTGTTCCCGGTGCGGCACTGGAGACAGTGCCCGCAGACGATGTGGCCTTCCGCGGTGACGAGGTGACCCGCGCGCAGCCCCGTGACGCCGTCACCGACCGACTCGATCTCTCCGGCAAATTCGTGCCCCACGACGATCGGCGGTTTGATGCGTCCCTGAGCCCAAGGGTTCCAGTCGGCGATGTGGAGGTCGGTGCCGCAGACGCCGGCGTGCCGAACGGCGATCAGCACCTCACCCGGACCGGGGGACGGCTTCGGGACCGACTTCACAGTCAGACCGGGGGCGCGTTTTTCCTTGACGATGGCTTGCATGAAAACCGGGGAAGAGGGACGGGGGACGGGTTAGAAAATCGATCGGGTGAAACCGCCATCGACCTCGAGCACGGCGCCGGTAATATAGCTGGCTCGTTCCGACGCCAGAAACACGACCGCGGCCGCGAGCTCTTCCGGCGTGCCGATCCGCCCGATCGGCGTCTCGGCCAGCCGTTGCTTGATCATGTCGGGCCGGGCTTTGGTCAGCTCTTCAATCCGCTCGGTGGCGATGAAGCCGGGGCAGATGCTGTTGACGGTGATGCCGTCTTTCGCGACTTCGTCCGACAACGCTTTGGCGAAGCCGAGGACTCCCGCACGCGCGGTGGACGAGAGGATGAGGCCGGGCAGCGGCTGCAGGGCGGCGACCGAGGCGAGGCAGATGATGCGACCCCATTTCGCCCTGGTCATGATCGGCACGGCGGCCCGCGCCAGATGGATAGTGGACAGCAGATTCAATTCGATCGCCTTGCGCCACGCATCGGCTGGCTGGTCCTTGAACGGCGCCGCGGGTGGACCGCCGGCATTGCAGAACAGCACGTCGAGCCGGCCGAATTGCTTTGCGACGTGCTGCACCAGTTTCTCGGCCTCGGCAGGAATCGTCACGTCCGCGGGGAAGGGCGCCGTCTTGGGATCGCGGCCGTTGACCGCGACCTGCGCACCTTCCTCGGTGAGCAGATTCGCGACCGCACGGCCGATGCCGCGCGTGCCGCCGCAGACGAGCGCGACTCGTCCTGAGAGTCCTAGATCCATGTGGAGATCGAGTAGACACCCTGAAGGGTGTGCTCGGCAGACATTGTGCTTAAGCACAACGCAGCGCCGAGCGCAGGCTTTAGCCTGTCGATAACTATCACGAGGCGCTCTCGATCCTTACGGCGCAGATCTTCAGCTCGGCCATCTTGGCGTAGGGGTCGAGCACCGGATTCGTCAGCAGATTGGCGGCGGCTTCCCGGAAATGGAACGGCACGAACACCTGGCCGCGCGCGACGCGTTCGGAGATGCGCGCCGCGGTGACCATCGAGTTGCGGCGCGACGTGAGCCGCACCAGCTCGCCCTCCCGCACGTGCAGCTGCTTCGCGTCCTCGGGATGGATCTCGACGATGGCGGTCGGCTCGCGGGCATCGAGGCCGCTGGCGCGGCGCGTCATGGTGCCGGTGTGCCAGTGATAGAGCTGGCGGCCGGTATTCATGACGAACGGATACTCGTCGTCCGGCAGCTCGACGGGATCGGTGTACTCGACCGCCACGAACGTGGCGCGGCCGTCCGCCGTCGGGAACGCCTTGTCGAAGAGGAACGCGGTGCCCGGATGGTCCTTGGTCGGAACGGGATACTGCAGCCCGGCGCCTTCGAGCCGCTCGTAGGTGACGCCCGCCCAGCTGGGAGTGACTCGCGCGATCTCGCGCATCACGTCTTCGGCGCCGCGGAACGTCGTCGACAGCCCCAGCCGGTTGCTGAGGTCCATCAGGATCTCGAGATCGCCCCGGGCCTCGCCGGGGGAGTCGACCGCCTTGTGACTCAGCTGAATGCGTCGCTCGGTGTTGACGAACGTACCGGCCTTTTCGGCGAAGCTGGCCCCGGGTAACACCACGTCGGCGTAGCGCGCGGTCTCCGTCAGGAAGAGGTCCTGCACAGCCAGAAACTCGAGCTCCTGAAACCAATGCTCGGCGTGTGCGATGTCGGGGTCGGAGATGACCGGGTTCTCACCCATGATGTACATCCCACGCACACCGCTCTCGGGCTTGACGACCTCGGTGACCATCAGGCCGCTCTTGAGCGACAGCGAATCGGCCGGAACGCCCCAGGTCGCGGCGAAACGCGCCCGGACTTTCTGGTCGCCAACGGGCTGATAGTCGGTGTAGACGAACGGAATGGCGCCGACGTCGGACGCGCCCTGGACGTTGTTCTGGCCGCGCACCGGCAGCATCGCCGCGCCCCACCGCCCGATCATGCCGCAGGCGAACATCAGATTGAGCAGCGACGTCACGATGTCGGTGCCGTTGGCGTGCTGCGTCAGGCCCATCGCCCAGAGCGTGCTCGTGTTCGGCCCGCGGGCGTAGATCTCCGCGGCACGCTCGATTTTCTCTGCGGCTATGCCGGTAATTTTTGCCGCCTTTGCCGCCGTGTATGGCTCCACCGCCGCGCGCACCTTCTCGAAATCATGGGTTCGTTCGGCGATGAACGTCTTGTTCTCGAGGCCCAGCGACAGGATGTGATTCAACATCGCGGAGTAGAGGGCGACGTCGGTGCCGGGTTGCATCTGCAGGTGGACGTCGGCGCGTCCCGCCAGCTCGGTGCGGCGCGGATCGGCGACGATGAGGGTCGCGCGCTTCTCGTGCGCGCGCTTCAGCGCGGCGCCGAACACCGGGTGCGACTCGGTCGTGTTGGCGCCGGCGATGAAGATGACGTCGCACGCCTGCTCGATCTCGCGCATCGAGCCGGAGGCGGCCGCGGTGTTGATCGCGCGCTGCATCGCCGCGACCGACGTCGAATGGCACAGCCGGGTGCAGTGGTCCACGTTGTTCGTGCCCAGCGCGCCCCGGAACATGCGCATCATCAGATAATTTTCTTCGTTCGAGCACTTGGCCGACGAGAAGCAGGCCAGCGCGTCGGGCCCGCGCGCCGCCTTGATTCGCAGCAGCTCTTGAGACGTCAGCTCGAGCGCTTCCTCCCACGTGGCCTCGCGGAACGGCGAGTACCAGTCCTCGGGCGTCGCCACCCGATCGCGGATGTCCATGTCGAGCCGTTCGAGCAGCGGCAGCTCACGCACGCTTTTGCCGGTGGCGCGAGGCGGGGTACCGGGCTTGGCGCGCCGGCCTTCACCCTCGATCGTGCGCCACGGGCCGGCTCTCCGCTCGGCGCCGTGCGGGCCCTTCCAGATCCAGCGGCCGCTTTCCCTCGTCCACCCCTTTCTGATCAAGGGCTTCGTCAGCCGATCCCGATGTTGCGGGAAGTCATAGCCGAAGCGGCCCTTCACGCAGGTGGATCCCTGATTCGGGGTGTTCAGCTCGATGTCGGGGGAAGTGATGCGCATGACCTGGTTATGGGCGACGTGCAGATCGACCTGGCAGCCCACGCCGCAGTACGGACAAACGGAGCGCACGATCTTTTCCGGATGGCGGATCTGCTCCGGCGCGAAGCGTTGTCGCGGCATCACCTCGAAGATCGCGCCGGTTGGACAGACGCGGACGCATTCGCCGCACCAGGTGCATCCCGCCTTGTCGGGATCGCCGTCGGCGCCGACGATGATCTCCGCGTGCTCCCCGCGGTACCCGATGTCCAGCACGCCCACGACCTGGATGTCCTCGCAGGCGCGCACGCAGCGGGTGCACAGGATGCAGGTGGACATATCGTGGCGGATCATCGGATCGCCCGGACGCTCGTCGCCCGAGCGCAGCGGCAGATCGCGCTCGGCGACCGCCGTCGGCACGACGTCGTACTGCACCAGATAGCGCTCGAACTCGTTGCGCGGAGCTCCGTTCAGGGCCGGGTACCGCTCAGTGAGCAGGCGGAGAACCCCCTTGCGGTTTTCGACCGCGGCATGCGACTGCGTGGTGACGACCATGCCGTCGGCGACCTTCGTCGCGCACGCCGGGATCAGCTTGGCTTGCCCTTCGACGGAGACGAGGCAGATGCGGCAGTTGCCGACGATCGGCAGCGTGGGATACCAGCAGAGTGTGGGAATCTCGATGCCCGACGCCCGGGCGGCGTCGAGAATCGTCTTGCCTTCGTCCGTGCTCAGCTTACGGCCGTCAATCGTGATCGTGGCCACGCTGAATAGATAGGCCGACCAGACCGGCTCGCAAGGCTTACGCCTCAGTTACAGTTCTGCTAGTCATGCGTAACAATCGCCAGTAACCGCGCGCCCCAAACGTCATAACGCCTCCAAGCAAGACATCGGCGTAGTTCTTGCGCCTTGCCCGCTCGCTCCGCAGTCCCCCATCAACGCCCAGATCCGAGGTGTGGCATGGACAAGCGTTGGAAGTCCCGAGCGGTCATGGCCGCGGCGGTGCTCGCACTCGGCAGTTGTGACCGACCCCTCACGCCGCCTTCTCCGGGCCAGCTCGCCTTAGAGGTCGTCTCTGGAGATCAGCAACACGGCGAAGCGGGTCAGGAACTCGCGCAGCCGTTGGTCGTCAAGGTCACTCGTGCGGATGGTGGCCCGATGCGCGGCCAGATTCTGAACTTCCGCGTGGTGTCCGGCGGCGGGAGTGTGTTTGGCGGCGCCGAGATCACGGACAACAGTGGAATGGCTCAGGAGCTGTGGACATTGGGCACCCGTGCGGGGGAACCGCAACGCATTGAGGTGCGCGCGGTCGATCCGCAGACGGGCGAGCCGCAGACATTCGCGGCATTCACGGCGACAGCAGTTGCAGGACCGCCGGCGCGGATGACGACGCTGTCAGGCGATGGACAACAGGTCGAGCCGGGACAGACCGTTCCCATTCCGCCGTCGGTGAAGCTTGAGGATCAGTATGGTAATCCCACCGCGAACGTTGGCGTCGCGTTCACCGTCGTCCGCGGGAGCGTGACCAATGGCGATGCTGTCACGAATGCAAACGGCGTTGCAACGGTGGGCAGCTGGACCGTTGGAACGGAGACCACAACTGACACGCTTGTGGCGCGTGCGAATCCAACGGGCGTGAGCGGAAATCCGGCGCTGTTCTTTGCCGTTGTTCGGCCCTGCGACTGCTGGACGACCAAAGCGTCGCTCGATACCGCTCGGTGGCTTGGCGCGCTGGGGGCGATCAATGGAAGGCTCTATGCTGTTGGTGGGTTCGGCGAAGGGAACTACCCAACAATGACGTACGCACTATCAGTCCAGGAATACGACCCTTCCAGCGATCGCTGGACGGCTGTTGGTGACCCGATGCCACGTCGTCGGTTTGGCATGGGATACGCGTCCCTGAACGGATTGCTCTACCTCGCGGGCGGGCAATTCTCGTCTGACTCCACACTCGATGCCTTTGATCCGGCGACGGGGCACTGGACCCTCGTAAGTCATCTCCCCACCGTACGGCAGTATCTCGGGGCCGGAACGATCAACGGCATTCTCTATTTCGTTGGCGGCCAAAATCCGTCCGGGTCCAAGTCCTCGGTGCTCGAGGCGTACGATCCGGCGACGGCGACGTGGTCGCGAAAGGCGTCCATGCCGACGCCTCGACAATATGTTGCGGTCGCCAATCTCAACGGGATCTTGTACGTCATCGGTGGCGAAGGTTCTTCTTCCAGCGCGCTGTCGGTTGTAGAAGCTTACGATCCGACCACCGATGCCTGGACGACGAAAAGTCCGCTTCCTCAGGGACGTTCTGCCCCAGTTGCCGAGGTCGTGAATGGCGTCTTGTACGTCGTGGGAGGAAGAAACATCAACGGTTTCTACCAGAAGACGGTGTATGCGTATGACCCAACTCACGACACCTGGATCCAGAAAAGCGATATGCCGACCGCGCGGGACGGAGCGGCGTCCAGCGTTCTGAATGGACTGCTCTATGTCGTTGGAGGGTACTACCAAAGAGCCGTAGAAGCGTACAAGCCGTGAAGACAAACCGGGGCCGGCTCAGCGCCGGCCCCGGT
>DASPXD010000272.1:0-38634 GCA_035637435.1 Gemmatimonadales bacterium
CGGGTCCAAGAATCCCCGCTTCGCCTACGACTCGTACCGCCGCTTCGTGCAGATGTACGGTGACGTCGTATTCGATCTCGGCAAGGACGAATTCGAAGCAGAGCTCGACAAGGCCAAGGCGCGCCGCAAGGTCAAACGCGATATCGATCTGCCCGCGGACGACCTGCACGACCTGGTGCACGACTTCAAGACGATCGTGAAGAAACGCACGGGCCATCCCTTCCCCGACGATCCGCAGGAACAGCTGTGGGGCGCGATTGAAGCGGTGTTCAAGAGCTGGCACACCAAGCGTGCCAAGGATTACCGCCAGGTGAACGGCATTCCTGACAGCCTGGGGACCGCCGTGAACATCGTCGCCATGGTCTACGGCAACATGGGCGACGACTGCGGCACGGGCGTGGCATTCACGCGAGACTGCAGCACCGGCGAGCACGTCCTGAACGGCGACGTGTTGACCAACGCGCAGGGCGAGGACGTGGTCTCCGGCGCGCGTACGCCCGAGTCCATCCAGAAAATGAAGCGCGGCAAACTCGCCAAGATCTACCGCGAGCTTGACCGTCTGGCGACCAAACTCGAGAAGCACTTCAAGGACGTGCAGGACGTGGAGTTCACGTTCGAGCACGGCCAGCTGTACATGCTGCAGACGCGTCGGGCGCAACGGACGGGAATGGCGGCGGTTCGGACTGCTGTCGAAATGGTGGACGAGGGGCTGATTACAGAAGACGAAGCGATCCAGCGCGTGCCGCCGCAGGATCTGGATCAGCTGTTCCATCCCATGGTGGATCCACGCTCCAGCGTGACCGTGCTGGCCAAAGGCCTCCCCGCCTCGCCTGGCGCGGCGACCGGCGAGGTCGTGTTCGATGCCGACGAAGCCGAGGCGCTCAAGAAAAAGGGCCACGATGTGATCCTCGTGCGCCCGGAGACGTCGCCCGAGGACTACCATGGTATCGTGGCGGCGCGCGCTGTCCTCACCGCGCGGGGCGGAATGACGAGCCATGCGGCGGTCGTGGCGCGCGGCATGGGTAAGACCTGCGTGGTGGGCGCGAAAGAGCTGGATGTCGATCCCGCCGCCGGTCGATTCCGCGTCAACGGCCGTGCGGTCAAGCGGGGTCAGGTGATTACGGTCGATGGTACGACCGGCCGAGTCATCCTCGGTGCGGCGAAGCTGGTCACCCCCAAGGCGGGCAAAGAGTACGCTCGCCTGATGTCCTGGGCGGACGCGAAGCGACGGATGCGCGTGCGCGCCAATGCCGACATTCCCGCCGACGCGCGCCGGGCGCGCGAGTTTGGCGCCGAGGGGATCGGGTTGTGCCGCACCGAGCACATGTTCTTTGAAGGCGACCGCATCACCCTGATGCGGGAGATGATCGTCGCATCCGACGAAGCGGGTCGCCGCAAGGCGCTCGCCAAGCTGCTCCCGATCCAGCGCGGCGACTTCGAAGGGATCTTCGAAGTCATGGACGGCCTCCCGGTGACGATCCGGCTGCTCGATCCACCGCTGCACGAGTTCCTGCCGCACACGCACGCCGAGATCGCTGCGCTCGCGAAGCATGCCAAGGTGCCGGCCAACCAGCTCGAGCGCCTCATCCACTCGCTCATCGAAGCAAATCCGATGCTGGGCCACCGCGGCTGCCGCCTCGGGATCACGTATCCGGAGATCACCGAAATGCAGGCGCGCGCGATCTTCGAGGCGGCGGGACATGTCGCGGGCAAAGGGAAGAAGGTCACGGTCGAGATCATGATTCCGCTCGTCGCTGACGTGCGGGAGCTGGTCAATCAGTCGCAGATCGTTCACCGGGTCGCCGAAGAGGTCTTCCATCGCGAAGGGCGCGCGGTTCCGTACCTGGTCGGGACGATGATCGAGCTGCCGCGCGCCGCCCTGACCGCAGACGACATCGCCAAGCAGGCGGAGTTCTTCTCGTTCGGGACGAACGACCTCACCCAGACCACGTTCGGCCTGTCACGCGACGACGCGGGCCGGTTTCTGCCGTTCTATGTGGAGCACGGGATCCTGATGGAGGATCCTTTCCAGGTGCTCGATCAGGTCGGCGTCGGGAAGCTCGTCGAGATGGCGGTGAAGCTGGGACGGAGCACGCGCCACGACTTGAAGGTGGGGATCTGCGGCGAGCATGGCGGCGAGCCCAGCTCGGTGAAGTTCTGTCACCGCGCCGGCATGAACTACGTGTCCTGCTCTCCCTTCCGGGTCCCGATCGCCCGCCTCGCCGCGGCCCAGGCGGCCCTCGAGGAGGCGGGCGTCGTGAGCCGGACGCGCGCTACCGTTTAAAGACCGCGGCCGCGCCGCCGGCGATGATCACGCCGATCAAAAACCCAACCGTCGCGACCATGTAGCCCGTTTGCTTGGACAGGCGGTGCGTCGTCGAGACACCAATCGCGGTCAGCACGAGTCCCCAGATGCTAAAGGGATTGATCGATTTCAGCACCGCTCCGAGGAACCCTTTGGCACCGGGTGCGAGCAGGTCGAGGCCGAGCGCGGGCTGCAAGTCCTGCGGTCCGGTGATCTGACCGACGCCCTGCATGTGCAGGACCAGTGTGCCGACGATGGCGAGCAGGACTACCGATGGCACCGCGGAATACGCCGCGACACTCATCAGCTTACCGAACTTTGCCTCACCGCCGAAGACCGAAACGAGCACCCACAAGAGACCGGCGCCGATCAGCAGGCCGATCGCGAACCCGACCGGAATGAAGACCGCACCGATCCAGAGGAACTTCGACGGATCGGGCCCACCCGCAGGGCGCGACGCTATCTGCGCCGCCATCCCGGCCTTGAGGAACGGCATGTTCACGACGTAGACCGCGATCTGCACTACGCAGATCACGAGATAGGGAACGAGGAAGCTCGGTTTCTCGCGGACCCGCTCGAAAACGGCGCCGGGCTCATAGAGGACTTTGAGAACATCCATCAACGAACTGCCGCCCCCGCCCTGCTGCACCGGGGCCTGCTGAATCCCTTGGCCCATTCCGCCTCCCGTGAGAAGGTCGTATCCCGGACCGCCCAAACGGCGCCCAATATAGGGGTTGAAAAGCGAAACGGGAAACGGTTGCCCGTTTCCCGTCGCGTCACCTGTTGCGAACCTTGCATCGTTAGGGATGCAGCACGATCCCCCAGTAGATGACGATGTTGGGTTGCGGATCGTTGGTGCAGCCACTCTGCGCCCATTGCGCGTCTTTGAATCGTGGGACGAGACGCGTCACAACTTCAAGACAATCCTCCACCAGGCCATCGACCGTGCGAACATCGGCCCCGCGTGCGCCCGTGCGCGCAGCGTGACCCAGCACGCTCCCGCGCGTATCCATGACCAACGCGACGGCCGTTCGTGCTGTCCCGCGACCGAACACCTCCGGGTGATACTGCCGCGCCAACCGGCGTAGTTGCTCCGCCTGTCGGATCACCTCCGCGGAATCCAGGCCACCGGGCGTTCCCTGTGCGGTGTCTTGCGGCTGTGGATTGTGATTGATGCGGATGACGCGAACGTTGTCCCGCACCAGCCCCCGCAGGCCGCGCGGATCGATCACGGCCCAACCGTCGTTCAGACTGAAAGACGGTAGTACCTGCTGCAGCTCCCTCATGCCGATTTCGGCGTTCGGCCGCTCCCCGTTCAGGTAGTACATCGTCACGAGCGAGCTTCGATAGACATGAAGCCGCGAGTCGTGAATCAAGTACGCGTCCATGGCTGGACCGGTCGGCTCGAGAATCGTCGGAAACATTCGACGCGCGTTCTCAGCAACCCATGGCCGCAATCGCTCCGCTTCTCTGAGTGTCATCCGATCCGTCATCGCGCGCGCGAGCTGCGCGGTCGACGGCGCGTTCACAAAGTCATAAGTAACTCGCACGACCGCGCTGACCACGCCGCCGTGTGCCCGGGCGGGCCGAAACCGCGCGATCAATAACGCGCTCTGGGCTACTTGCGTGAAAGCGGGATGGGGACTCTCGATCACCGTAACGGAGGCGGGGTCGATCCGGCCATTCACGTCCACGCTCGCCTGTAGGACGACAGGTCCCTCGATACCTGCCAAGCGCGGCAGGGTCGGGAATGACGTGATGGCACCCGAAACGATGGATGGGGGGACATCGATATCGCCTGGCGCGATCACCGCGCTCAGCGTGCCGGTAATCGCACTTGTTGGAGTTGCCGCTTGCGTCTGGGACTCGTTTTGCGGGCCGACAGGCCGCGGTGCTTCGCACGCGCCGATGATCGCGCCAACCGTCACCACCAACGCCACAGTAACCCCAGCCCAGCGCCAACGCGGGACCCCGCTGAGCATGCGCCGAATGCGCGACTCGAGGAACGACGCGGGCTCCCCAAGCGCCGCAGCGCCGAGCACGTGCGTGGCACGACGCCGTCCGACCTCCAGGAGTAGCTCGCCGTAGGCCGGAGCGGAGCGGCCCTGCGATAGCACACGCGCGTCGCAATCCATTTCGACCGCCAGGCGCAAGCGCCGCCACTGCCACCAAAGCGCCACGTTCCACGGTGCGAGCAGCACTAGTGCGAATCCCATAGCGATCAGCGCAGGATCAGCGGCGCGCACGTGTTGCTCCTCGTGGACCAACATCAATTCCCGTTCCCGCTCCGGGAGTTGCAGCGCCCACTCGGGCAGCACCACCCGAGGCGACCACACGCCGACCACCGCCGGGCCTACGTTGGGTGAGACGAGCACGTGCCGGCCATCGACGGCCGCTCGCCGCCACCGGCGCTGCATCGAGATCAAGCGGATCGTCGCTACGCCGAGCACCAGCATTAGCGCTATCGACGCGAGTCCCCATCCCCACCGGAGTGGCGTATCGAGATCGGTGAGAGAAAAGGGCCGTGGTGAAGGTTGGTGGACGATGGTGGACGTTGTGAGGGTAGTCGGCAATGACGGGCGTCCGGATGATTCCACCGCCGCCGGAACGGGTACAGCAAACGTGGCGAACGCCTCAGGCCGAAGCCACGCCGCTACCGGAATCACATACGAGCCTGCCAGCGCGATGATCCACGCCCAGCGAGTGGGCCGGCCGACGAGGTGAAGCCCTCGTTCGACGGCGTGACCCACGACAACGAATGCCAAGCCGATTCCCACGCAATACAGCATCCAGACGGCGATCACTTGGCACCTCCCTTGATGCGCGCTTCGAGCAGCGTGCGCAGCCGGCGCAGCTCCTCGTCACTCAAGTTTTTGTCGGAAACGAGATGCGTCATCAGCAGCTCGGGCGAGCCCTGGAATACTTTGTCGACCAGCCGGCGCAACGCATTACGACCCGCGGCGTCGCGCTTGACCAGCGGATGGTAGCGGTGCGCCCGGCCCTCGCCGGCATGCGCCACGTAGCCTTTTTGCTCCAGGGTGCGAAGCACGGTGAGCACGGTCGTGTACGCGAGCCGATCGGCGAGCCGCTCACGCACCTCGGCCACGGTGGCGGTCTCGCGGTCCCACAGCACGCTCATGACGTCCAGCTCGCGATCGGTGAAAGCAATCCGCATGGCTCAGGCTCAGCTACTAGTGTTGTAGTAGTTATACCCGGCAGGCTCCCCATTGTCAACTAGTTCTTTAGTAGCACATGCCCGGGGCTTCCCCGCCCCCGACCGGGGGGTGTAGGCTACAAAGGAGCCTATGGTCCTTACTCTTGCCTTCGCAGCGGCACTGCTGGTCCACACGCCGCACACGCCCCAGCCGGTGGGCGTCTGGCGCAGCGATTCGACGCTCTACGTCACGCTGCGGCAGCCCGGGGACCTGCTGGTCCTGCACGTCGACGCGATCGGTCGCATCCAGGTGCTGTTCCCCGCGAGTCCGGACGACGGCACCGCCATGCTGGCGAACGACACGCTCGTCGTGATCCCGCTGCCACCGACCGCGGAAGGCAATCCAGCGACATTCATCGCCGTTCGCTCGCGGTGGGCGTTCGACTTCGCGGCCCTGCGTGCCGGATCAACATGGAATTATGACGATGCCTTGCTGCTGCAACCGACCGCCGGCGACCCGCTCGCGGCGTTGCTCGACATCGCCGACCGTGTCACCGACGGGCGTCCGTACGACTTCGGCGTAGTGGCATACACGAGCGCGGGTACGGTGCAGACGCGCCGGGTGCCGCTCCAGCCGCTGGTCTGTCTGAGCTGCGTCCGCCACGGGGCACCGGCGGTCGCGACTGCCACCGCAATCCCGACCAATGTGGTCGATTGCTCGAACGCGTCGCTCACGAACGCATTTTGCGGCGTGAACAGTGGCAGCGTCTCGATTGCGAGCGCCCCCCCGGCGCCGCAGCAGGTGGTGTATCAGCCCGCTCCCGCACCTGTCTACGTCCCGTACTTCCTGCCGATGGCCCACGGCTTCCGGCACAGATTCGAGCCGCCGCCTCCGCCGGCCGCTCCCGCGCCCCATTCACAGGGCGTCGCATTTCCGATGGCGCCGCGGCTCGTCGTGCCGTCCAGCGCGCAGCTGCGGTCGTTCGCTGGTCGGCGGCCATGAGGTGACATAGGACGCGGTCACGGCATGTCTCCGCAGTAAACGGCCTACGCTTTCCTTTGACGAGTGCAATCCGTCCGATGTAACATCGAAGCACCCGCCGGCATCTTGAGATCAATGACGTTCCAGAGGACGCTTGCAAGCACGCGAGCAATGACTGACCCAGGCGCCGAGCAGATCCCCGAGCTCATTCGGCAGACGGCTGCAGGCGCTCCGGAAGGGATCGCAGGGCTGTATCGCCTGTATGCGCCTCACCTCTTACGGCTAAGTCAGCGCCTCACAGGGTCTCGACACGACGCTGAAGACATCGTCCACGATTTGTTCCTTGGTCTTCCGGAAGCCATCCGAAGCTTCGAGAACCGGGGCAGCTTCGACGGATGGTTGAAGCGCGTGACGAGCAGAATGGCCTTGATGCGGATCCGGACTGCGCGTAGACGGAGGGAAGCCACGCTCGATGAGCGTCAGTCCGTGGCGCCGGATCGCCTGAGTGCTGAAGACCAATCTGATCTCGAGCGGCACATCGCCGCGTTGCCACTCGCGCTCCGCGCCGTGCTGGTTCTGCGCCAAATCGAGGGATACTCCCACGAAGAGATTGCTGCGTTGCTGGGCATCACCTCCGGCGCGTCACGCGTACGGTTCAACCGAGCGATGAAACGGCTGCGTCAACAGATGATGGAGAAGCCATGACCATTTTCACCCGACATCCCGATGCCGAGACGCTGAGTCAATACGCAGCTCGAGACTTGAATGGAACCGCGCGTGTCGCGATCGGCAGCCACTTGGAGAAATGCACCGACTGTCGAGAGACGGTGAAGGTTCTGCGTCAGCTGACGGACCTCGAGACGGACTCGGTCGAGTCGCAGGTGCAAGGCGACACGCTGGCGCGAGTCCTCAACGCGCGGGCTGCCGGCGCCCGAGCAATTCTCCCCACCGCCGACCCCGTCGCGGTTCGTTCCCGCCGGCTGGCCGTTGCAGCGGCAATCGGCATCGTTGCGATCATCGCGGTCGTCTCCTTCATGTCTACACGCAATGTCTCCGCGGGCAGCCGCACTGGCAGCCTGCAGTTCGAACCCGCTGCTCCCCAGCCCGGGGAGATCGTGCACGTGACGTACGAGCCCAGCGCGACGCTCTCGCGATACGACTCCCTGATCCTGCGCGCGCGCTTCCGTCGACCGGTGGACGACGATTACAACGAGGGGCCGATGCAGCGGCGTGTCGGTGTCATGCATCGGTCGCGAGGTCAGTTCGCGCTGGCCTTTCGGCTGCCGGATTCGGTCGTGTTCGCCGTGTTCGCGGTCGAAACCCCCGCCGGCGACGTCATCGACGATCGAAACCAGCAGTTATGGGATCTCGTGACGGCGGACGACGCGGGGAAGCCCTTGTTCGACGCGCTGGTCCAGAAACAGCGGGATCTGATGGGTCGGAACTGGGAGGAATTACTACGCACCACGCGTGCGCTGCGCGCGCTCTATCCCGATGATCCCGAGGCAGGGAGTTTGGTTGCGGTATCCGAACGCTGGGTGCTTGGTCAGCGCATCGCCGATAGCCTGTTACCGGCTCATCGCAAACGGTTCGCGGCGTTGCAGGCTACCCTGGGAGAAAAGACCGAATTACCGGCCGGGATCCTCGTTGGGATGATGCACTACGCGATCCAGCTCGACGACAGCGCAGCGAAGCGCTTTTGGCTTTCGCGCCTCGCCTCCGCTTTTCCCAATGATCCGGAGGTGCTCTTCCGCGAGGAGAACAGACTCGCGAACCAATACATCAAGACCCAAAAAGACGCACGCGGCTTTTACACGGTGCTGGAAACGCAGTCCAAGTATTTCCAAGAACTGGAGACCGTGTGGCAGAGAGCTGAGCCAACCCATGACCGGAGGCTCGTTCTCCTCGCGCAAAACGCGCTCATGCACGCGATAACCGCTAAAGACACGGCCGCCCTGCGGGTCTGGGCTGTCAGATTCCGTCGTTGGTATCGAGACACACCCCAGGTGGCCGCCTTTTTGGCGAGAGACGTTCTCCAGTATCCAACGCTTCGCGACACGGTGATGGCTTGGCTGCGTGACGGAGCCCGACTGCTCGCCGAAGGACCGGATGGATATCGGCCGCTGACTGCCAACATCGCGGAACAGCGAGACAGGAATCGCGCCGCGGCCCAGCCGATCCTGGCCGCGTTAGGGCGTGCACTGATTGAGGACGGGCACCCGGCCGCCGGGCTCGATACGCTGCGGCTGGCTGCATCCTACGGGTGGAATCCCGAAGTGCTGCGCAGTATCGCTCAAGCGCTCATCGCGCGCGGCGATACCGGCGCGGCACTTCAAAGCTACGCCCGCGTCGTCGCCGACCCCGGAACCCCGATCGCTCTTAAGGATTCGATCCGCTCGATGGCCGCTCGCAGCGGGGATGAGAACTGGGCGGTGCTTGTTAGCAACGCTGTGCGGGAGATGCGGCAGAGTGTGTTGAAGCGAGCCTCACCGCGAAGTCTCAGTGGACCGCTGCGCCTGATGGCCAGGTCAGGAGAGGTCCGTCGCCTGCCTGATGTGGTGAACGGCAAGGTCACCGTTGTGATGTTCTGGTCCCCTTACTGCGGCTTTTCACTGATGCCGTTACACGATCTCGACGTTTTGAACGAACGCTTTGTGCGACAAGGCGCGCAGATAGTGACGATCGTGGACCAGCCATTCTCAAACGATCTGGAGCAGACGTTACGCGTTCAGAAAGCGGGAGACTTGACCGTCTTCTATGATTTTCGGAAGGATGCCAACCGGGCGTTCACGTCGTTCGCGACGCCGGACTATTACGTCCTTGACCCCTCCGGGCAGGTCATGTTCGCGCATAGCAAACTCGAGGATCTGCCTCGGCAGGTTGCGGCCTTGCTTCCTTCGAACGATTCGGGCTTCTGAACTGCGGAAAGGAAAAAGGGACAGGAGATCCGAGTCCCCTGTCCCTATCCCTGTCCTCAATGGAGGCGCGGGGAATTGAACCCCGGTCCGAGCATGACTCCGATACCGCTCCTACGTGCGTAGACTAGGCTTTGGTGGTCTCACTACCTCGGCGCCTGGTCAGCCCTGGTAGCAACAAGCCTCTGGAATCTCTTGCGGCACCCGTTGAGGCCCCACGTGCCGCCAGCCCGACTTTGCGATACGTGAGCGCCGCCTCAGGCGGGCTGCCACTCACGCAGGTGCGTGAAGCCGAAGCTTACGCAGCCAGAGCCAGTTCAGAATTGGCTTGTGTATAGTCCCAGTTGATTTACCAGGTGACTGAGAACCTGGGCACGCAACAGTACCCTCGCCAAACCCGTCGAAGCCTGTCGCCCCCAAAACATGCAGCGGGGTGAAGGTTAGTGACCTGGGGTCGCCTTTTCAACCCGATTACGCCCTGCCTGCTTGGCACGGTACAGCGCCGCATCGGCCGCCGCCGGCAGATTCAGCACGTCGCCCACCAGCTCGGGACACGACGCGATGCCGCACGATGTCGTCAGCGGATAGATGGAGCTGCTCCACGTCAGCGGCTGCTCCGCGACGGAGCGGCGAATACGTTCGGCCACTTCCATGCCTTCACGCAAGGGCGTGCGCGGCAGCCAGATCGCGAATTCCTCGCCCCCAATGCGCGCCACGATGTCCCCGTCGCGCACGGCGGCTTCGAGCAGGCGCGCCACGTGCTTCAAGGCCGCATCCCCCGCTGGATGTCCGAGCGTGTCGTTCAGCTTCTTGAAGTGATCGAGATCGACGTAGATGAGCGTCGCGTTCCCGCTGGCGCCGCGGGCTGCGGCCTGCAGCGCGCGCTCGAACTCGCGCCGATTGCGCAGGCCGGTGAGCGGATCCACTACGGCCCGCTGCTCAGCGTCGTGCACGGCGCGCGCCGCGGCGATGCGTGGCCCGAGGTCCGAGAGCAGCGGACTCAGGTCATCGAGCATGGGGGCATCCGCTTCGAGTGGCGCCCCGAGCAGCACGAATGCGCCCACGACAATCGATCCGTCGAGCAGCGGGTAGGCGGTCCCCGCCCGCTCGCTGCGCCGCCGTTCGGGGACGCCGGGACCGAAGACATCCTCGGCGCCGCGCGTCGCGACGGGAATGCCGGCTGCCATGGCCCGCGCGACGGGAGAATCGGTCGAGAGCGCGACGCCGCCAAGACGCCGATCGGCGGTCCCGGAGACGGCAGCGATTCGAGGCTGGTCCACCCCGGCGACGACGAGGGCGACCGCACGATGGGTGATTTGCTCCCCCAGTTGAACCGCGGCTCGCGCGATCCCCTCGAGGGTCTGCGCACTTGCCACGAGGCGCGATACTCGACCGGCCACGATGCGCGCGCGCGGCAGCCCGCTGTGCTCCTCGGCGAGCCGCATGCCCGCGACAAACCGGCGCAACGCGCCGGCGATGGCATCGGTGACCGTGGCCGCATGGCCAGCCCCATCGAGCGCGAGTCCCGCGGCGTACGGAAAGTCGCCAACCGCGACGAATGTGGCTTCTGGATCCCGAACGACGTGGAGGCGACCATCCACGGACGCGAGCTGCACGAGTGCCGCGCCGCGGCGTCGCAGCTCAGGGTCCACGTCGGGCGTGACGACCACCTCGAGGGGAGCGTCTGCCACCCCGACGCCCCATCCCGCGCTCGCGCCGTAGGCTTGTCGGAGCAGATCGAGGACCTCGCCGAGTCCCAGTGGTGGGGGGCCGCGACGACGCAGGCGTCCGGGACGCCAGCGAATCGTCCAACCAAAAGCGAGTGTCATGCCGCCGGTGGCGGCGACCACGCCCCAGACCGAGCCCCCCCGCCAGGCTCCGACAAGGGCAGCGCCGAAACCGATGACCTGCAGCGCGAGCGCGACCCAGCGCCGCGCCGGGCGGGGGGCCGTGTTACGAGTGATTGATGCGGCTCGCGGCCGCGGCGGCGCCGAATCCGTTGTCGATGTTGACGACGGTGACGCCCGAGGCGCAGGAATTCAGCATCGCGAGCAAGGCGGCAAGGCCCCCGAACGACGCGCCGTAGCCGACGCTCGTCGGCACGGCGATAACGGGAACCTTCACCAGCCCGCCGACCACGCTTGGCAGCGCACCCTCCATCCCGGCGACGACGATGATGACGCCGGCGGAGCGCAGCACGTCGGTCTGGGTGAGGAGCCGGTGAATCCCGGCGACGCCGACATCGGTGAGCCGCTCGACGCGGTTCTTGAGCGCCCGCGCGCTGACCGCCGCTTCCTCCGCGACCGGGAGATCGCTGGTGCCGGCCGTGCAGACGAGCACGGTGCCCCGCCCCGTCGGCGCCGGCTCAGGTTCGGGCGGGAGGTAGGCGGTGCGGCCCAGCTCGTTGATCTCCACGCGGGGGAACCGCGCCGCCAGCGCTTGCGACTGCGCCGGCTCGACACGCGTCGCTAGAAACGTCCCGCCGGCCGTCTCGAGCCGCTCCGCGATCGCCACGACTTGCCCGACCGTCTTGCCCGGACAAAAGATCACCTCCTGATGCCCCTGGGTGATGGGCCGGAGGTGATCGATCGTGGCGAACGGCAGCCGCTCGAGGTTCAAGCCGCAGATCTCGCAGATCCGTACAGATAGTCGCAGAAAATCGCTTCGGCTTCTGCCATCGATTCGATCGCGAACAGGCGCTGGCGTAGCTCCGACGCCCCGGGAAGACCTTTCGTATACCAGCCGAAATGCTTGCGGAACTCGAGCGCCGTTTTGCGCGTGTTGCCCTGCAGCCGTAACGCCAACCGCGCGTGCTCCAGCGCCGTTGCAAACCGCTCCGCAGGCGTCGGATCGGGCCGCTTGGTGCGCCCCCCCCCCTCCCCCTCCCCCTCCAGCAGGTCGCGCGCCTGCGCGAATAGCCACGGATTCCCGAACGAGCCCCGGGCGATCATGATGCCGGCGCAACCGGTGTGGTTTCGCATCGCGAGCACGTCTTCGGGCGTGCGGATGTCGCCATTGCCGATGACCGGGATCGTGAGCGCTCGGACAAGCTGCGCGATCTCATCCCAGTCTGCGGTTCCTTGATACATCTGGGTCCGGGTTCGCGGATGGAGCGTCAGCGCCTGCGCGCCGGCCTCCTCGCAACGCAGCCCGATTTCCACGGGATCACGCTGTGTCTCGTCCCAGCCGCTGCGGATCTTCACCGTCACCGGCAGCCGTGTGGCCTCGCGCACCGCCCGGATGATGCCGCGCACCAGGGTCATGTCCTTCAGACAGCCCGAGCCGCCATTGTTCTTCACGACCTTCTTCACCGGGCACCCGAAATTGATGTCCACAAAGTCGGGCTCGAACAGTTCCGTCACCATCCCGGCGGCCTTCGCCATAATGCCCGCGTCGGCGCCGTAGATCTGAATCCCGATCGGCCGTTCGACCGGCTCGAACCGCATCTCGGCCAGGACGCGCTCGATCCCTAGGGAAATCCCTACCGACGAAATGAACTCTGACACGACGACGTCGGCCCCGTACCGGCGGCAAATCTGCCGGAACGGCGACTCCGACACGCCCGCCATGGGGGCGAGGTAGAGCGGACAGTCGTGCTGGACCGAGTACGGGAAGTCCATGCGCTGGAACGTAATAGCGCGTTGCGCACGGAGCAACCAAGATTTACCTTTCGCGCGCGAATGCGCCTGCGCGAGTTCTTTTCCGAAGATGCCATCACGCTCGAGCTCCAGAGCACCACCAAGGACGCGGTGCTCAAGGAGCTCGTCGGGCTGCTCAAGCTCGACGAAAAGGCGCAGGGGATGCTGTTCAAGATGCTGAAGCGGCGCGAAACCCTCGGCTCGACCGGCATCGGCCAGCACATCGCCATCCCCCACTGCCGTTCGCTGGTGGTGACCCGCCTGCGCTGTGCGTTCGGCCGCAGCAGACAGGGGATCGACTTCAAGGCGATCGACGATCAGCTCGTCAATGACTTCTTCCTGATCGTAGCCCCGCCGCTGGAAGTCTCGAACCAATACCTGCCGGTGCTTGGAAAGATCGCGCAGTTCGCCAAGGAAGGTGACGTACCGGGCAAGCTGGCAAAGCTTCAACAACCAGCGGAATTCCTAGCCCTACTCGAGGAAAAGAATATCTAGCGCCACTACTCCCACTCGATGGTTGCGGGCGGCTTGGAACTGATGTCGTAGGCGACGCGATTCACTCCCTTCACTTCGTTGATAATCCGATTCGAGATCCTGCCCAGGACTTCATGCGGGAACTGGTACCAGTCGGCCGTCATGCCGTCCCGGCTCGTGACGGCGCGCAGAGCCACGACGTAATCGTAAGTCCGTCCGTCGCCCATGACGCCAACGGATTTGACGGGTAACAGCACCGCGAACGCCTGCCAGATCTGGTCGTATAGACCCGCGGCGCGAATCTCGTCCAGATAAATCGCATCCACGCGGCGCAGCAGGTCCAACCGCGCCTCACTCACGGGACCCAAAACCCGAATCGCGAGACCCGGCCCCGGGAACGGATGGCGCCCCACGATCTCCGCGGGCAGCCCCAACTCCCGCCCCACCTTGCGCACTTCGTCCTTGAACAGCTCGCGCAACGGCTCGATCAGCTTCCAGGGCAGGTTGGGTCGCAGGCCGCCGACGTTGTGATGCGTCTTGATCGTGGCGGATGGCCCGCCCGTCGCCGACGTCGATTCGATGACATCGGGATAGAGTGTGCCCTGCACCAGGAAACCGACGCTGCCCTCGACGTGCCGGGCAGCGTCCTCGAACACGTCGATGAAGGTGTGGCCGATGCGGCGGCGCTTCTCCTCGGGGTCTTCGACGTCCTTCAGCTCCTTGAGGAAGCGGTGAGTCGCGTCCACCACGCGCAAATCGATCCCCATGTGGGCGCGAAAGGTGCGCTCGACCTGCTCCCGCTCCCCGCGCCGCAGCAGGCCGTGGTCCACGAACACGCACGTGAGCCGGTTGCCCACGGCCCGATGCACCAGCGCCGCCGCCACCGCCGAGTCCACGCCGCCCGACAGCCCGCAGATCGCGCGTCCGTCTTCCCCCACGAGTTGACGAATCCGGCCGATTTCCTGGTCGATGAAATGGCCCGGCGTCCAGTCAGGGGTGCAGCCGCAGACATCGAACAGGAAGTTGTGGAGAATCTCACCGCCCCGCGGCGTGTGCGCCACCTCCGGGTGAAACAGCACGCCGTAGATCGGCTTGGAATCGTGCTGCATGCCGGCGACCGGGGCGTTGGCGCTCGTCGCGGTCACCCGGAAATGAGGGGGCGGCGACTCGATCCGGTCGCCGTGGCTCGCCCAGACGATGATGCTGGCCTGTGGCTCGAATCCCGCAAAGAGACCCTTGTTCTCCCGGACCGTGACGTCCGCACGGCCGTACTCGCGGACCGTGGCGGGAGTGGCCTTCCCGCCCGAGAGCTGCGCCACGAGCTGCATGCCATAGCAGATGCCGAGGACCGGGACGCCGAGATCGAGAATTCCGGGATCGACGGTCGGCGCGCCAGGATCGAACACCGAATTGGGTCCACCCGACAGGATGATCCCCTTGGGATCAAACGACCGCACAAAGGCCAGGTCGGTGCCGCGCGCGGCGGGATGAATCTCGCAGTAGACGCTCGCCTCCCGGATCCGGCGCGCGATCAGCTGTGTGAACTGCGAACCGCAATCGAGGATGAGGATCCTGTTCACGCTTTGTACCACGTGGTCGGTTCGGCCGTTTCGCCTCTGACCAGGTCGTCGAGCGTCTCGCGCTGTCGCGCGACGTAGTAGCGATCCCCATCAACGACGACCTCGGGCGCCCGCGGCCGCTGGTTGTAGGTCGAGCTCATCACGAAGCCGTACGCCCCCGTGCCGAGCACCGCCAGGACCTCGCCGGGTCCGACGGTGACGAGTTTGCGGTCGAGCGCCAGGAAGTCACCGGATTCACAGATCGGCCCGACGACGTTCACGATTTCCTCGGGCCGCTTCCCGTCGCGCAGCGGCAGGATCTCATGATGGGCATTGTAATGGCTGGGACGGACGAAGTCCGACATGCCGGCGTCGACGATGACATACTCCTTGCCGCCGGCGTGCTTGCGGTACAGCACGCGGGTCAGCAGCACGCCCGCGTTCGCCACGAGGTAGCGCCCCGGCTCGCACAACAGCCCCAACCCCGCGGCGCCGACCGCCGGAACGACCGCTTCCGCGAATGCCTTGGGACTCGGGGCCTTCTCGTTGTGGTACCGGACGCCCAGTCCGCCGCCCACGTCGAGTGCTTCGAGCGTCGTGATGCCGGAGGCGCGGATCGCCGTTACCAGCTCGATCAACTTCACCGCCCCGCGATGGTAGGGGGTCACGTCGGTAATCTGGGACCCGATGTGCATCGCCAGCCCTCGCAACACGAGCCGCGGCTCGGCCGCGATACGGCGCGCCACGGTGACCACTTCATCGAAGGGGATGCCGAATTTCGCCGTCTTCTCGCCGGTTTTCATGTACAGGTGCGAATCGATCGCCACATCGGGATTGACGCGTATGCCAACCCGCACCGGCAACTTGATGTCTTTCGCAACTGCGGCGAGCGTGTCGAGCTCGCTGGTCGATTCGATGTTGATGAAGCCCACGCGGGCGCGGATGGCCTCCTCGATCTCCGCGGCGGTCTTGCCGACGCCCGAGAAGACGATGCCGTCGGGATCGAATCCGGCGATGCGGACCCGTCGCAGCTCGCCGACCGACACGATGTCGGCGCCGGCACCGAGCTGTTTCATGACCCGCAACACGCCGAGGTTGCCGTTGGCTTTCACCGAGTAGCAGATGCGGTGACGGATGCCGTGCAGCGCGTCGTGCAGTGCGTTGTACTGCGCGCGAATCAGATTGGTGCTGTAGACGTAGGCCGGTGTCCCGATGCGATCCGCGATTGCCTGCAGCAATCCCGGATCGAACCCTAGTACGCCTGTGCCCACACGGCCTCCGCTACGCTGGGGGCGCCGCACCACATGCAATGCTTCGGCACCTCTTTACTGCGGAACTCGGGATCAGGGAGGACCCGGATCGTCGCGTTCGTTTGTTGTTTGATCTCCGCCTCGCACGTCGGGCTGCCGCAGAAACCGCCGTAGGCGAATCCGCCGCTGCCGTTGATGAAGTCAAGGAACTGTGCCTTGGTGGCGCCGCGGATCGAGTTCTTTTCGCGCCGCTCGCGCGCAGCAGCGAAGAGCGCGGCCTGGATTTCATCGAGCGCTGTCGTCACGGCCGCGGTCGCTCCCTGAAGTGGCACAGGCGCTTTGCCACCCGTCCGGCGGGCCACCACGACCTGTCCACTCGCGAGATCGCGTGGACCGATTTCCAGACGTACCGGCACGCCGAATGCCTCCCATTCGAAGTACTTGGCGCCTGGCTTCATCGTGTCACGCAGATCGAGTTCGACCCGGACGCCGATCTTTTCCAGGTCGGCCTTCACCTGACTCCCAACTCCCGACACCTGACTCCTTTCTTCGTCCGTCTTCCAGATCGGCACGATCACGACCTGCACTGGGGCGAGCTTCGGTGGCGCAACGAGGCCGTTGTCGTCCGAATGCGTCATGATCAGGCCGCCGATGAGCCGAGTCGAGACGCCCCAGGAGGTGCTCCACACGTATTCGAGGCCGCCGGCCGCCGTCTGATATTGCACGTTGAACGCCTTGGCGAAATTCTGGCCGAGGTTGTGCGATGTCCCCGCCTGGATCGCCTTATTGTCCTGCATGAGCGCTTCGATCGCGTACGTGCGCAACGCCCCGGCGAACTTCTCACTGTCGGTTTTCAGACCGGTGAGGACGGGCATCGCCAGCCACTCTTCGTTGAAGCGGCGATAAATCCCCAGGATGAGACGCGCCTCACGCTCGGCGTCCGCTTCATCGACGTGCGCGGTGTGCCCTTCCTGCCAGAGGAACTCCGTCGTCCGCAGGAACGGACGGGTCCGTAACTCCCACCGCACGATGTTGCACCATTGATTCAACAACAGCGGCAAGTCGCGGTAGCTCTGGATCCATTTCGCGTACATCGCATAGATGATCGTTTCCGACGTGGGCCGCACCACGAGCGGCTCCTCGAGCGCCGAGGTGGGGTCGACCGCGATGGCGTCCTTCCCCTGCTTCCCGGTTGCCCTGAGGCGCGTGTGTGTGACCAGCGCGACTTCCTTCGCGAACCCCTCGATGTGCTCCGCCTCTTTCGCCAGGAAACTCATCGGGATGAACAGCGGGAAATACGCGTTGCGATGACCGGTGGCGCGGAGCATATCGTCGAGCGCGCGCTGCATCAGCTCCCAGATGCGATAGCCGTTCGGCCTGATGACCATCGCGCCGCGGACGGGAGAATAGTCGGCCAGCTGCGCATGCTCGATGACGTCCCCGTACCACGCGCTGAAATCCTTAGCGCGTGGCGTGATGTGTTTCGCTTGTGCCATTAATCGAAATATCCGTTGAGAAGCTGGCGAAGGGGTACTTTCGCTTCGGTGCTGGTCCTGAGATCCCGCACGACGGCGAGCCCGGCCGCTCGCTCGTCCGGCCCCACGATCACGGCGCGCGCCGCCCCACGCGCGGCGGCCAGCTCCAGCTGCTTGCGGACCGCCGCGTGCCGCAGCCCGTATTCCACCGCGATGCCCCGCTCGCGCAAGGCGTGAGCAAGCTGCAGCACGACGGGCAGGTCCTCCCCGCCGACTGCCACTAAAAAGGCGCCGAGCTCGGTCGACGCCTTGGGAGCCGCGCCGCGCTCCTTGAGGAGCTCCCCCAGGACAACGTCGCCCATGCCGAACCCCAGGGCGGGCAGATCGAGGAGACCGTCGTAACGTCCTCCGCCGGCGATTGCACGCAGCGCCTTCTGCGCGTCAAACAGCTCCCACACAATGCCCGTGTAGTAGGCTAACCCCCGCACGATGGTCAGGTCGACCGACACGAACTCGTCGAGACCCATGGCCTGGAGCGACTGCACAGCTTGCGTCAGCGGCCCGGCTGCCTCCCCGGCGGCTTTCAGAGCCTCGGGGCCTCGCAGCTCGGCAATCTCAAAGACCGTCCCTGACTCCCGTCTCCCAAATCCTGCCTCCTTGAGCATCTCCTCCAGCACGTTCTTCGGAACGCGCTCGCTGCGGTCGAGTACGGCGAACGCGACGGGGAGCTGCGTGTCCGTAATCCCTCGTGCGGCGAGCAGGGTCTTGAGTAATCGTCGATCCGAGACGCGTAACCGCACGTCTTGGGGGCCCAACCCAAACGCCCGCATGATGTCCAGCGCCGCCGCCATCAGCTCGGCATCGGCGAGCGGCGACGCTTCCCCGATGATGTCCATGTTGAGCTGGAAATGCTCCCGCAGCCGCCCGCGCTGCTGGCGTTCATAGCGGAACAGCTGCGGCATCGAGAACCAGCGGATCGGCTTCTTGAGCGCCTGGACGCGGGCCGCGACCATCCGCGCCAGCGTGGGCGTCATCTCGGGCCGCAGCGCAACCTCGCGGTCCCCCTTGTCCTTGAAAGTATAGAGCTGGGCGACGATCTCATCCCCGCTCTTCTTCGTGTACATCTCGAGCGATTCCAGCGGCGGACCGTCGTATTCCTCGAATCCGTAGCGCCCGGCGACGCTGCGCCAGGTCGCAAAGATGTGGTTTCGGAGGCTCAGGTCTTCAGGGTAAAAATCGCGGAAGCCGGGGAGCGCTTTCCCTTGCATCACAACAATTTAGGCGCGTTATCCGACCGGCGCAAAACCGGGCAGCCGCTCCAGGGCGTCGCCGACCGTGTGAAATGATCCGGTGACGAGCACCGTTCCTGCGCCCTCTTGAATGTCTTCGAGTGCCCGCGTGAAGTCCGGATCGAAGTGCGACAGCGCGTCCAGGTCCTCGAGCGACCAGCGTTGCATGACCGGAATCGAGGGCGGCACGGTCAGCACCAGCTTGTCCACGACCGGCCGCAGGATGTCGAGCATCGCCCGCCAATCCTTGTCGTTGCGGATCCCCACAAGGGCGTGCAAAGGCCGGCGGATCGGCGGATGGGCGGATCGAATCGCGTCCGCGACCACCTCCATGCCGTCCGGGTTGTGCGCGACGTCGAAGATCCACTTGCCCCGCACCTCGAAGCGGCCGGGGATGTAGGCGTGGGCGAAGCTGGCGGGGAGATTCTTCCCCACCGGCCCGAACGGAGCAGGCAGGGCGTTGAGGACGGCGTGCGCCACCAGCGCATTGGCCACCTGATGCCGCCCGCGCAGGCCCAGGCGTGTGTCCCTCCTGGGCCGCAGCGTCGCATCCACGGTGATGATCGGGTCGGCGCCGCGCCGCTTCGCTTCCTTCACGAGCTCGGCGCGGATCTCGGGGTCGGCCTCTCCCGTCACGAACGGCACCTTGGGCTTGGCAATGCCGGCCTTTTCCCGCGCGATTCCCCGTAAGTCATGTCCGAGGTACTCGGCGTGCTCGAGGGCGATCTTCGTGACCGCGGTGACGAGCGGCGTGAGCACGTTGGTGGCGTCCAGGCGGCCTCCCAGGCCGACCTCGATGACCGCAATGTCGACGCCCCGGGCGGCCAGATCGGCGAACGCGATCGCGGTCGTGGCCTCGAAGAAGCTGGCGTCGAGCCGCTCGATGTGCGGCTTGAGCTGCGCCGTCCATTCGGCGAAGGCATCTTCGCCGATCGGCACACCGTCTACGGTGATCCGCTCGCACGGCGAGAGGAGATGTGGCGACGTGTACAGGCCGACGCGCCAGCCCTGCGCCCGCAGCTCATTCGCTACAAACGCGCAGGTCGATCCCTTGCCGTTGGTGCCGCCGATGTGGATCGCGGGGAAATGGCGTTGCGGCCGACCGAGCACGTCGAGCAGTCCCTCGGTCGGGCCGAGACTCCACTTGATGCGGCCGGCTTGCCTGGCGAAAAGAAACTGGCAGGCGTCTTCGAACGTCAGTCGGCGGCCTCAGCCGGCCAGGCGCCGGTCATGTGCCGCAGCAGCTGCGCGGCGGTGTCCCGCAGTTCGCCGCGCGGAACGACGGCGTCGATCATCCCATGGTCCAACAGGAACTCCGCCGTCTGGAACCCCTCGGGCAGATCCTGGCCGATCGTCTGTTTGATCACGCGAGGTCCGGCAAATCCGATGACGGCACCAGGCTCTGCCAGAATCACGTCGCCCTGCATCGCATACGACGCCGAGACACCGCCGGTCGTCGGGTTCGTGAGCACCGACATGAACGGCACGCTCGCACCCTGCAGCTCGGCGATGACGACCGACGTCTTGGCCATCTGCATGAGCGACAGCACACCCTCCTGCATGCGGGCACCGCCCGAGGCGGAGACCAGAATCAGCGGCGAGCGCTTGTCGATGGCATGCCGGGTGAGACGCGCGATCTTCTCCCCCACGACCGACCCCATCGAGCCACCCATGAAGCTGAAGTCCATGACGCCGAGGCTGATCGCCATCCCGTGCAAGCGTGCGTAGCCGGTACGAATCGCATCCAACGGGCCGGCCTTTTTGACTGCGGCCTGCACGCGGTCAGCGTAGTTCTCGAACTTGAGGGGGTCGGCGGACTTCAGGGCGGAAAACAGCTCGTGCCACGAGCCTTCGTCGACCAGGAGGTCGATATACTCCTGCGCACTGATGCGGCGATGATAGCCGCAATTGGGGCACACGTTGAGCGCGCGAACGAAGCGTTCGCGAATGTCGACGTGGCCGCACTGGTCGCACTTCTCCCACGCGTCCGCCGGGATCTCGAGCTTTACGCGCTCGGACGTGCGCGGCTTACGTTCCTTTTTGAACCAGGCCATTCGTGCCATATTAGTGACGAAGCGCACAATTTGAGCAGGGGCTTCCCGGCACGCTAGCCCCGAGAGACTAAGTCATTGCCCTAATTCAGCATAACCGGACTGCCGCGCCTCCCACGCGACTCGCAGCGCAACGCCCACGCCAATCGAGCACACCAGCAGAAACGAGCCGCCATACGAGAAGAATGGCAGCGGGATCCCGGTGATGGGCATGAGGTTGATCGTCATGCCCACATTCTCGACGATGTGGGTGAAAAACAGGCCGGCGACGCCGAATACGCAGAGGCTCGAGAACGGATCGGTGGCCCGGCGGGCGATACGCAGCAGGACAAACAGGAGCCAGGCAAACAGAATGAGCGCAATCAATACGCCGACGAAGCCGAGCTCCTCGCCGACGATCGAGAAAATGAAGTCGGTATGCTGCGCCGGGAGGAACGCCAACCGCTTCTGTGTGCCTTCGGTGAATCCCTTCCCCAACAGGCCCCCCGACCCGACTGCCACTCTCGACTGAATGACGTGCCATCCCGCGGCCCGCGGGTCGACGTCGGGATTCAGGAACGACAGCAGCCGGTTCTGCTGATAGGGTGCCAGCCGATTCCAGAACGGCAGCGCCAGCACCCCGCCGAGGACGTTCAGGCCCATGACGGCGAGCCCTTCCCACAGGTAAGGCCGCCACCACAGCAGGAGACCGGCGAGCACGGCGATCCAGACGCCCCACGCGACGGTCGAGACGGCGAGCACGAGCCCGATCACGGGCGAGGCGGCGAGCAGGAGCAGCGATGGCTTCGTACCAGCCCAGAACAACATGACGAACAGAATCGCGACGAAGACGATCGCGCTGCCCAGGTCCGGCTGCTTGAGCACCAGCACCGCGGGTAAGCCCGCGATCAAGCCGGGCACGATCAGATCCCGCAGCGTCGCCGGCGACTCGCGCAGCGCCGCGAGCCAACGGGCGAGCAACAGGATCACCGCCAGCTTCGCCAGCTCGGCGGGCTGGCCGAACCGGTGCCCGCCGATCGCCAACCACGATCTGCTGCCGGCGGCGGTTCCGGCGCCGGTGCCGATGAACAGCGTGAGCACGAGCAGGAACACCGCGATCGCATAGACGAACGGCGTGGCCCACTCCAGCAAGCGCGGCGACGTGCGGAAGGTGAGTCCGGCGACGGCGAGGCTCAGCCCCAGCCAGATGAGTTGCCGCTCCCAGATCGTAGCGACGAACGTCGGGACGTCGGTCTGACCGGCGGAGTACAGGGTCGCGAGCCCGTACAACGCCAGCAACCCGACGGAAACGACGAGCGCCTTATCGAGTTGGCGGACGCGCGATAGCACTGTCGACCGGGATCGTAGGAGGGAGCGTGTCCGGCAGCACTGGAATCTGGAAGGGAGCCGGCGCGGAGTCGTTCGGCACGGTCACGCGCAGGGTGGACGCCCGCTGCTCGTCGATGCCGAGGTAGTGTGCGATCATCCGCGACACGAGCGGCGCCACGGCGGTGCCGTGCTGCGAGAACTCGATGATCGCGCCGACCACGATCTCGGGCTTATCGGCGGGGGCGAAGCCGATGAACCAGCCGTGGTCGAGTCCGTGCGGGTTTTGCGCCGTCCCCGTCTTCCCCGCGATGGTTATATTGGCCAGGCGAGAGCCGCGCGCCGTCCCCTCCTCCACGACGGCGATCATGGCGCGGCGCAGCGTCGCGAGCTGATCGGGGTTGAGCCCGAGTGACGCGTTGTCGCCGCTTGCCGTCCGCGCCTGCCGGACCAGAAACGGCGTCCGCACCCGGCCGTCGCTCGCCAGCTGCTGATAGAGACGCACCATCTGCACGAGCGTCTGCGCATTCTCCCCCTGGCCGATTGCGAGGTTCAACGCGACCGCCGACGTCCAGCGCCGCGCGCCGTACAGGCGGTCGTAATACTCGGGCCCGGTGGGGAATTCGGAGGGAATCTCATCGGGCAAATCGATGCCGGTGCGCCCGCGGAACCCCCACGCGTTCGCATCCTCGAGCAGCGAGGTGACGGTGAGCTTGATGCCGAGTTGGTAGAAGTAGACGTCGCAGCTCTGCGCAATCGCCTCGGTCAGCGTCAGATCGCCGTGGCCGCGCGCATTCCAGCAGCGGAAGAAGCGATTGCCGTATTGCAGCCCGCCCCGGCAGGGAATCGGCATGTGGCTGCGCGGTCCCACGATGCCGCGCTTCAGCGCCATGGCGGCGACCGCCAGCTTCCACGTCGAGCCGGGTGGGTAGCGCGCCTGGATGGCGCGGTCGAGCAGCGGCCGCGCCGCGCTCTCGTTGAGAGAGCGCCAGTACGGCGCGGAGATGCCGCCCACGAAGGCGTTGGGATCGAACCCGGGCGCGCTGTACAGCGCCAGAACCTCTCCGGTGTTCGGATTCAGCGCGAGCACCGCGCCGCGCTGCCCCGCGGGAAAGATGTGCGAGACGTAGCGCTGCAGATCGAGGTCGATCGTCGTGTGCAGGTCGGTGCCCGGGACCGGCGCGAGGTTCGCCGCCGCCTCCGCCTCGCGCACCATCTGGCCGCGTGCGCTCACCTCGACGAAGCGCACCCCCTCGGAGCCGCGCAGCGTGTCGTCGTATTCGCGCTCGAGCCCATACTTGCCCACCAGCCCGCCGAGTCGCACGGTGGCGAATCGCTTCGTCGCCCGCTCGCCTTCCGTGACCTCGCCGACGTACCCGACGAGGTGCGCGACGACCGCCGTGTCGGGATAGTACCGCTTGGGCTCCGCCTGAATCAGTAGACCGGGGATCGCGACGCGCCGCTCTTCGAGCGCCGAGACGACGTTGAACCGAGCGTCGCCGAGGACCAGCGCTGGCTGATACGGCGCCTTCCGGGCGCGTTGCAACACACGCTCGATTTCGGCGCTGTCGATGTTTGCGATCGACGCGATGCGGGCCAGCGTCGAGCGCAAATTCGCTTCGGGGCCGGGCAGCAGTGAGACCGTGTACCCCGGCACGTTCTCCGCCAGCACGTGCCCGTTGCGGTCGTAGATGACGCCGCGCGGCGCGGGCAGCGGAATCGGCCGCAGCCGGTTCGTCTCCGATTGCAGCTGGTACTTGCCGTGCCCGAGGATCTGCGTGCGGAAGAACGACAGCACGAGGATGCCGAGGACGATCCACACGCCCGTGCGCGCCACGCCCAGGCGGCGATCGAGCAGGTGTGGATGGAACGCGTTCACGCCGACACTCCGACGGCTCCGGGCCGCCGGGGCGACAGCCAGCCGCGGAAGAACCACAATACGACGACACCCACCAGCGCCGTACTGAGGCCCTGGAGCGGCGACCACACCAGCAGCTCCCACGCCACCTGCGAGCCCTGCAGCCGCCCCGACACGAGCAACACGATGAAGTTGCGGACCCACGTCCCGGCGAAGAACAGGCAGCCTTTCACGAACACGTGCTCGGCAAAGAACACCGCCTTGGCCCACGATGAGGAGAACCCGACCAGCGTGTGCGCCAGCGCGCCCGCGCCGAAGCTCGCGGGCGTCAAGGCATCGCGCAGCAAGCCCAGGATGAAGCCGGCCGCCGCGCTTCTCCCCGGCTCGGCGCGAATCGTGTAGATGAGCAACGCCAGCAGCAGGAAATCGGGCGCGACCTGGTCGGCGTGCTCACCGCTCACCAGAGCTCCTAGCCGGCCACGAATCGTGAACTGGAGCAAGATCAGCATCGTCATCATGAACGGATAGCGGTAGCGGTCGGTACGTCTCATTGCGGTGGTGCCTCGCCAGGTACGGCACTGTCTGCCGGGACGGTGAACGCGTTCCGCAGGTCGGCGCCCGCGGGTCGCGGTGATGTCAAGATCATCACATGCGACAGCTCCGCGGGGTGAATCGCGGGACGGACGAGATAGGTACGGCCCCAGCCTTTCTCTTCGCCGGCCGGCCCGATCACGGTGCCGATCGGAATGCCGCGAGGAAACACCCCACCGAGACCCGAGGTCACGATGACGGTGCCCGGCTGCACCTGCTGCCGATACAGCACGCCTTGCAGCTCCAGCAGCCACACCCCCGGTCCCTCAGCGCCGTGCGGAGCCGCAATGCCCACCACGCTGCCATCGGTGGCGATCGCGCTGGCGCGAAACTCGGGATGCGCCCAGCTCAACACGACGCTGGTATGCTCATCGACGGATGCAACCAATCCCACAAGTCCCTCGGGGCTGATGACCGCCGAGAGCGGCCGAACGCCTTCCTTCTTTCCTGCCGATACCACGAAGCTGAGCGGGTTCGTCGGCTCGGGTTGATGCAAGACCTCGGCGGACACGTAGCCGCCGCCCAGCCGGGCGCTCAGCCCCAGCAGGCCCCGCAGCCGGGTGTTTTCGCTGCGCAGCTCGGGCAGGAACGTGGCGGCGAGCGCGACGGAATCGCGCTGCGCCACGACGGCATCGTAGCGATAGCGGGCGGCGGCGAGCAGCTCGGTTTGGCGCTGCAGAAAGAGGAACGGCGCGAGCACGGTCTGCCGCAGTCCCTGCGCGAGCGGGTCACGCCATGGGTCGGGTAGGCTCAACGCAGCAATCGACAGCCCCACGCAGGCGATGAAAAGCAGCGTGTCGGCGCGCGACGCGTACCGATCCGTGCCGATCGCCATTCGGTTAAGTAGTCAGGACGTTGCGGTATTTCTCCGGAGCGTCGAGGATCCGCCCCGCCCCCCGCACCACGCAGGTCATGGGATCCTCGTCCAGGTGAATCGGCAGCCCGGTCTCCTGCTGCAACAGCAGGTCGAGTCCACGAATCAACGCCCCGCCGCCCGTCATCACGATGCCGCGATCCACGATGTCGGAGGCCAGCTCAGGCGGCGTGATCTCGAGCGCGCGCCGCACCGCGTCGACGATCTGCTGGATCGGCTCCTGCACGGCCTCGCGGATCTCGCTCGAATGCACGCGCACGATCTTCGGGATGCCGGACACGAGGTCGCGGCCCTTCACTTCCATCTCGCGCTCTTCGCCGATCGGTGCCGCCGATCCGATCTGGATCTTGATCTGCTCCGCGGTGGGCTCGCCGATGAGCAGGTTGTAGTTCTTGCGCATGAACTGCACGATCGCCTGATCCAGCTCGTCACCGCCGGTGCGGATCGACGTGTCGGACACGATGCCCGACAAGGCGATGACCGCAATTTCCGTTGTGCCGCCGCCGATGTCGATCACCATGTTGCCGGTGGGCGTCTCGACCGGGAGTCCGACGCCGATCGCCGCCGCCATCGGCTCGGCGACCATGAACACCTCTTTGGCGCCGGCCGATTGCGCCGAGTCGCGCACCGCGCGCTTCTCGACTTCGGTGATGCCGCTCGGCACGCACACGATGACTTTGGGGCGAACGCGGAAGAGATGGCGATCGATGATCGTCTTCAGGAAGAACCGGAGCATCTTCTCGGTCACGTCGAAGTCGGCGATGACGCCGTCCTTCAACGGCCGCACGGCGAGCACGCCGTCAGGCGTGCGGCCGAGCATGCGCTTCGCCTCGAGGCCGATGCCTTTGACTTTGCCCGTGGCCTTTTCGATCGCGACGACGGAGGGTTCGTTCAACACGATCCCTTCGCCGCGGACGTAGACCAGTGTGTTAGCGGTGCCAAGGTCTACGGCGATTTCATTCGCCGGGCTCCATACACCCATTTTGAAATTCAGCCAGCTTGGTGGCACGTGATCGTCGGTAAAAGGGTGAGGCGGGTTGCTGCGAACGGCTCAAGGTAATGAAATGCGTAACCTCAAGCAAGCATGAAGCTTGACGCCCCTGATTCGCCCGGCTAGCCTTTCGCCCATGCGTCGCGTGACGCCCGACACAATTGCCGTCGTTGACCTCGCGGTGTGCGACCGCTGCGGCCTCTGTTTACCCCTCTGCCCACCGGAAGCGATCCACCTCGAGCTGAACGTCCTGACCGTCGACGAAGGCGCCTGCACCGGCTGCGAGAAATGCATCGCGCCCTGCCCCGTTGGCGCGCTCGCCATGGCCGCGTATGCCTGATATCGACGTCCTGGTCGTCGGCGCGGGACCCGCCGGGGCCGTCGCCGCCTGGCAGGCCAAGCAGGCGGCGCCCGAGCTCGAGGTCCTCTTATTGGAACGGGACCGGGCGGTGGGCTCACCCGTGCGCTGCGCCGAGGGTGTGGGCGACGCCGGCCTGCGCGAATTCGCCAATCCGGACGGTGCCGACTGGGTATCCCGACGGATCACGGACGTCATTTTTCAGGCGCCGGATGACACCGAGGTCGTGCTCGCCGATTCCGGTCTCGGCTGGATTCTCGACCGAACGCGGTTCGACGCACACCTGGCGGCAGCGGCAGCAGCGGCCGGCGCGCAGGTGCTCGTCGGCGCCGAAGCGACCGGCATGTCGCGCGATGGTGATGCACGTTGGCACGTGCGCGTGAAGGAGCGCGGGAGGGACGAGATCTACCGCACGCGCATCGTCATCGGGGCCGATGGCGTCGAAACGATGGTCGGTCGCTGGGCGGGGCTCGAAACCCGGGTACCCGCGCGCGATATGGAGTCATGCGCGCAGTACGTGCTCCAGGGGATCGATTTCAATCCCGACGCGATTTACCTGCAGTTCAGCAATGCGATTGCGCCCGGGGGATATGCCTGGATTTTCCCCAAGGCTGTCGGCGTGGCAAACGTCGGTCTGGGGCTCGTCGCGTTGAAGACCGATGGCCGCAATGCGCGCGAGTACCTCGACGCGTGGATCGCCCGACGTTTCCCCAACGGCGCCCGCACCGGCTACACCGTCGGCGGTGTCATCGTGCATACGACGATCAAGAAGACGTACGCGGACGGCGTGATGATCGCGGGGGATGCCGCGCACATGATCAATCCGCTCTCGGGGGGCGGCATCACCAACGCGATGAAGGCAGGGCGCCTGGCGGGCTGCACCGCAGCGGCCGCGATTCGCGAAGGTGACACGAGCGAGCGGCGGCTGGCGCGCTACCATCAGGCATGGATGGAGTTACTGGGCGAGGACCACCTCAAGTACTACCGGATCAAGCAGGCGTTGGAGAGCGTGGATGACGACTCCTTCAATAAACTGGCGCGTACCGTGAACAAGATTCCGGCGGCCAAGCGCACGATCGGAAGAGTCTTCACGCACGCGCTGATTCGGCATCCGCAATTGATTTCGGTAGCGGCGCGATTTTTCGTCTAGCCAACTGCATCACCGTCGTTCCCACCGCACACCGATTCGCCGCATGCGCGACCATTTTTCCCAGCGCGCCGAGTACGTCGTCTCGCAAACCGAACGGAACGTCGCCCAGGTCCCAGAAATACACCGGGACTCGTGGTAGCTGCAACGGATCACCGTTTCCTCTCACTCCACCGAATCCAATTGCATAGCCCGCCTGTCGCGCATGACGGACGACCCGGTCGTCGAGCGCGCCGAAGGGGTACGCGATCGCCCGTCCCACATCCGGACCCAGTCGCGCAGTCAGAACCGCGCGCGAGCCGTGGAGCTCCGCCTCGACCGCCGAGTCGTCGAGCCAGGTCAGGCGCCGATGTGTGGCACCATGAGACGCGAACTCAAAACCCCGCGCCCGCCAATGCTCGACGTCCGCCCAGCTCAAGTGCTCGAGCCGGTTCCAGGTGTAGCGCACGTCCCAGGTATTCATCTTGCCGACGTAGTCGGTGATCAGAAACGTCGTGGCGGTGAAGCCGAGATCGGCGAGGATCGGATAGGCATGCTCGGCAAGGGATGCGTAGCCGTCGTCGAACGTCAATAAAAACGTGCGTGGTGCGTCGTGCGTCGTGCGTGGTGCGCTGAAATCTGCAAGCGTTACCGTCCGCCAACCCGCTCGTGCCAACGCGGCCATTTGCCGCGCAAAGACCGAACGGCCCACGCGCGTGACGCCTAATTCGAGTGGGCCGCCGATGCGGTGATAGCAGAGAACCGGAACGTGGGGGGCTATGTCGCCGCTTCCAGCGATGTCACCGATCGAACGACCTGGCGCCCAATCACCGGAAACCTCTTGCCGAGCAGACTGCGCACGTCCTGCTCTATTAGCTCGTCCGCAGGCTGCGTCGCGCGCCACTGTGCGGTGCCATCGCGCAAGCGACGGACGATCGCCGGCCCGGCATCCAGGTTCGTCGGTTGTTGCACCGGCATCGCCGCGGCTGACACCAGCATGGCGCGATGGCGGCCGATGATCGTCATGAGGCCATCACCCCAGTCGCAGAACTGGCGGTGATTCGTCGGCGGCTTGGCCAGCGCGGTACTACTGGCGCCGCGCGCCGTCATGAAGAACTCACCGGATGCCGATTCAGAAAACAACATCATCACGGGATTCAAAAGGCCCCTGTCGCGGCTGCGTACGACGCCGAACCAGCCGCAGATCGTGCGGCTCTCGTCGATGAACCACCGCGCGGTGGCGAAGGGCGTACCGTTGGGGTGGATCTCCATCAGGTCGCCCAAGACCAGCAACCCCGCCGCGCGAAACTCACTCTGGGCTGCATCGAACAGTGGGCGCGCGTCGGCCGCAATCGGCTCGTCAGCGCGCGGGGGCCGGTAACCGACGATTTGGTGCGCCAGCTCCCGCATTTTCAGCACGTGCGGCACCAGCGCTCGGACCACGCCCCGATTGATCAGCCGAGCGCGGATCTCGTACCCTGCGATCAGAACGACGAAGGCGCCCGCGGCGATCAGCACATAGAGCAGCATCCGGGCGCTAGCGCGGCCAGAGCCATCCGAAGACGGCGCAGGTAACCAGCGCGAAGATCAGGCCGTCGAACGTGCCCTTGAGCGTCATTGCCCACGCCCGCCGGTACCAGATCGACATCTGCCACAGCGCCAGTGAGTAGCCGAGAAACGCGGTGGTGCCCGCCAAGCGGCAGAGTTGCGTGAACGTCGCACCCGGCGGCAGGGCGGCGCCGGCGATGTAGGCGGCGAACACGCTGACCACGAGGCAGTACGCGAACCACTGCGACAAATTCGAGACCATGGACCCGCTCCACGGCGGCATCACCGTCAGGAGCACCGCGGGACCGCGCTGCATTTTCGCCTTGAACTCCGGCGAGCGCATTTCAGCGGGGTTCGCGGGACGCGGCATCAGGTAATCACCGGGCGGCATGCCGAGGGGGCGCAGCGCATCCAGCACGCGATCTTCGTTCTGATAACGGGGATAATCGGACTTATGCCACAGCGGCGTCATATGAATGATGGAGCTGACGACGAACACCGCTACCGCGGAGACGAGGATCGGCAGCCACAGGGCGGACAACGCGGTCATCCAGCCTCCCGATTAGTGGGATGGGGGGGCGTCTATCGTAGCCTTCAGCACCGTCTCGGGCAATGAGTCCGCGCCGCCTCGCCCGTTCACGACCTCCGTCCCGCCGCCGCTCCCCCCGCCCCAGCAGGCTGCGACAGCCCTTCCAGCGCCGCGAGCACGCCGTCCGCGCCCGGGTTCTTGGCGACGTCCGACAGGTAGCTCCAGCGAATCACGCCATCGGCATCGATCACGAACAGCGCCCGTTCGGAAAAGCCGTCCTGGGCGCGATACGAGCCGTACTTGTGCGACACCTCGCCCTTGGGCTCGAAATCCGCGAGCAGCGGGAAGTCGAGATTGCGGGCGTTGGCGTAGGCCTTGTGGCACCACGCGCCGTCGACGGAAACGCCGATCAACCGCGCGCCATAGCGCTGGAACTCGGGCAGCACCTCGTTGAACAACGCGAGCTCATCGCCGCAGACGGGACTCCAGTCGGCAGGATAGAACGCGAGAATCACGGGTCGCCCGCGCAGCTCGGAGAGGCTGAGCGTTGCGTCGGGACTTTTCTTGAGACTGAAATCGGGAGCTTTGGTGCCGGGCGACAGAACCATAGAGATCTCCTTTCCTCCCAAAAGGGTGCTTCGGCGACTCCTGGCCGACAGAAGAATAACCTGTAGCTTAGCCTAATGACGGCAGCCCTCCTCGCCGTTGTCCTGGTTTTCCAATTCGATAGCGCGGCATCGCCGCGCACCGTGATGGCAGTCACGCAGACGATCGCGATCAACACCTTCGTGAATCGCGTGGACGCATGGGCGTTCCAACGGACCTGGGCGCGCTCGGGCACGCGCTCGTGGGGAAGAAACCTGCGGCTCGGCTTCGATTGGGACGAAGACGCCTTCGCGACCAACATGTTCGCGCATCCATATCATGGCGGACTGTATTTCAATGCGGGGCGCGCCAACGGCCTCAGTTACTTCCAGTCGGTGCCGATGGCGTTCTTCGGGTCCTGGACCTGGGAGCACTTCGGCGAGACGTACCGCCCGTCCCTCAACGACTGGTTCATGACCAGCTTCGGCGGGATCGCGCTGGGCGAGGTGTTTCATCGCCTCGGCGCCACCATTCGCGACAACGGTGCGCGCGGGCGCGGCCGCACGCTGCGCGAGCTTGCGGCGCTGCCGATGGATCCGATCGGCGGCCTCAATCGGCTGATCCGCGGCCAATGGAAGGCGCGCGGTCCCAACCCCAGCGAGCATGATCCCGGCAACTACGTGCTGCGGGTGGGCGCGGGCGCCCGCTTTGCAAAGGGGCTGATCGCCGACAGCGGCATCACGAGCATGGGAGCGCTGTTTGTCGACCTCTTATATGGCGACCCGTTTGCGCAGGAGTACAAGAATCCGTTCGACGTGTTCGGCGTGCGCTTGATTCTGAGCTCCCACGGCGGGTTCAACGCGCTGCGCGCATCCGGACGCCTCTATGGCGCCAACCTCAACAGCCCCACCAGAACCGCGCGACATGTGCTGGCGGTCAATCAGCGCTATGACTACTTCAAGAATCGAGCGCAGAGCGTCGGCGGTCAGAGTGTCGAGATCGGCGTGAACTCACGCTGGCCGATCGGCTCGCGCGGCTACGCCTTCCGTACTTCCCTGTTCGTGGACGCCATCATGCTCGGCGCAATCGATGCTCCCGGCACCGGCCTGGGCGACCGCAACTACGACTTCGGACCGGGCGTGGGCACACGCTGGGAATTCGCTCTGGACCGGCACGGCGCACGGTTCGTCAGGGTGTTCGGACAGTTGGAGTATATCCACGCGGTGAGCGGCGCGAGCGCAGACCACATTGTGGACTTCAGTGGGATCGAGGCCAACATCCCCATTACCCGAGGATTCGGCATCGCCGCACACAGTACCGTCTTTCACCGTATCAGCCGCTACTCCACCGCGCCGAAAGACGAGCGGAATTACCCCGAAGCGCGCGTGCTGCTCGTGTGGACCAAGGGGGGGTTCAAGCGGTGACCCGAACGCTCCACGCGCTTGTGGCGTGCGTACTCCTCACGGTACCAGCGAGCGCGCAACGACCCCCACGGCCGCACCGCGGCGGTCTGTGGGGCGAGTTCGGTTTCGGGGCCGGGCTTGTTCGGGTTGCGTGTTCGACGTGCGCCGAGGCCGTCTCAGCCAACGGCGCGACCAGCTACTTCCGAATCGGCGGCACCGTCTCGGATCATGTTCTGATCGGCTTTGAAGTGTTCTCGCAGCTCGATCGGGGGTTTGCGTTTTCGCCGCAGGACTCGACCACCAGCGCCGAAACGAGTACGCTCACACTCATCATCGTCTGGTTTCCCGGTCGGCACGGGCTGTTTTTCAAGGGCGGAGTGGGTGCCGCGGTGAGGCTGTCGCTGCCGACCGGGGCCTCGCAGGCAGACACGAGCACGGGTGCCGGGATGGGGCTGACTTTCGGCGCCGGGTGGGACCTGGCGATTTCACGCAAATTTGCGATCACCGCCAATGTCGCCGCGTATGTGACCGCCGTGGGAGACGTGGTGCTGCCGGGGCGACGCGTCGACGATGTGATCGCGACGATGTATCAGGGTTCGATCGGCTTCAGCTTTCGCTAGCGTAGCACCTCGTCGCCGTCCCGCGCGTGCGACTCCATCTGCCGTTTCACCATCTCGTAGTAGGTGCCGCGCGCCCGCATGAGATCTTCGTGCGTGCCACGTTCGACGACGGCGCCGTTCTCCATGAGCAGAATGAGGTCGGCGAGGCGGATCGTCGAGAGCCGGTGGGCGATCACGAACGTGGTGCGGCCGGCGAGCAGATCCGCCATCGCGGCCTGAATCAGCTGCTCGCTCTCGGTGTCCAGATTGCTGGTCGCTTCATCGAGAATGAGGATCTGCGGCGACGCGAGGATCGCGCGCGCGATGGCAAGCCGCTGTTGCTGGCCGCCCGACAGCTTCACCCCGCGCTCCCCAATCCACGTCTCGTAGCCCCGCGGCAGGCGCACGATGAATCCGTGCGCATTGGCCCGCTGCGCCGCGTCCTCGACCTCGGCGTCGGTCGCATCGTGCCGGCCATACGCAAGATTGTCGCGCACCGAGCCGTCGAACAGGAACACCTCCTGCTGCACGATCGCGAGCAGGTCGCGGTAGCTCCGCAGCTGCAGATCGCGAATGTCGGTGTCATTCAGCAGGATCCGGCCGCGCGTCGGATCGTGGAAGCGGGCGACCAGATCCGTCACGGTCGTCTTCCCCGCCCCGCTGCGCCCCACCAGCGCCACCACGGAGCCGCCCGGCACGGCGACGTTGAAGTCGCGCACCACCGGCTGCCCGGCGCGGTACTCGAAGGCGACGTCATCGAAGCGCAGCTCGCGCACCAGCGCCGGGGCCGGCCGGGCATTCGGCCGATCCGGCTTGTCGTCCTCCATCGCGAGCACTTCGAACACGCGCTCCATCGCGGCGAGCGAGCGCTGCATCTCCGAAAACGAGTTGACGATATTCCACACCGGGTTGAGCAGCAGGAACATGTACCACTGAAACGCCATGATGTCGCCGACGCTCGCCCGGCCCACGATGTTCAGGTAGCCGCCGAACCACACGATGACCACGCTGATGCCCGCCTCCAGCAGCCCCCACGACGTCCACAGCAGCAGCTCGCGCCGGTGGGCAAACAGCTCTTTGCGCAGCACCGTGTGGCGGCCGAGCATGTAGCTGAGCAGCTCCTGGATCTCCTGGCGGAACGCCCGCACCACCCGGATGCCCGCGAACGTCTCGCCGACGCGGCCGTCGACCACCTCCACATCCTTCCGCACGGAGCGGTAGATGGGGCGAATGCGCCGCACGAAAATGAGACTCAGCACCATCACGCCCGGAATGATCGCCATGGCCGTCAACGCGAGCTGCCAGTTGAGGGCGATCAGGATGACGATCGCGATGACCAACCGGATGACCGAAATGGCGGGCGACACGATCGCCATCTGCAGCAACCCCGTGGTCGTCTCGACGTCCCCGGTGAGACGGGACAAGATGCCCCCCGTCCGCATGTCCCACAGGCGTGGCAGCGGCAGGTGCAGCAGGCGCTCGTACAGCGAGCGGCGCAGCGACAGCATGACGCGCACGTTGAGCAGCCGCTGGCGGTAGTCCTTGAACCCGCCGCCCACGTGCGAGAGGATGACCACCGACAGGAACACGAGGCCGGTGAGGTTCAGCCGAGACAACCGGGCGGCGTTGTCGAGGCCCTTGTTCAGGATGACGTGGTCGACGATGAACCGGATGAACAGTGGCTCGATCATCTGCAGGCCGGCCACGAGCAGGGCGAGCAGGAGCACCGCACCGAGCGCGTTGCGGTGCGGCTTTAACCACCGCAGGTATTCGCGCAGGTAGGCGCGTCGGGCGCCGGGGCGTCCGGCGGTTGCCGGGGGGGGACCTCCATCATCGTCGGACTTGGCGTCGAGGCGCCGCTGTTTATAGTCCTCGACGAACTCGTTGTAGCGCTTCCTGGACGAACGAGCGGGGCTCACGAGTGAACGTGAACCCCGCCATTTGCCGGCGTCAATGTCTTACTTGCCGAGATCGGCTACCACTGCGATCAGCGCACGGAGTTTCGGCTGATCGGTCGATCGCTGCACGTCGGCGTTGAGCTGAGTCGCCACCTGGCTCAGCTGATCCCGACGCGCCTGCCCCGAAGCCTGCTCGGCCCGGGTCAGCGCGTCACGGGTGGCGTTGATCCTTGGCCGGGGGAGTCCGTTGGAGCGCGCCAGCTGATCCAGGTAGGCGCGCGCCACCACGAAGCTCGCCGGCCAGACCAGCTGCTGCTGGTCCTGTGCGTTCAGGTAATCGAAGTGCACCAGCTTCGCCGCGTCGATCTCGTTCTGCGTGAGCAGCGTGTTCGCCGTCAACTCGAAGATGTCGAGCCCGCGCGCGATCTCGGAGCTGACGATGTAGCCGTTGTACCAGTACGCCGACCACGACCCTGCGCCCACGAGCTTCGTGGAATCCATCGGTCCGCGATCGAAGTAGGCTATCTCCCGGGGGTGCGACGGATCGGTCCAGTCGAACACCGAAACGCCACCCTGATACCAGCCCTGCGCCATGATGTCGCGGCCGGGAACGGGGATCAGCGTGCCGTTGTGCGCGACGCAGTTCTCGTTCGAGGTCTGCGCGACGGGGAGTTTGTAGTAGCTCTGGAACGTCATGGTGCCAGCGGCGAGGGTGAAAACAGCGTCCGCACCCCACTCGGGTTTGTCGGTCACGCGGCAGCGCGGCTGCAAGCCGCCACCCCACTCGTCGGTGAACAGGATCTTGGTGCCGTCGTTGTTGAACGTGGCGGAGTGCCAGAACGAGAAGTTCGAATCGGCGACGGCGCCGATCCGCGTGGGATTCGCGACGTCACGAATGTCGAGCAGCAGCCCGTAGCCGCCGCACGCCCCGCCCGCGAGGCCGATCGCCGGATACACGGTAATGTCGTGGCACTGCGTCGGGCCGGGCCGGGGACCCGTGCGCGGCGGCCCCTGGACGATGAGATCGACGATCTGTTGGGCATTGGCGCGGAATGTGGCCGTGTCGGCGGCCGTCGGCGTGCCTGTGCCCCCGCGTGCCTTGACGATGCTGTCGAGCCGGGACCTCACGAAGTTCGGCCCGAGGACGATGTCGACGGTATCGCGCTGCCCTTTGATCTGGGCGGTGTATCCGCCCGCCGCCCGGGCGGAATCCGCCACGCGTTTCGCCTCGGCGAGGTCCTGGGGTGCGGATGCGTGGGTCGGCGCCTCGGTCAGATCCTGGAAGATGCGGGGCGAGCTGACGATGTGCGCCTGCTCGGGGTGCGCGAGCGGCACCTGAATGACCTCGATCCGAAACAGCGCGGTGTTCGGATTCGAATCGGGCTGTGCGGCCGAGCAGCCGGCCAGCTCATTCGGCGAGCGCACGGGCGCCGAGCCCGACACGTAGATGTACACGTTGTCCGTGTCGTTGGGAGATGTCACGACGGTATGGGTATGCGACCCGCGGCACGTCTGGACGTCGATGATGTGCCGCGGACTGGAGAGATCGGTGCCGTCGAAGATCCGGATCCCGCGCAGCCGGTCATGGCTCACCGTGTCGGACACGCCCTGCGTGCCGCAATCGGTCCGGCCGTTCAGCGCTTCACCGGAGACGAAGAGGAAGTTGCGATAGACCGACACGTCGCTCTGCGATCCGGGACAGACGAACGCCTTGAACAGCTTCGGCACCTTGGCGTTGCTGATGTCCCATACCTGGAGGCCGTTAAAGTTGCCCTGGATGACGAAATTGCCGCGGAACGTCAGGTCCGAATTGATAAAACGGAAGTCGCCCGGCATGTCGCGGTTGATGAACTCGGGTGAGGGCGGCGTGTTCGACACGAGCCGCATGTTCCAGCCGGCCGCGCCCGCATTGAACCAGCCGGCGCGCAGGCCGATGCGTGGATCGGGCGCCGGCGCCGTCGTGCGGGGCGTAGCGGACGCCACTGGTGTATTCGACTGTGTCCGGCCCGTCGAGGCAACGATGACGGACGCAGCGAGTGGAAACACGTACAGAATTCGCGAGTTCACTGAGAGCTCCGTTTGAGGGCGTCCAGCATCAGAGTCATGCGATTGATTTCGGTCGTTTGATCGGCATTCACGTCGGAGGCAAACCGGAAGATGGGCCCATCCTGCGCCGCGCCGGGAACCGCGAGCAGCTGCTGCACCATCGTGATCGCGCCCTGATGGTGCTGGATCATGAACGTGAGAAACAGCCGGTCGAACTCGGGGCCGCGCGCCCCGTCGAGCTGCTGCATCTGCTCGGGCGTCAGCATGCCCGGCATCAGCATCGGGTGATCCATCCCCTGCATGATGTGGCCGCGCGGATCGGCCGGCGGAACGTACTCGCCATGCTCGCGCAGCCAGCGCTGCGCGAACGCGATCTCATCGTTCTGCGCGACGACGATGCGCTCGCACAACACCTGGAGCGAAGCACTCGCTCCATGCGACCCGCACCACCCGGCCATCTGGATCGCCTGCGCGTGATGGCCGATCATTCCGGCTACGAAGTGCACGTCTGCGTCGGTGTAGTTCTTCTTGGGGGCCTGGGCGGCCAACGCCACCGGGGCCGCCGCCGCCAGGACCAAGGCGATTCGACTCATCATCCGTAATAAACTACCCAGAATCACCGGGCTGACGAGCACCCGCGCGCAGGTTGACAAATGAAACACATCCGTGCCCAGCGTACTTTACAGCATGCTGACCCCACCCATCGAACCCATGCTCGCGAAGCTCACCGAGGAGGTTCCGCCGGACGGCGACTTCCTGTTCGAGCCCAAGTGGGACGGCTTTCGGGCGATCGTGTTTCGCGACCGCGATGGCGTCTTCATCCAGAGCCGAGAGCTGCGGCCGCTCGATCGCTACTTCCCCGAGCTGCACGCGGTGTTGCTCGAGCAGCTGCCGGGCGGCGTCGTCGTGGACGGCGAGATCGTGATGCCCACTCCCCACGGTCTCGATTTCGGCGGTCTGCAGATGCGGCTGCATCCGGCGGCGTCCCGGGTCGAGAAGCTCGCGAAGGCGATGCCAACCGCGTTCGTGGCGTTCGATCTCCTGGCGGTGGATGGGAAGAGTCTGCTGAGCGAGCCGCAGGCGGACCGTCGCGCGACGCTCGAGCAGCTTTTCAAGAAGATTCGCAAACCCCTCTACCTCACGCCGATGACGCGCGATCGCGCGGTCGCGGTCGATTGGCTGAAGCGCTTCGAGGGCGCGGGACTCGACGGCGTGGTCGCGAAGCCCGCCACCGCGCCGTATCAGCCTGGCAAGCGCGCGATGTTCAAGATCAAGCACGCCCGAACCGCCGATTGCGTGGTCGCCGGATTCCGCTGGCACAAGAGCGGCAAGGATGCCGTCGGCTCCCTCCTCCTTGGGCTCTACGACGACGCGCGCACGCTCCAGCACGTCGGCGTCACCTCGGCATTTACGATGGCGATGCGCAAGCAGCTGGTGAAAGAGCTGGCACCGCTGCGCAAGGACGCGTTGCACCGTCATCCATGGCGAAAGTGGGCGGAGATCGAGGCGGACTCGGGCCGTATGCCCGGCGGGCAGAGCCGCTGGAGTGCCGGGAAGGATCTCTCGTGGGAGCCGCTGCGAGTCGAGCGGGTCTGCGAGGTCAAGTACGATCACATGGAGGGGGAGCGCTTCCGGCATCCACCCGTGTTTTTGCGCTGGCGACCCGACAAGAAGCCTAAGGACTGCCGCTACGATCAGCTCGAAGTCACTCCGGCTTACGAGCTCGCGAAGGTGTTCGGGGCCAAAGGCTCTCGGGGACGTGCTGCAAGTTGAGTCGGATTCGATACCACGCTGACGAACGTCCACGCATTTGATCAACCAGGATGTCGGC
>DASPXD010000273.1:0-31354 GCA_035637435.1 Gemmatimonadales bacterium
AGAATGCGGATGTAGTTCTTGCGCATTTTGCCGCTGACATACGCCAAGACTTCATGTCCATTTTCGAGTTTTACGCGGAACGTCGTGTTGGGCAGCACTTCTGTGACGGTCCCCATCATCTGTATCGCGTCACCAGCCACGCGTGTCCTCGCTCATAAGCTCCTGGGATCCATGGTGGCATCGCGCGGTGGCTCCATTGCCCGCGTGATGTAGAAAGCATGGCGGCTGCACGCCGCACACGTCAGGCTGATCCGCTCGGCGGTGGAAAGCTCCCCGATCCGCAGCGGGCGGCGGCGCGGCGAACGTTGGATCGTGCGAGTGCCGCACGAGGGGCACACCAGCGGCTCGTGCGCCCGGTCGGCTGCGATGAGCGCCAGGGCTTCTGGCGCCCGGTACTCCTTGATCCCCCGTCGGCCCAAAGCGACACCCCTCCGGCTGGAAATCTATACTACCCTGATCTTGACGCACTTCCTCCGGGGGCTATCTCTTCGGCAACAGGAGCCCTTATGGACACCCCGCGTATCCGTCCGCGTGGCCCCAGCGCCACACGTCCCGCGTTTGAGCCCATCGTCACCGTCGAGATCGATGCCGTGACGCCATCGGACCGCGGCTTCACGCTCACCGCCCAGGGCGCTCCCCCCGACCGGGCGGAGTACCGCCTCGATATCCACTTTGAGCTCCCGCTCGATCCCCGGACCCGCACGGTGCTGGGTGAGCTGCTCTCCCAATCCGACCTCACGATTTGGCGCCGTACCCGCAATTCTTGACGCCCCCGCGGAGGTCATATAGCTTGCCGCGACCTTAACCACCCTTTCGATCCCGATGCCAGCCGAGCTAGGCGGTTCGCAAATCTCGTCGCTTCTCGAGGCCCTACCCGGCATCGCCAGCGTGCTCCGCAGTCCGGTCGCGGACGCGCTCATCAAGGCGATGCGGGGCGCGGCCGGTTTGGCGGACTTTGCGTTTGAAGACGCCGAAGAGCTCGTCCGTTACGCGGTCCGGCGTGGCTTGATCGGCCCGGACGAGGGCGACCGCGTGCTGGCGGAAGTGCAGGAGGGGCTGCGCAAGAAGAAGCCGGTCGCCGTGAAAAAGGCGCCCGCAAAAAAGAAGAAGGGCCGCCGCTAGATTCGGAAGCCGCGCACCAAGCCGCGCAGTTTTTCGGCCGCCTGGAGCAGATCGCCGGCGGCCGCTGCCATTTGCTGGGTGGACGCGCCCTGTTGTTGCGTCGCCGCGGTGACCTGCTCGGCGCTGGATGCATGTGAGACGGCGCGGTTCACCACCTGCTGGGCCTGCGCGCCGAGCTGCTCCGTGACGCCGCGATTCTCCTGGGCGGCGCTGGTGACCCGTGATGCCGCCTGCTCGACCTGCTGAACGGCCGCGACAATTTCGGTGAGGCCGCGGGCGGCTCCCTCCGCCACCGACTCGATGCCGCGCACTTTTGCCTGGCCGACGGCCATCGTGGCGGTGACTTCTTCCACCTGTTCGCGAATCACGCGCGTGGTGCGTGCCACATCTTCGGCGGCGCGGGACGATTCGTCGGCGAGCTGGCGGACCTCTTCGGCGACCACCGCGAACCCGCGGCCATGCTCACCGGCGCGCGCCGCCTCGATCGCGGCATTCAACGCCAGCAGGTTGGTCTGCGAGGAGATCCGCTTGATCAGGTCCACGAAATCGTCGATCGCCGCGCTCTGCTCGGCGAGCTGTGTGACTTCCGTCGCCGTCGTGCGGACCACCTCGCGCACGTCGAGCAGCGTCGTGCCGGCCGCCGCGACATCGTTGCGATGACGGTTGGCGACCGTGCGGATTTCCTCCCCCAGGTGGGCCACGCGGGACGCGGCATCCGCCATCTCCGCCGTCGCCTTGCGCTGCTGCTCCAGCGCCGACTGCGTCGCATTGAGTTCGTTGCGCTGGCTTTCCGCCCCGGTCGAGATCTCGAGCATGGCGCTCGACACCTGACTCGAGGATGCGGCCAGCTGTTCGCTGACGGCCGACAGATCGCTGGCGGATGCCGCGATCTTGTCGGCTGACCCCACGACTTCCGCCACGATGCCCCGCAGCCGCTCGCCCATGTGCCGCATGGCGTCGGCGAGCACCTGGAATTCGCGCGGCATCCTCCCGGTGGTGACCGGCCGCAGATCGCCGTTGCCGAATCGCTCGGCGGCGGTCACGAGGCGGACGAGTGGCCCTTCCACCGAACGCAGGGTGAACACGCCGACCACCGCGCCCGCTATCACGGTCGCGATCAGCACGAGCCAGAGCACGATCTCACGCTGCCGCGCGAGGTCCGCCAAGCGCTGGCCGACGACGACCGCTTTGTCGGACTGCCGGGCCGACAACTCACGCACCAGCCGCGTCAGCTCCGCGACGGGCGCGCGTACGCCTGCCGACAGCGCCAGCGCTTCCCGCGTGCGTCCCAGATCGAGATTGGCGTGGGCGAGCGAATAGTCGACGTGGATCGCCGCCTGCAGCTGCTTGATGTGGTTGACCGTGACGCGGTCGGCCTCGGTGAGTCCCGCCAGGCCGTCGAGCCGCCTCTGATACTGGAACGTGGCGTCCGCGGCGGTCTGAAACTGATTGCGTGCATCGTCGGCGAGACGAATCTCCTCGAATACGGCTGCCACGAGACCGTTCCCGACCTCGCTCGATTCACGGAGATGGTCGATTTCGGTCGCCAGCGACCGCCGCAGCGTGCCGAGCGAGGTGACCCCCACGATCGCGGCGATCACCAGACCGGCCAGCAGGCCGGCCAGGCCGGCGATGATCCGCCAGCGGATCGTGTTCACGGCGCACCCTCCGTGACCAGCCGGCCGCCACGCACGGTGCCGATCACGACCGACTTGGCCGGCACGTCGCCACGTCCATCGAACGCGATGGATCCGGTTACGCCTTCGTAGGCCGGCACATCCGTGCCGATCCGCGCCAGACGGTCACGGATCGCCTGCCGGTTCGTCCCGGCATTGGCGAGCACCCGTGCCAGGAGCTGGACGGCGTCGTAGGCGCCGGCGCCGCGATGATCGGGCCGCTGCCCCGGGTACGCGCGGGTGTACGCCTCGACGAATTGGGCGTTGCGCTCTCCAGGCCGGTCCACGAGGTACGCGGATGACAAACGGACGCCCTCGGCGATCGGGCCGGCCGCTTCGATGCCCGTGAGTGCGTCACCCCCGAGTATCGCCCAATGGACGCCGAGACGTCCCATTTCCCGCAGCGCGAGCTCCGCCCCGCTCCGTTCCGTCGCCAGCATCAGCGCGTCCGCCCCGTTTCCCAGGCGCAGGCGCGACAGATACGGTTCGAGACTGGGCGTCGTGGAGAGCGCCGGATCTTCCTCGACGATTTCGCCGCCCAAGCGCCGGAACTCCGCGGCGAAGCTGAGCCGCAGCCCGCGCCCATAGTCGTCATCGACGTAGATCACGCCTACCCGGCGCGCGCCAAGCGTCTGGCGGGCGTACCGGGCCAGCTGCGCGCCATGACTCAGGTCGCTGGGACAAACCCGGAAGAAGTAGGGATTGACGCCGGAGAGGTCGGGACTCGAAGCGGAAGGCGAGATCATGGCAAGCGGGCGGCGCGCCTCGCCGTACACCCGGACCGCGGCCAGCGACGCGCCGGACGTGAGGTGCCCTACCACCGCGACGACCGCCGGGTCGTCCACGAGCTGCTCGGCAATGCGAATCGCGACCTCGGGGCGGCCGCTGTCGTCCATGACCCGCAGCGCCAGGTGGCGTCCTCGGATCCCACCGCGGGCGTTGATTTCCTCGACGGCCAGCTCGGCCGCCCGCTGCATCGACTCACCACGGGGCTGGGAAAAGGGCCCCGCGAGCCCCAGGACAATCGGTCCGCGGCTTCCACGGGAACACGCCGTAAGCGTCAGGATCGAAACGAGGAGGGACCGGTACCGCCGCATGAGCGGGCAAGGTTAAGCCTGTGAATGGGATAGCGCAATATCCACGCGCTTTCCACATTACGTGCATGGATGCGATTCGGCGGCTGTGCGGATTTGCGGCGGGGCTGGAACGACTTCTCGCCGCACGCGACGCCGCCGATCTGGATGCGACGTGGGAAGAGTTGAATCTCGGCCAGCTTGGATGGGAGGCGCTCGCACTCGCGCGCCGTGCCAACACCGAAGCACTCGAGCCGGCGCTCACGGCAGTGGATCGCCGATTGCTCGCCGCGCTGGAGCGCGGTCGGGCGTTCCTCGATCCGCACATCGTCACGTTCCGCGTGCCCGAGCTCGAGCGTTGGCAACATGCCGCGGCCGCCGCGCTCGTCGGGGCGCGCTGGGGTGTGGCGGGTCTGCGCACCGTCATCGCCGACACCCGGGCGCCGCTCGGCCGGCGCTATTTCGCGTTTCTGGCACTTGCTGAACGTCATCCGAAGGGTGCGTGGCCGCTCTTCGCGCGGTACCTCCAGACTCCCGGGGCGCACCACGCGTTTGTCGCGGCGGCCGTCGAAGCGGCGCGCTATTACCCCGGCCGGGCTCCCGATCTGATCGCGCTGTTCCAGCGCATCCGCGGCGACGAGATGCTGCGGCGCTTCCTGGCTCCCAAGATTCTCGAGTCGTTATACGTGCTCGACGACCCCGCGGCCCTTCCTCTTTATGAGGAGTTGCTCGTGGCCGGCCATACCGATCCCGATGCGGGACGCTGCGAGGTAACCCGCGCGCTGGTTGCCGTCCGCAAGCTCACGGGCCGCGTAGCGGCGAGCAGCAAGTTCCCCGATCCAGAGGAACCGGATGTCATCCGCGCGCTCGATGAGGCCCAGCGGGTTTTTGAGGAGGAACGAGACCGGCTGGAGCCGGTCGTGGTCATCTGACGAACGCTGCGAGCTTCTCGCGGTAGGCCTTCCCGCCCATGTCGTAGGTGTCGTTGTGGCCTGAGCCCTCGATCATCACAAACTCCACCGGACCGCCGGCCGCGGCGGCAACTTCACGGCCCATCGTGATCGGGACAAGCATGTCGGCCGTCCCATGAAAGATCAGCACGGGGCAATGAATACGCTTGATGCGGTCGAGATTATCGAGGCCCAGCCGCACCAGGAAGCGTGGGAAGATCCGGTAATGGCGCGCGGCCATGCCGCGGGCGCTCGTGAACGGTGACTCGAGAATCAAACCGGCAGCGTCGTGCGTGGCCGCGACGTGTGTGGCCACGGCGCTGCCGAGTGAGCGGCCGTAAACGTAGATGCGCTGCCGGTCCACGTCGGCATGGCTGAGCAACGCGTTGTACGCCAGATCGCCCGCTTCGTAGATGCCCGCCTCGCTGGTGCGGCCGCCGCTTCCGCCGTAGCCGGGATAATCGAGCACGAGCAGTGCGGCGTTGGGGGGCCGGAATTCCCGGATGATCGGCCAGATGGCGGCAATGGTCTCACCATTTCCATAAAACCACAAAACGGCGGCGAAGGGGCGGCGAGGGGCGGCGAGGGGCGGCAAATACCATCCCACGAGCTTCGTACCATCGTGCATCGTCAACTCGACTTGTTCACCGGAACCGAGCGTCCTTACAGGATCTGGCAATGCCGCCCGCGGGGCAGGGAACGTGATCTTCGCCTGCAGCGTCCAGAGCACTACGCACAGGACGACGTATAACGCGGGAATGCCCCAAACGAGCGCCATGGCCGGTGTTAGTTTGTGAGCCAATGGACCGGGGGAACCCACAGCTGGTCTCTCGCGCGCGAGGCGCGTTGCTGGGCCTTGTCGCCGGCAATCAACTGGGCGTCCCCACCGAGCATCTGGGTACGGCGGACGCAATACGCAAAGCCTTCCCGCATGGCGTGGTCGATCTCGCCCCACCTCCCAAGAACTCCCCCTACGACGACGATGCCGCGATGGCGCTGCTGCTCGGCGAATCGCTGCTGGCCTCGCAAGGGTTTGACGCCAACGATGTCGCGCGCCGCTGGGTGAAATGGATGAAGGTGGACGGCCGCGGCATCGGGATGACGACCAGGCGCGCGCTCACCTTGATCGATCGCGGCAAGGAGCCATTCGAAGCGGGCCGGCTCGCGAATCAGGAGAACCCGGGACATGCCGCCGGCAACGGCAGCGTCATGCGTTGTATCCCGGTGGCGCTGCGCTACCATGATGACCTCGATCGCTTGATTCGCGTTTCGACGCAACAAGCCGCGATCACACACGCCGACGAGCGGTGCACGTGGGGCGCGGCGGCGGTGAACCTTGCGGCCCGGGAGCTGCTGCACGGCAACATCTACTTCATCGATGAAGTGCTTCACAAGATGGGCGATCGCGCGCCGCGGGTGCTGCGCGAGGCGATCCATCGGGTGCCCCGTGAGTCGGAGGGTGACCTGCCGATCGCGCGCGCAGGCGAGGCGGGATACGTGGTGCATTGCATCGAGATCGCATTCTGGTTCGTCACCCACGACCGCACGCTCGAGGACGCACTCATCTATCTCGCACAGGCGGGCGGCGACACCGACACCAACGCGGCCGTGGCGGGCGCCCTCCTGGGAGCGCGATACGGTGAAGTGTCGTTGCCCCCGCGCTGGATGGATCAGATAACAGGGGCGGAGGGAATCGCGCAGCTCGCCGAGCGTCTCGTCGCCGGCGCTATTTAGGCTTCGGCTTCGGGGAGGGATGGGGGCGATAGCGCGCAATCCGGGCCAGCACGTCACGGTCGTTGAGCGTAATCGAGATCACGCGCCACCCACGACCGCCTCGCCAGTTGAGCCGGATGAAACGCCGGCCTTTGGTCCATTCCCACATGCTGCGCTCGCGGCGCTGCGGGACACCCAGGTGCCGGCGCAGGTCGTCCTGCGTCCGCCCCACCAACGCGACTTTCCCCGAATCCAGGAACGAGATGACCGACGCCAGTCCCTCGATGACGTTCGCGCTCAAATAGAAACGCGCGCTATCGACCGGATCACGCACACGGACACCGCAGTCCATGACCTGTGCCGTCTGGCGCATCGTTTGGCACGCCAGGATGTCGTTGTGGCTCTGGGCGAGGGCGCGCGCCTGGGCCGCAAAATCCCGATACGACATGCCGGGGCTGAAGCCGCGATACGCGAACGGCCGGGGTGCTGAGGCAGCGGGCGCCGCCTGGACGAGGAGCAGGAGGAGGAAGGCCGGAGTCATGCGCCAATATATGAAAAGCAAACGGGCCCGGTGTGACCCGGGCCCGTTTGCCTGAAATTGAATCAGACCTTCCGAACGTTCTGCGCTTGCAGCCCCTTTGGACCCTGGGCCACGTCGAACTCGACGTTGTCGCCCTCGGCGAGGCTGCGGAAGCCCTCCGCCTGGATCGCTGTGAAGTGGACGAACACGTCTGGACCCGACTCCTGCGCGATAAAGCCAAAGCCCTTCGCGTCGTTAAACCACTTCACCTTACCCTTAGCCATACTGTTCTAACCTCTGCACAATGGGGCACGGCCCCGGACTGGATCGACCCAGGCCACCGCGGCCTGGGACGGGCTCAAACAAAAATCCGCGAGACAGATGGTCCTCGCGGAAGCGCAGACAGCCGGTGACGGTGCCACGTATGCTTGAACCGCGGGCAAAAGTATGGAACACGCTCAGGCGTGTCAATCTGAGCGCGTTTCGCCCGATAGCGACACTATAACAACATCATCACGGCACTTCTCGTAAGTGTCCCAGCGCTCAAGTACATTCCGGGCCCGTCCTCGGTACAAGGAACACCGATGCGCCTTACGCTCTCCCTGTTCGCAGCGTGCTGTGTCGTCACCACCTCGCTCGCCGGCCAGTCCAACGTCGAGCGCATGGCCAACGACCACTACACCCGGTCGCATGACTACGACCTGATTCACCAGCGGATCGAGGTCTCCCGATTCGACTGGGATTCGACCTCGTTCGACGGGAAGGTCGCGACGACGCTCGTCTCGCGTCGAGCGGGACTCGATTCGGTCATCCTGGACGCGGGTGCCAAGCTCGTGATCAGCCGCGTCACCGGCGGGGGCGGGGCCACCCTGCGCACCGCGCGCCATGGCGATACCCTCGTCGTGTACCTGGTGCGGCCGATTGGCTTTGGGGACACGGCCCGTTTCACTGTCACCTATCACGGTGTGGTGGAGAGCGGCCACGGTCTCACATTCATCGATTCCGAAGGCCGGCCGCACCGCCCGCGGCAGATCTGGAGCCAGGGCGAGGACCACGACAATCACTACTGGTTCCCCACCTACGACTTCCCCAATGACAAGATGACGTGGGAAGTGGTGGCCACCGTGCCCAAGGGAATGATGGCCGTCTCCAATGGCCGCCTCATCTCCGACGTCACCGCCAAGGACGGCTCGCGCACGGTCGACTGGCTGCAGGACAAGCCATCCGCCACCTATCTCGTCTCGCTTGTCGTGGCTCCGCTCGTGAAAATCCACGACGCGTGGCGTACGGTCCCCGTGGATTACTACGTGTACCACGAAGACTCCGCCCTGGCGCGGCCGCTGTTCAAAATCACGCCCGATATGATCGATACGTACGCGCGCCTCACCGGCATCAACTACCCGTGGGCCAAGTATGCGCAGACCACCGTGGCCGACTTCTTCGGCGGCATGGAAAACGTCAGTGCGACCACGCTCGTTGACTGGCTACCAGGCCCGCGTGACTACCGGGACCGCCCGTGGTATCCCTGGATTCTGATTCCGCATGAGCTTTCGCATCAGTGGTTCGGCGACTACGTCACCACCGAGAATTGGGCCAACATGTGGCTCAACGAGGGCTTCGCGGAGTTCATGCCGGGCCAATACTGGGCGCAGAAGCTGGGGCGTCATGCCGAGCAGGATTATTACCTCGACGAGTACGACCAATTCATGCAGACCGACCACCAACGGCGCATGCCGCTCGCGTCGCTCGGCTCGAACAACATCTATCCCAAGGGCGCGCTCGTCCTCAGGATGTTGAAGCAATATCTGGGCGACCAGCGCTTCTGGGCGTCGGTGCACCGCTATCTCGTCGATCACGCCTTCGACAACGCCACCACCGATGACGTGCGGCAGGCCGTGCTCGACGCCACCGGCGAGAACGTCGACTGGTTCTGGGATGAATGGATCTATCAGGCGGGCTACCCGGAGTTTACGGTCAGCGCGAAGTACGATTCGAGCGCGTCCACCGTCTCGCTCGTTGTGCAGCAGACGCAGCAGGATTCGTCCAAGGCGGACAGCACCGGCCTGCGCTTTACGACGCCCGCGGTGTTCCGCATGCCTGTCACCGTCCGCGTCGGTACGGCGTCAGGCGACGTCACGGCGCGCGCGCAGCTGTCGCAGCGCCAGGACACGATCGTGGTGCGCGACGTGAAAAGCGCGCCCACGATGGTGATCTTTGACGACGGCAACGCGATCCTCAAGCAACTCACCTTCGATCAGCCAACCGCGTGGCTCGCGACGCAGCTGCAGCGCGATCCCGATTTGTGGAACCGCCATTGGGTGATTGCCCAGCTTAGCCAGCGACCGACCGACCCGGCGGCCGCCGCGGCTCTGGTCCAGGCCGCCACCGGCGCGGATTACTTCCTCACCCGTGCAGGTGCGGCCACTGCCCTCGCCGCCTTCCCCGCGGCCTCGTCGCTCCCCGCGCTGCAGACCGCCCTCAAGGACACCTCGGCACAGGTCCGCGCCGCGGTGGTGGAAGCACTCGGCGAGCTGGGCGGCGCGCAGTCCGCGACGCTCGCGCGCCAGGCTTGGACCAGCGACTCGAGCGACGCCGTGCGCGCTGCCGCAGTGACGGCGATGGCCCTCACCGATTCGGCCGGTCGCCGCGCCGTCATCCTCTGGGCGCTGCGCACGCCCTCCTACCGGGACGCCATCCAGAACGCAGCGTACCGCGTCATCGCCCGCACAGGCGATACGACTCTCGTGGATTCCGTAGACGCACGCGCCGGCGATCAGCGGTTCGCGGTGCACGTCCTGGCGGCGCTCGCGAGCCGGGGCAACACCCATGCGCTCGACCTGTTGGTCAAACGGCTGGACGACGAACGCCCCTATCTGCGGCGCTGGGCGCTCGAGGCGTTCCGCTTCTCCCTGCGGCGCGACATGGCGCAGTCCAAGCTGCAGTCCGTCAGTGCGGGACTCCGGTTCGCCGACACCAAGCAGGCCGCCGCAGAGTTGCTGCAGCAGTGGCAGAAGCTATTGCAGAACTAGCACTTACGAGGCTACTGCTGGCTGATCGCCTTGGTACTGTCCGGTTTGAGCGCATTACGGAAGGCCAGCAACGCATCGTCGTAGTTCTTCAACCGCGTCGTCAGCGTTCCGGCCACCGTCGCCGGATCATTGCCGGCCGTCTTCTCACACACGGGCAGCGCGCTGTTCAGCGAATCGAGCCGCGTCGTCACCTGCTTCGCCAGGATGCGCATCGAGTCGGAGTAGGCCGTCGGCTGCATCTTCGGCCGGCCGCTGAGGATGAACGAGCGGGCGCTGCCGCACAGCCCGCCGAGGCGTCGAGCCGCGCGCCGCCGTGTGAGCGAGTCCCCGGCCTGTTGCGTGCGGACGACGCGGTTCAACCCGTCACGAATCTGTGCGACGCCGCGCGTTGCGGTCTTCAAACCTCCCAAATAACGGATCTGCTCGATAGTCGGCGCGGGTGCCGGGACTGGTAACGAGTCCTTGTGCGTCACCGTATCCTGTTGATAGGCGACAACCGTGACAACCATCACCAATCCCAGCAACATCGCTGATCGCTCCTCTAACAGTTGAATTCCTGCTCCGTTATTATCCCGGGATGGCCGTTCCCGCAACCACCCGCATCATGCGGACATTTGAGGATCGCGCCGACGCGCTTGCCCACTTCTTCCAGCGCGCCGGTGAAGCGCCGCGCCTCATCGCGTACGACGACGCGGTCGGCTTACCGCTCGATCAAGCACTCGCGGCGCTCGAGTGGACCGCCCAGGTCGGCATTCTTGCCGCCGAAGATCTCGTGCACGCGGCGCGCCTCGGCCCGGATTCGGCTGCCGTCGTCGTAGAACGCAGGGACGGCGAGAACCGTGTCTTCGTGTACTTCGGTCCGCGCATGGATGCGCCGCCCGCGGACCCTTACGAAGGTACCCTGCTCTACGATGAGCCGGGAGTCCGCTCGTACATTTTCGCACAACGCGGCCATGCGATGGCACATTTTCTCCGTGCCACCCACGGACTGGGTGCGGCGTTGAGTCTTTTATCACGGCGCGCACCCGAGCTGCGTCACATTCGTCGCTGGACGCAGGCGCTCTTCGCCGAGCCCGCCGTCGGTCGCTCCACACAACTGCTCGCAGGTTGGTATGCCACGAGTGGCGCCGGCTTTCTATTCATCCCGGCCGACTCAGACCAGCCGTTTGCCTACTGCGAGGTGGCTGTAGAGGGGTAAATACCCCAATGTGGGAACGTGCGTGCTGTGGATTCACAACTCCACATCATGTGGACGATCACTGGAATCGGGGCTGGGGCCGTCAGTTAGCATCCACAAATGATGCACATGGACGTGAGCTAACCCGAAGAAACATCGGCACTTGCGCGCTTTTTCAGCCCCCCTATATTGACGTCACGCGAGTTGAAGGGAAGGGTTGGGACCTGGCGTCTCAACAACGCCTTTAACTCGAGTCCGAACGGAAATTCCGGGGAGGGCGCCGACGCAACCAAGGGCTCAGGCGCTCGTTGATCCGGGAGTCAACTCACCGGGTCGGACAGTTAGGGCCAGTCGCGTTGCCCTAGCCACGTCGAAATGGTGCCTCGACGTGCAGTGCGGAAGGTCGGTCCGCGACCCGATCTGACCCGTAGCACCCACATTGGTGAACCAGGCGACCCGACGGGGTTGCTTGGGGATGGAAGCCGGAGCCTCTGCTTGCCCTACCGAGGACGAATCAGTCCACAGGTGGCGGTGGAGAGAAGAACGAAGGGCGCAAGCCCTCGACTCCGGGTAGCCGATGTGTCGGAGCCCCTCGGGCGGCCTATCGTGCCGTCCCGGGGGCTTCGTTTTTTAGCTTCGGCAGGTTGTCGTCGAGCTCATGGGCCTTGTGGAATAACGGCCTCGGACCGCGAATCGGAACGAGGTGCGCGATCGAGTTGGCATAAAACTCGAGCAGCGGCCGGCCGCGCGGCAACACCACCAGCGTGTCACCATCGGCGACGACCAGCCGGCGCATGCGCAGCATCCGCCACGCCCGGTCCCAGATGTCGGCGATACCAGCGCCTCCGCGCACCACCTTGCCGTTTACTTCCTTGAGCCGGTCGCGCAGCTGGTCCATGCGCTCGAGCAGCGCTTCCCGATTGATGACCGTCTGCCCGAACGAGAGCAGTGCGGCGGCGGCGAGCGGCACGGGCGTCACCGGAATGATCGCGCCGATGCGGCCGAGCATCTCACGCCCCAGGCGCTCCAGCTCGGCGAGGCGCTGCTCTTTCGGGAGTGCGAGCGCGTTCCGCGGGGCGGTCTCGAGCCAGGCGCGCAGCGACTGCGGCGTCCCAAAGTTGACCGCCACGCGGCCGTACCGCTTGAGCCGGCCGGTCAGCAGGCGCAGGGTATTGCTGGCGAGATACGACACGACCGTGCCGAGCTGTGACAGCCGGCTCGGCCGGTCTCCCGCGGCGATCAGCTCCCGGATCAGGGAGCGATCCTCGAGGACCCGGTCGTAATTCAGCGCGACCGGCACGAACCAGATATCGCGGTCGAATGCCGGATCCGTCATCGTACGGCAGATGTAGTCGAGCAGGCCGAGCTTCGGGGGACGAAGCTTGCCGTCCCGCGACAAGCCGCCTTCCGGGAAGATGCCCTGCGTGACGCCGTTGCGCGTGATGAGCTGCACGTACCGCTCCAGCACGGTGTGGTACAGCGGCTCGCGGAAGCGGCGCCGAACGAAGTACGCGCCGAACGACTTGAACACGTACTCGAGCGGCCAGGCCCGCGCCCACTCGCCCACGGCGTAACTCACGTGCACGCCGCGGGCGAGCACGTACGCCACGACGACGTAGTCGGCGTTGGAGCGGTGGTTCATCAGGTAGACGACGACGTCGCGCTTGGGGATTTGCTCCAGCGCCTGCTCGTCCTGATAATCCACGCTCACTTTGTACAGCAGGTTGACGACGATCTTGGCGAGGTTGTAGCCGAGCTTGTAGTACGACAGGACGTTGAAGTGCGGGATGATCTCGTCGAGGTATTTCCGGACCTGTCGCCGTACCGCCTTCTCGGAGAGGGCGTGCTCCGCCATATGCGCCTGCACGGCGGCCGTGATCGCGGGATCAGCGGCGAGCGCCCGCCGCGCGAGGCGTGGCTCCTGCTTCTTATAGCGGCTCAGCCGCGCGCGGAACTCGTGAATGAGCCTCCTCCTTCTTGAGCTCGGCGTAGCCCATCCCTTTGAGCCGCGAAATCCGCATGCTCATCGGTGGGTGCGTCGCGAGCCTGTCGGCGAGCCAGCCTTCGTGGTTGGTGAGCCGCCGGCCCAGCGGATCGGCGATGCACAGATGAGCCGCGCCCCGCTTGATCGACACGGTGGGCGCCGCCGCCGACTCGATCTTCGCGAGCGCGCTGGCCAGCGCGAGCGGATTGCGCGTGAACTGCGCGCTCATGGCGTCCGCGAGGTACTCGCGCCGCCGGCTCACCGCCAACGCGAGGAGCTGCGTGACGAGCGGGGCGATGATCCAGGAGATCACCCACAGCGCCAGCAGAACCGCGACCAATGGCCCGGCGTTCTTGCCCCTTCGTCCTCCTCCCCCTCCCCCTCCTCCGGTCCGGCCCAGGCCGCCGCCCATCATCCGGCCCATGCCGTCGCGCACCAACAGCACGGCACCGACCAGCGCGGCGAGTGTCGTCATGAGCCGGACATCGAGATTCTTGACGTGACCCAGCTCATGGCCGATCACGGCCTGCAGCTCATCCCGGTTGCAGATTCTCAGCAGGCCGTTCGTCACGGCGATATGCGAATTCCCGGGGCCGGTGCCCGTCGCGAATGCGTTGGGATCGTCGTCCGGGACGAGCCAGACCCGCGGGCGCGGCACGCCGGCGGCGATCGCCATCTCGTCCACGACGTTCGCCACCTGGCGTTCCGCGTCGGTCTGCGGATCGATCAGTTCACGGGCGCCCGTTGCCCACAGCACCTTCTCGGGTCCGGTCTTGTACGCGTACCAGACCCCGATGATCGCCACCGTCGTCAGGATCACGCCGACCCACGGGAACGGGTGATGACCTTGCAGCGCCCAGATGTAGTCGCCGCCGAAGCCGAGCCAGGCGAAAAACAGCACGAAGCCAATCACCAGCCACGTCGTGCGCCGGCGATTGGCTTCCTGTTGTTGAAAGAGATTACCGTCGGGAGAGGTCAACCTGCGGTACCGCGCGTTCCGCTTGATCTTCGATCTCCCACAGGTCCGTCCGTTCCGCGTGCGCCAGGCCGGCGACCAGCGTCGTGGGAAATTGCTGCTGCTTCGTGTTGTACTGGGTGGCGGTGTCGTTGTAGAGCTGCCGCGCGAACGCGATGCGGTTCTCGGTGGAGCTGAGCTCCTCCTGCAGCTGGCCGATGTTGCCGGTCGCTTTGAGCTGCGGATAGCGCTCCACCGTCACCAGCAGCCGGGACAAGGCGCCCGAGAGCGCGTTCTCCGCCTGGCTGACCTGTTTGATTGCTTCTGGGCCCCCCCCAGACGCGTTTACCTTGACCGCCTGATTGCGCGCCTGGATCACCGCTTCCAGTGTCGAGCGCTCGAAGTCCATCGCGCCTTTGACGGCGTTGACGAGATTGGGAATCAGATCGTGGCGGCGCTTGAGTTGCACATCGATCTGCTTGAAGGCGTTGACCGTCTGGTTCTTGAGTGAGATGAGACCGTTATACGCGGCGACCATCCACAGAACCACGACGATGACCAGGATCAGCAGCACCCACATGTTTCGTCTCCCGGTGAGATGGAGGGGCGCAGCTGCTGCGCCCGTACCAGAGTATTACGGGCTGTGCGGCAGGAGTTTCGCGATCGCCTGGCGCAGCGTCTCGGCCAACGCCTGGTCCTCCGCGCCGAGCCGCGCCAGCGGATGATCGGCGTCGACGTGCAGTTCCACGCCGCGCGTCACGGGGATGCGGCGCCAGGTGGTGGGTCCCGTGGTTTCCTTGCCGGCGTCGCGCGTCAACCAGGCGGTGAGTGCGCGGCCCGAGCGGCCGCGCGGCATGCCTTCCGCGCCTTTGAGGGGCAGGTGATCGGGCGTCGGGAGCGACGTGCCGAGCACCTGGGCGCAGCGCCGCTCCAGCACATCGCCCGTCTGGTCGTGCATGTCTTTGGTGATTGCGGCGAGGGTCGCGCCTTCCATTTGTCGCAGCTTGATCGCCAGCAGCTGCAGGAAGTGCCGGTACGAGTACGTCGCGGCAGTCCCCCGTCCTTCCGGCGGGCTCACCAGGCCGCGTGTCACGTAAAAGCGTATGGTCCGTTCGCTCGGCGCAGCGCGTGCCGCGGCATTGATGGGCGTTACCGCCGACGCGTCGAGAACCGCTCCCACCACGACGGACAGGTCACGCAGGTTCCAGGGCGCGAGGTTCCGGTATTCCCGCAGCACGTGCAGGGGGTCGGCGTGTGCAACGGTCGTCATGCGTCCATGGCGCCGGACGCGCGGTCGCTCTGCAACACCGACGCGACCCAGTCCGCGACTTGCTGCAGGTTGAACGGCTTCCGAATGACGGTGCAGTGGTGGTGGTCGAGCCAGGTGCGCACTTCTTCCGCCTCGGCATCACCCGTCATGATTGCGATATGGCCCTCGAGCGCCGGCCAGCGATGGATGATCGCCAGATAGAGCGCGAGGCCCGACATGGTGGGCAGATGAATGTCGAGCAACAGCGCGTCCGCTTCCTCGCTCGAGAGAATCTCGTAGGCGGATTCGGCGGTGCCGGCGCTGAGCACGCGATAACCATGACGCTCGAGGTACCGCTCGAGCACGCGCCGCAGCCCGGCCTCGTCGTCGACGATCAGAACGGATGCCGGCTTGCGCGGCGGCGAGGTCATCATGAGGCGTTGACCGCTGCCTGGCGCGCGGGCGTCAGGAATCCCTGGACGATGCGTGCCGTCGCTTCGTCGGCGGTGAGCGAGAGCCGCATTTCCCCGGCGGTGAGGCCGAGGTATTTGCGCGCATGCTGCTGCAGCGTCTTGGCCTGCGCGTACCCCAGCCGCTTGGCGATGTCCTCGATCGTGAAGCCCGGATCCTGCAGCAGACGGTGCGCGTAGAGCACGCGCGCCGCCGCGAGGATGTCCCGCGGGCTCGGCAGGCCGGCGCGCGTAAACCAGCGCGCGCACGTGCCGCGGTCCACCCGCGCCCGCGCCGCGACCTGTTGGATCGTCTGCACGGCGCCGGGGCTGCGCATCGCGTCTTCCAACACCCAGCGCAGCTCGGGCGGCAGCGGCGCAAGAGCCTCGGTGAGTTGATCGAGCAAGCGGTGTGACGCGGCGTGGAGCGATTCTTGGGACAGCAGGTCGCGCAGGCGGTCCGGATGGTCCTCGGTGCGGCTCAACACGACCTGACTGATGCCGCACTTCCCCATCGCGAGCAGCACGGGAGCCAGCTCGGGAGTCATCATTGGCGTGTACAGGATCAACGGCAGCGAGGGGAACAGCACCCGTAGCCGCTCGACTTCCTGGCCGCGCGCCCCGCCCAGCATCGGGTCGACGACGGCGATTTCGACGGGCCGGACGCGGATCGTCTCGAGCGCGTCGTCCCAGGTCGTGGCGCGCGCCAAGGTGAAGCGCGGCGCGACGGCGCCGCGCAGGTTCTGATATTGGATGTCCGAGACTGCCGCGAGTACCAGCATTCCCCTACATATCCTCCGCAGAAATCCCTAATTGCCGCAAAAACGCCCTACGATGCCGCAAAAATGCCCTAAACGCGGCGGGCTCCAACACTCAAGTTGGCTGTGCTTGCGAGTCCCCATCCAACTCGACTGTGGAGGCCTTTATGTCACGTCGCATTCGCTTCGCCCTAGCCTTGGTCCTCGTGTCGTTCGCGCTCACCGCTGCCGCCTGTGCCGATGCGTCCGGTCCGAGCGAGCTGACGTGCGATCAAAACAATCCCGCGGTGTGTCGATAGCCGTTCGCTCTACATCACGCACCGAGTGACGCCAGGGAGGCGGAAACCTCCCTGAGCGCCTCGGCGTGAGACGCGAAGTCAACAACGACGTTCTCCGCTTCGTCTTGAGCCGCACACATGTCCAGCCCGGCCTGGATCCGCTCTACTCGGAACGTCATCTCATGCAGGTCATTGGCTGTGGCGACTTCGAGTGCCCGCTGAAGTTCCGACTCCGCGCGTCTGTAATTCCCGAAACGGGCGAAGCCAATGCCGACTTTGAGATGATAATCCGCCCGAATATTGGGTAGGGCGGAATCTAGGCCTTCAAGTGCCTGTTCCCGCCAACGCTCGAATGTCACCCGATCGCGCCGGAATGAAGCACAGTGCATTAGCTCGATAACAGCGTTTGTCACGAGTTCCGCCGAGCCTCCTCGACGAACCACGTGGTTCAACGCCCGCTCTGCGGCGCTTACGTCTCCAAGAGACAGCAGCGCTAAAGCGAGGTCACCAAGGGCGCGCGACTGAGATGAGTCATCCTCGTGTAGCTCAAAGGCACCCCACAGATGCGGCGCGCCCTCATGAGCTCGTCCGCGCCGCACGAGCACGTTACCAAGACCATGTTCTGCGTGAGCTTGTACTATCCGGAAGGTGGTTGCGCGGGCGTCAGCCAAGACTGCGCGCCATGCTTGCTCGGCTTCGGCGAGATTGCCACGGAAGTGGATGACGTTGCACTCCCCGACGCGGCTGAGTAGAACCGACTGACGATCACCCACTGATGCCGCGATGCGACCTGCTTCTGCATAGGCCGCTAAGGCCCGTTCAAAATCCGTTTGCATGCGTCGGACACGCCCCATCCGCAGCCACGCGGAAACAGTATCGGTTGTTCGCAGCCGGCCGTTTCCCACGTTGATCATCGTTTGAAGAACGTCTTCTGCCTCCTCCAAGTGCGACTCGTGTTCGAGGTACAGCGCGTAGGCGAAAAGCGTCGGCGCAATCAACTCGAACTGCCCGGTCCGATGCGCCTCGCCCGCCGCCCGTACGATGCAGCTCAGATGCGAAGCCTCGGTTCCTTCGCCGGCCAACTCGGCGCAATAGCGCTCAGTCGCCGCCCACTGATAGCGGAATACATCGGGAGTAGGAGGCTCGCGATCGGGCGTGAGCAGATCGACAAACCGCAGTGTCAGAAACGCCCCTTGACCCAGACGCACCTCGGGAGAGGTGGCTGGCTCATCGGTCACCCGCTGCAGAAAAACGGCATGGGGGAGTCCGGTAGGCCGCGACGACGTGCTAGTGCTCATCGCGAACCCGCATTTGCACCCGTTATGCCGAACGGCAAGACCATCACGCACACCAACATAGCGCGCGTAATCGCGGCGCGTTAGCCCGCAAATGGCGCGTTTTCGGGCTTTTCGCCGGGTTTTTCCGGTGATGCGCCGGCCGGCGCCGATCGTATAAACGGCGCATGTCCAAGGGGTTTGCTCTAGGGTTTACCCTACTCGAGCTCATGGTCGTGATCTGCATCGCGGCGGCGCTCATGGCGTTCTCGCTGCCGCGCGCGGCGCGCCTCATGGATTGGATGGCGACCGAGCGCGCCGCCCGCGACGTGACGACTGCACTGGCCGTCACGCAACACCGCGCCATCGCCTACGCGACCCGCGCCCGCATCACGTTCAGCAGCGACACGCTCCGCATCGATCGTTTCGAAACAGGCGGCTGGACTCCGTGGTGGAAAACGCCGGGGCCGGCGAGCTACGGCGTCACACTCGAGGTTTCCAATCCCATTGTCATCTTCGGACCTAACGGAATCGGCTGGGGCGCCTCGAATACGAAGATCGTGCTCCGTCGTGGGTCCCAAGTCGAAACGATCACGACGTCGCGCGTAGGAAGAGTGAAGCGCTGGTAGATGCAACCCTGTAACCCTTCTAAGCATCTAACCGTACGAAACAGGGAAGAGTCGCGGCCGAAGTGTGACGGCCACTTCGCCCGACCGCCAACCCCGGGGAGCTTTCAGCCCCGGGGTTTGGTCTTTTCTATAAGGCCGGCCCCGCGTCCTCGTCGAGAAAGACGAGCGTCTGCCGCCGTCCTACGAGCCGCACCAGCGCCTCGTAGACGCGCGGGTCGAGCACCGTGCCGGACAAATCCGCCATCCGCTCGACCGCTTGTTCGGGGGTCATCTTCTCCTGATAAGGCCGGGCGGTCGTGAGGGCGTCGTACACTTCTGCCGCCGCTATCACGCGGCCGCCGAGGGGGACCTCCTCGCCACGCAAGCCATCGGGATAACCGGAGCCGTCGAACCGCTCGTGGTGGCTTTTGACCATCGAGACGACGTCGCCGAGATGCACGAGCGGCGCGAGAATCTGCGCGCCGATGATGACGTGCTGCTTCACGTGCTCGAACTCGTCGGCGGTGAGCGGCCCTTCCTTATTAACGACGGCTTCCCGGGTGCCGATCTTACCCAAATCGTGGAGCCGGCCCGCCATGCGGATGCGGTCCACCTCTTCCTCATCCAGGCCCATTTCCGTGGCGATGTTCGCTGAGAAATCGGCCACGCGGGCGGAATGGCCGCGCAGATAGGGATCCTTGGCTTCGAGCGCGTTGACGAGCGCCTCCAGCGTCGCCGTCGAGACGCGCTCCAACCGGTGCCGCTCGCGCTGCAGCTCCGCGGTCCGCGTGGTCACTTCCTCTTTGAGCCATTGATTCAAATGCCGATTCTCGAGCAGCATTTCGCGGCGCTTGAGGGCCCGGTGCACGGCGCGCCCCAGGTCCGCCAGCTCGATCGGCTTGGTGAGGTAATCCATCGCGCCGCGCTGCATGCAGAGTGCCGCGCTGGTCGCGTCGTTGACCGCGGTGAGCATGAGGATCGCGAGATCCGGCTCGATTTCGAGCGCCTGCGGCACGAGGTCGACGCCGCTGGTGCCGGGCATGCGGATATCCGAGAGCATCAGCGCTACCTTGTGGAGGCGCAGCTGCTGGAGCGCCTCGTCAGCGGAGCTTGCCGCAAAAACCTCGAACTGCTGCTGCTTCAGGTATTTCCGCAGCGCGTTCCGGATCGGCTCTTCGTCATCGACCACGAGGACGGTGACGACTCCCGCATGAGCGGTCAACCCGATACTCCTTGTGAAGCCAAGGCCAAACTAGGAATCGGCTGCGACGAACGCCAGGTCTACGGGAGCCGGAATGAGGCGTGCCGTATGGGCGCGCGCCAGCAATTCCGTCACGGCGCGCCGCCCCAGCGCACCGTAATCGACCGTGTAGGCGTTCACGTACATCCCTACGAACCGGTCCGTGCGGGCGGCGTCCAGTCCGCGGCTGAACCTCTGCGCGTGCCGCAACGCCTCCGCGCGATGAGCGAGCCCGTATTCGATGCTCGCCTTCAGGTCGCGCGCGATCGCACGCATCAGGTCGTCACCCAGATCGCGCCGCACCACATTTCCGCCGAGCGGCAGCGGGAGCCTCGTCTCGTGATGCCACCATTCTCCCATGTCCGCCCAGAGATGTAGCCCGCGGTCGGCGAAGGTGAGCTGCCCTTCGTGAATGAGCAGGCCCGCATCGGCGTTTCCCGCCGCGACAAAATCCTCGATCTGATCGAACGGGACCACGACGTGCCGCGCGGCCGGCTGATAGAGCCGCAGCGTCAGGAACGCGGTCGTCAACTCTCCGGGAACGGCGACGACACGCCCCGCCAGGTCTGCACGCGGGTCGGCGGGTGCCGGCTCTCGGGCGACGATGCGCGGGCCATAGCGGTCGCCGATGCTGGCACCATGCGCGAGCAGCGCGTAACGGTCCGCGAGATAGGCGTACGCGTGCACCGACACGGCGGTGACCTCCAACTCTCCCGCGAGCGCGCGCCGGTTCAGGCTTTCGATGTCGCCCAGCTCATGGACGTAGCGACGGCCCGCCGTGTCGATCTTTCCTTCCGCCATCGCCCAGAACATGAACGCGTCGTCGGCATCGGGACTGTGCGCGACATGGATGAGACGGGGAAGGGGGACGGGGGAAGAGGGACGGGTGATCACGAGGTGGGGCGAGCCCCGAGGACGCGGCCTGCTTCCGCTTTGAAACTCGTCAAGGCATCGAGGTGTGCATCCTGCGCATACTCGGGTCGCTGCTTGGCCATCTCCCCCGGCTCGTTGCGCAGGAAGTCCGCGTAGGCGCGCCGCTCCTGCACCGTGTTGCCCTGCTGCTGGTAGGCGTGGGCGCGCAGGATATAAATGAAGAGATGCGTGGGGATTGATTGCCGGATCGTGTCGGCCTGGGCGAGTGCGGCGGCCGCGTCCCCACCGGCAAGCTGGAGCAGGCCGACATGGTAGCGCGCATCAGCGCCCAAGGCCGGCAGCTGTGAGTAGGCCCCCAACGCCATCGGCAGAAAGAAGCTGACGCTGTCGCCTTTGCCGGCCTCCGCCAGGATCATGACGCGGTTGAACAGCCGGTTGGCTCGTTCTTCGGGGGACATCTGACTGATGTCGGGAGCGGTGAGCGGGGAGCGGGGAGCAGCGGGCGCCGCTCCCGGCTCCCGGCTCCCGGCTCCTCGCATGGCGACTACCGTCACGAGCGCGCCCAACGCGGCGCCGGCCAGGGCCCAGGGAAAGCCGGCACGCCACCCCGTAGCGTGCGCAGTGGCGATCGCGGCGCCGCACTTGTGGCAGAACCGCGCAGTGGCTGCGAGCTGCGCACCGCAGGCATGACAGGTCATAGGTGGGGGGAATGTAACCCGGGCTAGCGACCCGCACGAAAGCCGGTAGAGTAGGGGCCCATGGCGAGCACCGAATACGGCAAGCACATGGGGGAGTTGAAGCGCGGCGAGCAGCGCTGGGACGTCTACCTCGAGGGCCAGCCTGATGCGTCGCTGGGCGCGGTCCGGGGCCGCATCCACTTCGTGAGCGGTCAGCTCCACAAGGTTACCGGCTGGATTTTCCTCGAATGGAAGGAGAAGGATATTCAGGAGCGGTTCGGGGAGTTTTCGGCCGTGGAGCTGTTGCACTTCGTGGAAGCGCTGTAGCGCATTTGCTGCACATTCGGGTGCAGTTTGCACATTTCCACATCCCCAATCGCCGAATAGCCGTTTTTTATTGCAATTCGTGCACGGATTTCTTGACACCCCGCCGTAGGCCCTCTACCTTCCCATATGGCCCGCCGCTTGCAAAGCGTCTCATCGACTCGGGAAGGAGATCCCATTCAATGACAGCAACGCTGGAACCGACCGTCGGCGCCGGTGCGAAAGCCTCCACCGGTACGTCGCCGGCGGATGTGATCCGCCGCGCCAAGGAAGCAGGAGTGCAGATCGTGGACGTGCGCTTCACCGATCTGCCCGGCACCTGGCAGCATTTCTCGATTCCCTTGAAGGAGCTCGAGGAAGACACGTTCACCGACGGTTTGGGATTTGACGGCTCGTCGATCCGCGGCTTTCAGGCAATCAACGAGAGCGACATGCTGCTCCTGCCGGATCCGGCCAGCGCGTTCGTCGATCCGTGCCTGCAGGTCCCGACGCTCTCGCTCACCTGCGATGTCGTGGATCCGATCACTCGCGAGCATTACTCCCGCGATCCGCGCTATGTGGCGCGTAAGGCCGAAGCGTTTTTGAAGAAAAGCGGCGTCGCCACGACGGCGTATTTCGGTCCCGAGGCGGAGTTCTACATCTTCAATTCCGTGCGCTTCGACCAGAACGCGCACGAAGGTTACTACCACATCGATTCCGAAGAGGGCATCTGGAACAGCGGCGCGAACGGCACGGCCAACCTCGGCCACCGCCCGCGCCACAAAGAAGGCTATTTCCCGGTGCCGCCGACCGATCGTCTGCAGGACCTCCGCTCCAAGATCATGCTGGCGATGATCGCGTCGGGCATCGAAGTGGAAGTCCACCACCATGAGGTGGGGACGGCGGGCCAGACCGAGATCGACATGCGTTACAGCACGCTGACCCGCATGGCCGATCAGATCATGATGTACAAGTACATCGTCAAAAACGTGTGCGCCCAGAACGGCTACACGGCGACGTTCATGCCCAAGCCGATGTTCGGCGACAACGGCTCGGGGATGCACGTCCACATGAGCCTGTGGAACGGCACCAACAACCTGTTCTTCGACAAGGATGGCTACGCGTTGATCTCCGAGTCCGCGCGCTGGTACATCGGCGGGCTCATCAAGCATGCGGCGGCGCTGCTCGCCTTTGCGGCCCCGACGACCAACAGCTACCGGCGTCTGGTGCCGGGCTATGAAGCGCCGATCAACCTGATCTACTCGCAGCGCAACCGCTCTGCGATCTGCCGCATACCGATGTATTCGACGTCGCCGAAGGCCAAGCGGCTCGAGTTCCGGGCGCCCGATCCGTCGGCCAACCCGTACCTCACGTTCGCGGCGCTGCTCATGGCGGGTCTCGACGGGATCAAGAACAAGATCGAGCCGCCGAAGCCGATGGACGTGGACCTGTACGAGCTCGAGCCGGCCGAGCGCAAGCACGTGAAGAACACGCCGGGAAGCCTGCAGGAATCGTTAGCGGCGCTGGAAGCCGATCACGCGTTCCTGCTCGAGGGCGGGGTCTTCACGCAGGATCTCATCGACGTCTGGCTCGCGATGAAGCGGGCCAAGGATGTCGACGCGGTCGCGTTGCGGCCGCATCCCTACGAGTTCTTCCTGTATTACGACGCGTGAACTGAAGGACGGTAAGGGACGGTAAAGGACGGTAAGGGACGGTAAGGGAAACACTCTCTTACCGTCCCTTACCGTCTCTTACCGTCCTCACCAACCATGACAACAAAACGTGAGATCTTAGAGGCCGCCAAGAAGCAAGAGGTCAGCTCCCTGCTCCTGCAGTTCACCGACATCCTGGGCGTCAATAAGAATGTCGAGGTGCCCGAGAGCCAGTTCGAAAAGGCGCTCGAGGGGGACATCATGTTCGACGGCTCGTCGATCGAAGGCTTCGTCCGAATCGAGGAATCGGACATGGTGCTGCGGCCCGATCTGGACACGTTCCGCGTGTTGCCCAACGGTGACGCGGCCGGCAAGGCCGCCCGGGTGATCTGCGACATCTACAATCCGGACGGCTCGGCCTTCGCCGGCTGCACGCGCCAGGCGCTGCAGCGCCAGATCGCCAAGGCGAAGGCCCTCGGCTACGAGATGATGGCCGGTGTGGAGGCCGAGTTCTTCATCTTCCAGTTGGATGCGGACGGTGAGCCGACCACGGTGACGCACGACCACGGCGGCTACTTCGACCAGACGCCGGTCGATCGCGCCGAGGAGATTCGCCGCTTGATCGTGAAGGATCTCGTCTCGATGGGGTTCGAGGTCGAAGCGGGGCACCACGAGGTGGCGCCGGGGCAGCACGAGATCGACTTCCGCTACGCCGAGGCACTCGCGACGGCCGACAACCTCGCCACCTTCCGATTCATCGTGCGCAACGTCGCCTACCGCCACGGGTTCCTGGCGACGTTCATGCCCAAGCCGATCTTCGGCCAAAACGGCTCGGGGATGCACACTCACCAATCGCTGTTCCGGAAGGGGGCGAACGCGTTCCACGATCCCAAGGCGAAGTGGGAGCTCTCTTCGGTAGCGCTGAACTATATCGCGGGGCTGCTGGAGCACGCTCGCGGCTTCAGCGCGGTGACGAATCCGCTGGTGAACAGCTACAAGCGCCTCGTCCCGGGCTACGAGGCCCCCACCAACGTGGCGTGGTCGATGCGCAACCGGTCTCCGCTGGTGCGCATCCCCGACCGCCGCGGCATCGGCACCCGCTGCGAGCTGCGCATGCCAGATCCGTCGGCGAACCCGTATCTGGCCCTGGCGGTACAGCTGGCGGCCGGGCTGGACGGCGTCGAGCGCAAGCTCACCCCGCCCGATCCCGTGAACAAGAACATCTTCGAGATGAGCTTCCGCGAGCGGCGCAAATATCGGATCGATGAGCTGCCGCGCGACCTCCACGAGGCGTTGGACATGCTCGAGCGGGACGACGTCGTCCGTGACGCCTTGGGCCCGCACATCTACGAGCGGTTCGTCGAAGCCAAGCGCGAGGAATGGCAGGAATACATCGGCCGCGTGAGCGAATGGGAGGTGGAACGCTACCTGGCCCAGTACTGAACGTCGCACCCCCTCTCCCCTTTCCCCACCAATCTGCACCCCTTCCCCTGCTGGCATAGTGTATGCACATTCGTGCATATAGTGCATGAATTGACATACAATCGTGCTGGCTTTGTGCCGGCTGTGTTGCACAGTGTACGCAAAAATGTGCATATTATGCACCAACCCACTGACACCACGAACAACTGAGGGGGACATGGACGCCAACACCGTTGCCATCAACTTCGTCTGGACGCTGGTCGCCGGTTTCCTCGTGATGTTCATGCAGACCGGCTTCGCGCTGGTCGAAACCGGCTTCACGCGCGCGAAGAATGCCGCGCACACCATGACGATGAACTTCATGGTGTACGGTATCGCGATGTTGGCCTACTGGGCGGTGGGCTTCGCGCTGCAGGCGGGCGGCGTGGGACCGCTAAGCACGCTGGGCGGCTACAATCAACTGTCGCATGAAGTCTCGGTAACGATCGGTGGGAAGTCGTGGGGCCTGTTCGGAGGAACCGGGTTCTTCCTCACCGGCGTCGCCTACACCGCACCGGTCTTCGCCTACTTCCTGTTCCAGATGGTATTCATGGACACGGCGGCCACGATCCCGACAGGAGCGCTGGCCGAGCGGTGGAGGTTCGTCGCGTTCGCCGTGTTCAGCGTGTTCGTCGGCGCCTTCATTTATCCGATCTACGCCAACTGGACGTGGGGCGGCGGCTGGCTCGCCATGCTCGGCAAGAACCTCGGGCTCGGTCACGGCCACGTCGACTTCGCGGGATCGTCCGTGGTGCACATGACGGGCGGTGTTATGGCGTTCATCACCGCGATCCTGCTGGGCCCGCGGCGCGGGAAGTACAACGCCAACGGAACGGCAAACGCGATCCCGGGCCACAACATCCCGATGGCATTGGTCGGCACGTTCATCCTTGCCTTTGGATGGTTCGGGTTCAACGCCGGCTCGACGCTGGCGGGCTCTGACCTGCGCATCGGGGTCATCGCGACGAACACGATGCTGGCTGGGGCGGCGGGAGGGATCACAGCGATGCTCTACGTGTGGCGCAAATACGGCAAGCCCGATCCCTCGATGCTCGCGAACGGGACGCTGGCCGGACTGGTGGCGATCACGGCGCCGTGCGCCTTCGTCACGGCCCCATCCGCCGTCCTGATCGGCGGTGTGGCGGGAGTGCTGGTGTGCGCGGCGGTGCTTTTCATCGAGCGTTCGCTGAAGATCGACGATCCCGTGGGCGCCATCTCGGTGCACGGGGTGTGCGGCCTGTGGGGGATTCTGTCGGTCGGCCTCTTGGCGGACGGCACGTATGGGGCCGGCTGGAACGGCGTCGACGGCGCGGTGCGCGGATTGTTCTACGGCGACGCGTCGCAGCTCCTCGCCCAGCTGGTGGGCGGCGTGGCCAATTTCGTGGCCGTCGGCGCCATGGCGTACGGCGCCTACAAGGTCACCGGCCTCGTGGTCGGCGGCCATCGCGTTTCGCCTGAAGTTGAGGAGCTCGGTCTCGACGTGCCGGAGATGGGTGTGGAGGGTTACCCCAACACGCCGGAACCTTCGACGGTGGTGATCTTGAGCGAGTCTGTGACGGTGCCCGCGGAAACGGCCTTCGAGCCCCAGCCGGAGGCGATCTGATGCGTCCCGTCACGCTTGCAGGTCTGTTGCTGGTGCCGGAATTCTTGGCAGCGCAGGGCAACGCATCGACCGACGCGCTGAAGCTCACTGGTTTCGCCGAGGCGTCCTACGCCTATTCCCGGCACAGCAGCGGGGACACGCTCATCGTGGGGCGGCTGTACGACCGCCTGCAAAACCGCTTCACTCTGAACGCGCTCGGGGTCGTGTTGGACAAGCCGTATGACCCCGCGAAGCGGAGCGCCGGGTTCCACGTCGAGGCCCTGTTCGGCCAGAACGCAACCGTCATCAAGGCGGGGGGAGGCGCGCTGGACCTCGGCACCCAGGGCGATATCCCGCACCTCTACGTCACCCTCAACCTCCCAACCGCGAATGGGAGCGGCGTGCAGTTCAAGGCGGGGCGCATTCCGACCCTCCTGGGTCTGGAAGTGATCGAGACCGTCGCGAACCCCAACTGGTCGCAGGGCAACCAGTTCATCTACGTCGAGAACTTCACCGGCGTGGGTGTGAGCGTCGAAACGAAGCTCAATCGGCACTTGGACGTGCAGCTGCGGGTGATCAACGGTTGGGACCAGGTTTCGGACAACAACAACCGCAAGTCGCTGATGGGGCGTGTGGGGATCTCCCCCGATACGCTCACCGCGATCGGCGTCGTCGGGTTCTGGGGTCCGGAGCAGCCCGGCGACAACACGGCGAATCGCTACGGCGTCGAGACCCTGGTCTGGCGGAAGCTCGGCAGGGCGCAGCTGTGGGTTCAGGGTGACTACGGTCGCGAGCACGCGAACCCGGCCCTGCCGGACCCCGCGCAGGACGCGCAGTGGTGGGCGCTGGGTGGTTGGGTCACGTACCATGTCAGCACAGCGGTCGGTCTGGCGTTGCGGGGCGACTATGTGAATGACGAGAACGGCGCGCGTACCAGCGGGTCGTTGGGCTTTCCGGCGAACACCGGGCACAAGATCGGGAGCGGCACCGCCACGTTGAACATCCGCGCGTGGCCGGATGCTGTCGTCCGGCCCGAGATCAGGTACGATCGATCCACGCTGGCGGCGTTCAACGGCAAGAAGGATCAAGTCAGCATCGCGCTGGGCGTGGCGTATATCTTTTGACGTTACCTGATGACAGCGCTTCACACGTTGGCCCTGATCGCCGGGGTTGCCTCGGCGTGCGACATCCTGCCGCGTCCGGGCGACACGCAGGGCGTGCAACAGGCGGGGCGGTGGGAGCAGCATGGCCGGATCAGCGTCCGGCCCGATCCCCGCTACACGCTGGTGCGCCTCGAGGTCGACACGAACGTCGTCGAGCGCCACGACGTGGTGCTGGCGCGCTTCGACTTCAATCCCAGTGAAGCCGAGGGCGACGAGTACTCCCTGACTGTCGCCCTGGATCTCGGCGACGCGCGTCGCCTGTCGGCAAATCATCCGTACGCACTCGGCGACTCGATTCCCGCCTACGCGACGGTGACGTGCCTGTGCCGGCCGCTCCGGCCGGACTCGGTGCGCGGGAGCTACGTAATGCAGACGCGGGGATCACGGCAGCTCGCCGGGCGCATCGACGCGACGCTTTATTTCACCGCGTGGAACGACTCAACCAGGCACGCCACCTATCGGTTGCGGCAACGAATCCACGGAGTCCGTCCCTGATGGCGGTTGGGCGGTTCGGCGGTTTGGCGGTTGGGGTGGTTGCGTTGCTAACCGCTCAACCGCTTAACCGCCTAACCGCCCAGTCTGACTCTCACCCGCCCGTCCAGACGATCGACACCATCATCATCGAGAATCGCAACATTTTCGATCATGAAGACGTCGCCCCGGATTGGGTGTCGCACCTGGCGAATCGGCTGCACATGCGGACCCGCCCGTGGGTGATCAAGCGGCGGCTGCTGCTGAATCGCGGTGACCCCTTCGATTCGGCGCGGATGGCGGAGAGCGAACGCGCGCTGCGTACCCTGGGGGTGTTTCGCGCGGTGCGCGTGGATACCGTGCGTGCCGCGCCGGGCGGCAGACTCGCGCTGCGTGCCGTCACGGCCGATGGTTGGAGCACGCAGCCGCAGGCGAGCTTTTCCAGCGTCGGCGGCGACAAGACCTGGGGTGTCGGACTCGTGGAGCGCAATTTCCTCGGGACGGCAACGGAGCTGTCGCTCATCTACGGCAAGAACCCCGATCGCCGTCGTCTCGATTTCGAATTCATCAACTCGCAATTCTTCGGGCGACGCACGCTGCTCATCCTGCGTCACTCCGACTTGTCCGACGGGCGTCACGGCGAATGGACGCTGGGGTTGCCGTTTCACGAGACCGCGGCACCGCATTCTCTGGAGACGTACGGTGAATTCGCCCAAGAGCGCGTGCTGCGCTTTCGGGACGACGTGCTGCAGGGCAGCACGCGCCATCATTTGTTGCGCATCGGCGTGATCGGCGGCATCGCCGCGTCCGCGACGAGCCACCGGTACACGCGGTTGTGGGGCGGCTGGGAGTGGCGCCGCGAGGACTTCGCGGACAGCACGACCGGGCGCGTTCCGTACTCCGTGTTCACGACGGCGCGGGCCGGCATCGACGTCGGTTCGGGGCGATTTCGCGTCCTGGAGCACTTCAACTCGTACGCCCGGCGAGAGGACGTGGATCTGTCGCCCACGTTTCGGGCCGGCATCGTGCTGCAGCCCGGGGTGCGAGGGGGTGTGGGTTACGAGGTGAGCGGGCAGACGTCGGCCGTCTGGAACCGCGGCTTTGCGCTGTTGCGAGTCGCGGGCAACGGCCTGGACTCGACGCGGACGCAGGCGCAGTTGACCGTCGTGAGTCAGAACGTCGGCGGCCATACGCTGATCGCTCACGCCGAGGGCGGCGTCGTGACGCATCCGAAGCCGGGCGCGGAATTCGATCCGTGGATCGTGCAGCGCGGGCCGCGGCTGTTCGGCGTGCACGACTTCACGGGCACGCGCATGACCTGGTTCGTGCTCGAGGACCGGATCCTGGTGGCGGACGACGTGCTGGGATTGCTGGCGATCGGCCTCGCGCCGTTCGTCGATTACGGCGGTGCGTGGTATGGCGACGAGGCGCCGCGGCAGGGCGGCGATGCCGGGTTCTCGTTCCGCTTCGGCCCGACGCGCGCGGTGCGCGGCGAAGCGGCCGAGCTGGCGTTCGGGTATCGCTTCGGGCAGGTGCGCGGCAAGCCGTGGGCGGTCACGTTACGCAAAGGCTTTTCCTTCTAAGAGGATGACGATGAGCGTCGACTGGATCGGTTGGCTCGCGACCGCCGTGTTTCTCGTGTCCTACTTCACGAGACAGCAGGTGTCGCTGCGGCGCGTGCAGGGCGGAGCGGCCTTGTTGTGGGCGCTGTACGGCGTGATGATCCATTCGCTGCCGATCATCGTGGCGAACATTCTCGTCGCGGGCGCGGCGGTGATGTCGTCGTTCAGGAAGCCTTCCGCTTTGGCTTCTCCTCCATGAGCGCCATCGGGTTGTTGTCGGGGTCGTGAAAGAACGCCATCCATAGGTCGTAGTCGGCCGCTTCGTGCACGCGGTGCGGCTTGTCCACGAATTTGACGCCGCGCTGCGTGAGCGTGCGATGCTGCTGCTCGATGTCTTGCACGCGAAAGTAGAGAAACGACCCGGGGTGATCCTGCTCGGCATTCTCGGGCGGCGACAGCATGAGCCGCACCGGGCCGACCTGGAAGAACGCCAGAGACGGCGGCGCCTGAAACAAGAGCGGCAGGCCCAGGGTGTCGCGGTGGAAGCGGACGGCGCGTTCGAGGTCGTGGACGACGTTGGTGACTTGGGCGAGCTCCATTGCTCCTCCGCGGGAAGTAGTTAGCTTTAGCTAAGTAATTATGGAAACATCCTCCCGTCAAGCCCCAGCGCGGGTCGTCGCGGACCGGGTGCACTCCGCGGCGATCCACCTGCTGCGGCGGCTTCGGGTCGAGGACAAGGCCATGGGCCTAACCGCCCCGCGGGCATCGGTATTGTCGGTGCTCGTGTTCAGGGGACCCGTGACCATGAGCGCCCTCGCGGAAGCAGAGCAGGTGCGGCCGCCCACCATCACCCGCCTCGTGGATGGATTGGAGCGGCGCGGCCTCGTGCGGCGAGTCGGCGATCGCGACGACGGCCGAGTTCAGTTGGTCGAAGCGACGGCAGCGGGGAAGCGGCTGCTGCAGAAGGGACGCGCGCGTCGCGTCGCGCGACTCGCGCGGGGCGTCGCGCGCTTGTCAGCGGACGATCAGCGCGTGCTGGCTCGCGCCGCAGACTTGATGGAACAGGCCCATTTGGTGACTTTTGAACCCCTGGCGCCGTAGCCAAGTGGTAAGGCAGAGGTCTGCAAACTCGGCCCCGCTATGCGGGGCCGTTGTTTTTTCCGCAGGTTTCCGCACGAAGGGACGCCATTTGCAGTCATTCGCAATCACCCTCCGGCACAATCTCCGGCACAGCAGCACCAGGGCGAAACACGATCCACTGACCTCAGAGTTGGCCTGGCCGTCGAGCTCGCGGGCCTCGAGGAGAGCACCCGATCTCGGATCTAGAGCAGCATTAAGCCTTACGCTCCGCTCTCTGGCGCCGCTGACAACGGCTCCTCGGTATGAGAATACCGCAGGAGATAGTCCACATGGACGTAGTCCCGGACCCGCACCACCTTTCTGTCCCGCCACCACAGTTTCATGGCGGCAACCGGGAGCCAGTCGGCGCCGGCCTTCCGCCAATGCACGATGAGGAGCTCCCCATCCACCCGCGCCAGGGACAACTTCCACTCCC
>DASPXD010000274.1:0-1987 GCA_035637435.1 Gemmatimonadales bacterium
CAGCGAGTTTGGGTATGGCACCATCAAAGCAACCTTCATCGTACCCGCAGCCCAGGCGTGCATCGACGCGACACCGACCGGGTTTCACAACCTCCTGCCCGGTGGCGCGGCGTTCATCGAAGCACTCGATGCCAACGGCAACGTCCTGAGCCGGACGGAATCCACGACGCAGCAGACATCCCAGCGACTCTGCGTCACGGGCACCGGCATCGCGGCTGCGCGATTCGCGGGCAAGGGCTCTGGGTTTGCCATCTTTGATAATCTCCACTGGACACGAGTACTTCCCCCCCAATAAAACCGTCGCACCCTTCCTTTTTGCCTTGCGGGGCCGCCTATTGAGCCGCGATGGCTCGGGAACTGATCGGGCGGGTCCGCCAGGCACTGGGCGACCGCTATAACGTCATCACCGCGGTCGGGCGCGGCGGCAATGCCACGCTCTACGGCGCCTTCGATAAAGACGGCCGCAGGGTCGCGATCAAGGTGCTGCATCCCGAGCTCGCGGTCTCGGTCGCCGCCGATCGGTTTCTGCGTGAGATCCGCTACGCCTCCACGCTCGACCACCCGCACATCGCGCCGCTGCTCGATTCCGGCGAAACCGATTACCTGCTCTGGTTCGTGATGCCGTTCCTTGCCGGCGAGACGCTGCGGCAATTGCTGCGCCGCGAGCGCATGCTCCCAATCGATCGCGCCGTCCGCGCCGCCACGGAGGTCCTCGACGCGCTGGGACACGCCCACGAGAAGGGTCTCGCGCATCGCGATATCAAGCCGGACAACATCGTGCTGTCGGCCGAGGGAGGCGGCGCGATCCTGGTCGATTTTGGGATCGCGCGGGCGATCGCCCACTCGGGCGAGGACCGCGTGACCCGCAGCGGCTTCGTCGTGGGCACGGAGGAATACATGAGCCCCGAGCAGGCCGGCGGCTCGCCCGATATCGACGGCCGGACCGATATCTATTCCCTGGGCGTCGTCCTGTTCGAAGCGCTCGCGGGCCGACCCCCGTTTGCCGCCGCGAGCGCGGCTGCGGTGCTCGACATGCAGCAGCACGCGCCCCCACCCGATCTGCGCAAGCTGCGGCGCGACGTGCCCCGCGCGCTGAGCGATACCGTGATGAAAGCCCTGTCCAAGGCCCGCGAGGCGCGCTGGCAAACGGCCGCCGACATGCGGCACGCCCTGCTTCCGTATGCATTGGTGACCTGATATGCGATGGTTGCTCGCGCTGCTCCTTCTCCCTTCCTTCCTCCCGGCGCAAGGTCGTCCCCGCGCCCGCGACTTGGGCGTGCCGTTCGACGGGACACCCGGCTCGCTCAACGCCATCACCGACGTCGCCGGTGTGACGGTTGGGCACAGCACAATCATCAGAGGGCAGGGGAAGCTGGTCGTCGGCCAAGGGCCGGTCCGCACCGGGGTCACCGCGATCTTCCCACGCGGCCCGACGAACGGTGACCCCGTCTTCGGTGGCTGGTTCACACTCAACGGCAACGGTGAGATGACCGGCACCACCTGGCTCGAGGAATCGGGTTTCCTCGCCGGGCCCATCATGATCACGAACACGCATAGTGTCGGGGTCGTGCGCGACGCCGTCATCGAATGGCTAGTGCACAAAGGCTTCGAATTCGACTGGTCGCTCCCCGTCGTCGCCGAGACGTGGGACGGCGCGCTCAACGACATCAACGGTTTTCACCTCACCAAGCAGGATGCGTTTGCCGCGCTCGACAGCGCGCACGGCGGTCCAGTCACCGAGGGCAGCGTGGGCGGCGGCACAGGCATGATCTGCAACCAGTTCAAGGGCGGGATCGGGACTGCATCGCGGCGGCTCCCGACGGACCGAGGCGGGTACATCGTGGGTGTGCTTGTCCAATGCAACTACGGCTCGCGCGCGCGCCTATCGATCGCGGGCGTGCCGATCGGACAAGAAATTCCCGATCTGCTGCCCTGCTACGACTCGATTCCGAGCACGGCGCGAGCCGGAAGTCGCCGCTGCGCCCCC
>DASPXD010000275.1:0-5427 GCA_035637435.1 Gemmatimonadales bacterium
CCCGGGCCGCGAGCCGACCTTCAAGTTCGACTCCCTCCGGGTCACGACGCTGCGCGAGACGCCCACCGCCTTGCTCGCCGAGCCCAAGGCGCCGGACGAGATGCGCTACGCGGAGCTGGGGCGGTACGTGGACGCGCTGGCCCGCTCCGGCTCGGACACGAGGAAGCTGCGCGTCGAGCAAGCGCTCAAGCTGTCGGTGCCGTTCGCCTGCATCATCGTCGCGCTGTTCGGGGCGCCGCTCGCGATCTCCACGCCCCGGAGCGGCATGGCCTGGGGAGTGGCCGTGTGTCTCGCGACGACCTTCGTGGATCTCCTGATGTTTCAGCTGTCAAAAGCGGTGGGCCAGGGTGGCGCGCTGCCGCCGACGTTCGCGGCCTGGGTGCCGAATCTGCTGTTCGGGGCGGCAGGGGTGTGGTTGTGGCGCAAGGCGCGGACATAGGCGGGAACGACGAAGGCACTCGGGCCCCGCCGGCTCACTCAGAACATGTACTTCACGCCGAGCTGCAACTTCCAGCGGGACAAGTCTGTGTTCACCTTGTCGCGCTGCGGCAAGCTCAGCGCGTAGATCCCGCGTCCGCTGACCGCATCGAAGCCGGTCCGGGTGAGAAGGTTCACCTCCTCGAAGCTGGTGGTCGAGCGGATCAACCCCCAATCGCTGCCGATCAGCTTCAACACATTGAACACGTCGGCGCTGACTTCGATCTGCTGGCCCCGAACCGTATTGAAGACCTTCGCGAGCCGGGCATTCAAGAAGTTCATCCAAGGGTTCCGGCAGGTGTTGCGCCGCAACAGCGTGCCACGCTGCTCACTGAGACAATCCTGCGTGTTGATGTAGTTGTCCAGCGTCGCGTACACCGAGTCCTGCCCCGCCGGGGTGCCGAACCCGGTCTGCGCATTGGCGCTGCCGTTGCCGTCCATCGAGATGTCAGCACGGTTGCGGGGGACGTACACCGGATCGTTCCCGCCGAACCCGTCGCCGTTGATGTCGTTCGACACGACGTAGGTGTACGGTCCCCCTGATTGGCCGATGTAGATGAGGGACAGCTGGACACCCCACTTGATGTTCATCGTGCCGCTCGCAGTGATCTTGTGCGGGATGTCGAACGCCGACGTGCGGAGGTTGCGGTTCGCGATCGTGCCGTCGAGCGTAGTGAACCGGTAGTTGGAGCTCGCGATGCTCGACGTGAGCGAGAACAGGTCTTCGGTGTGAGAGTACGTGTAGCCCACGTTGAACTCGAGGCCCTGACTGAAGCGTTTCTGCACTTGCGCGGTGAACGAGAACGAACGGTCGTCGCTTCGATTCTCGTGGCGCAGCACATCACGGAAGCTGCCGGCTCCGGAGGTCGGGGTGCGGCGCGTCGGCGTTGCGGTAGCCGAGCTGGCGGTGCCTGTGCCCGTGCTCACCGAGCCGTACAGCGGTCGGCCCCCCTCTCCCGACCAGTCGCCGATGATTCCCTGAAGGTTCACGTCGCTGATGTAAAACTGATTGATCGACTTTGTGTACAGGAAATCGAACGTCCCGACCATCTCCCATGGGAGCCGGTGATCCGCCCCGAGCGCGATCTTCAGGCTCTGCGGGAACTTGAAGTTCTGATCGAAATACACGATCGATGGCGTCGGCTGCGTAGCAGCACCGCCGCCGGCGCACTGACTGTAGGTGCTGTCGAGGTTGAACGCCGGGATGGTGCCGGCCGTCGTGCAGGTAAGCGTCGCTTGCTCCCGACCGGTGTTCCCGAATGCGTTCGACACCCACACGTACGGCGGGCGCCCGCTGAAGATCCCGATGCCTCCGCGCAGCAAGGTCGACTGATCGCCGTGCAGGTCGTAGTTGAAGCCCAGCCGGGGGGACCAGAGGATGTTCCCGCTCGGGAAGGCACCGGTGTTGATGTTCAGAACGGACGAGTCGAGTGTCGGGTTGAACGTCGGCTTGTCCATCGAAGGAATGTCCGCGCGCAAACCCGCGGTGATCGTCAATCCGGGGTGCGCCGTGAACTGATCCTGCGCATAGAACCCGAACTGTCGGACGTTGAAATCCGCGTTGGGACCTTCGGGTCGTAGCGCGATCGCCCGTTCGTAACGGTTAGGAGTTCCGGCTCGCAACGCGGCGGTATCGGCGAAGCTCCAGACACCCATCGAAGCGGGAAAAAACACATTGAAGAAGTGAAAAAACTCATTGTGCGTCCCGACGGTCAGCAGGTGGGCGCCTCGTGAGAACGTGAAGTTGTCCGTGATCTCATAGATGTCCTGGTCCAGCGAATTCCCCTGGGAAAACCGCTCGGCACCCGCCGCGATGTTGGTCCCACCTCGGTCACCCCCCACGAAGATCAGCGGTACGGCGTTCGGCAGAGCGCGCTTGTCGCGGATACGCTGATATCCCAAGAGGAGCTCGTTGGAGTTGTTGCCGCCGAGCGTGCTTGTCCATTTGGCCTTGGCGGTGTTGGTCCGCGTGCGGAAGTTGTACCCGCTGTTCGACAGCTGGTAGCCGTCACGGAACCCGGTCGCCGTCGAGTTGCGGGTCAAGTTGTCCTGGTTGGCATCGACGAAGTTGTACGAGGCCTCCAGCTGACTGTTCGTGCCGAGCTGTGCCGTGAGCTTGCCGAATATGTTCTTGTCGGGGTTGCCAATCTGAAGCTCTCGCCACGTACCGGCATCGAGCCCGTACACGGTGCGGAGGATGTCAGTGACTCTATCCGCCGTCCCCTGACGGATTCCGACGCCAACTGAGTCCTTGCCGCCCGTCGTGTCCGACCCGATCTGCTGCGCCGACGCCGTGATGGCGGTGGATGGCGTCTCGCGATGTTGCACGTCGATCGCGGCAAAGAAGTGGACTCGGTCCCGGATGAGCGGCCCGCTGAAAGTGGCGCCGTATTGGGACTGTGTGAAATCCGCGGCCTTCTTATCCGCTGTGTCTTTGCCGACCAGGTTCTGGTTCTGCAGGAAGCCGAACGCCGATCCGTGAAACTCGTTGGTCCCGGACTTGGTGACGGCGTTGATCAAACCTCCGGTGAAGCTACCCTGGCGCACGTCGTAGGGCGCGATCAGCACTTGGTATTCGCGCACCGCTTCCACCGAAATTGGGTGCACGTTGGCCTGACCCCCGGGGACGCCGCTCGCGGCCAGCCCGAAGAGATCGTTATTCACGCCCCCGTCGATCTGAATGTTGTTGAAGCGATTGTTCTGCCCCCCGAGCGTCGTCCCCGGCACCCCCGCCGAGACCACCTGCGGGACCGTCACGATGAAATCGGTGAAATTGCGGCTCAAGGTTGGGAGGCGGTGGATGATCGAGTCCGAAACGATACTCTGCGTTCCGGTGCGCGAGCGTGAGACGAGGGGGTTGGCTTCCCCGGTCACCGTCACGGCCTCCAGTCCTACGGCGGCGCGCTTGAGGGACACATTGACCTCGAACCGCTGGCCCAGCGTCAAATTGAATGGGTCGCTCTGCTTCGCCTCGAAGCCGAGCGCCCGGGTCCGCAACGTGTACGGGCCACCGACGGCGACGTTCTCGAAGTTGTACCGGCCATCGTCGGCCGAGCGCCGCGAATAGCGTTGGCCGGTGGAGCCGTTCACCAATGTGAGGACCGCGCCGGGCACCCCGGCGCCGGACTCGTCAGTCACGCGCCCCGCGACCGCCGCCGAGGTGACGCCCTGCGCCAGCGCCGCGCGGGGCGGGACCAACAACAGGGCGATCGTGGCAAGCACGCGACCTGACCAGACAACGCGTTTCATCAGAACGCTCTCCGGGATACGGAAGGGAATGGTGTTTGGGCGGGGTCAAACATGGCCGCCCCCGGAGAGGTCGTCAATCCGCGCCAGCGTCACATTTGCGTCATGGCGGACCCGCGCCGGCGGATCCACCAGGAGTAAACCGGGACCCCCAGGAGGATGATCAGGAACGCGAACCCCGTCTCCCGCGGGTGCGCCCACAGCGCGTTTCCGAGAATGAGGAAGGTCGCGAGCACGAACAGCAGCGGCACGACCGGATAGCCGAGCACGCGCACCGGCCGGGGCAGGTCGGGGCGCCGGCGGCGCAGCACGAACACCGCCGCGGCGGCGAGCGCGTAAAACGGAAAGATCGCCACCACGAACTGATCAGCCAGCTGCTCGAAGTTGAGGAACAACACCCACACGACGCCCAACACACCGGTCACTACGATCGCCACCGACGGCGTCTGAAACCGCGGATGCACACGCGCCACGGCCCTGAAGAGCAGGCCGTCGTCCGCCATCGCGAAAAAAATGCGGGGCGACGTGAGAATCGAGCCCAGCAGCGTGCTGAACGTGGCGACCATCACTACGATCGCGACGAGCCCCACTCCCGCCTGCCCGATGATCTGCTCCGCCGCATCGGCCGCCACGAGCGGCGAGCGTCCCATCTGGCCGATCGGAATGAGATAGAGATACGCCGCGTTGACGAGCAGGTAGATCGCGATGATCGACGTGGTCCCCATCACCAACGCGCGCGGCAGGTTGCGCTCCGGATTCCGCACCTCGCCGCCCACGAACGAGAGATCGCCCCAACCGTCGTACGCCCACAGCACCGACACCAACGCGAGGCCGAACAAGCCGGGTGTGAGCGGACCCGCCGCCGTGGTGTAATGGCTCCAGTCGCCGCGCCCCACGAGAAACGCCAGCAGCACGAGCAGGAGCAATGCGCCGTATTTGGCGCCCGTGGTGAGGTTCAAGACCAGCGCGCTCCAGCGGACGCCGTAATAGTTCAGCGCCGCGGTGACCGTGATGGCCGCCGCGGCGACGTGATGCACCAGCTGGGCGTTTTCCGGCAGCGCCGGGTCGCGGCCGAGCGAACGCAGCAGGTACTCGGCAAAGGGAGTGGAAATAGCGCCCAGCGCGGACGCCCGGATCAGCACCAGCTCGGTCCACCCGAAGAGGAACGCCGGCAATCGGCCGAACCCCTCGCGGATGTACACGTACACGCCGCCCGACCGGGGAAACAGCGCCGCGAGCTCCGCGTACGTAAGCGCCCCGCACAACGCGAGCAGGCCGCCCAGCACCCACACGCCGAACATCGGCAGCGGCGCCGGCACGCGCTCGGCGATCACCGCCGGGGTGCGGAAGATTCCGCCGCCGATGGTCGACCCGACCAGCACGGCGACCGCGCTCCAGAAGCCCAGCCGGCGCGGCAGCCGGTCGCCCCAGCGATCAACTGGTGTGGACATGAGAGGCCGAATATACAGCGCGTCGGCCCGTTCGAGGCGCGCGACGGCCTAGAACGCCACGGAACCCGACGTCGTGGGGTCCTGGGGCGGACGGTGCCGCTGCGCCATGGACCGAGCGATCTCCGATATCCAGGCGAACGCGCTCCCGGCGCCCGGATTGAAGTCCTTCGCCGCATGCCACGCGCGCTCCAGCGCCTCCACCACTACGCGTTCGGCCGCCGCCGCGTCGACGAGCGTGGCGTAGACTTGGGCG
>DASPXD010000276.1:0-2925 GCA_035637435.1 Gemmatimonadales bacterium
CCCCGTCCAGTCGCGTGGCGAGCCGGACGAGATCGGCCTCGATCTCCTCCTTCAACCGCAGCCCATAGCGCCACAGCTCCGGCGCGGTGTCGCGCAGCGCGTGCTGATAGTGCAGCAGGAAGTTGAACGATTCCTCACCGATGGCGAATTGCTCCGTGCCCATCTCGAGCCAGCGTTCGAGGTTCGAATCGAACTTGAAAAGCGCGGCGCTCGCCTGCTCCGCCGCGGCCGCGAGACGGGTGGCGTGCATCGGGGCCTGGGCACCGAGCGCCGCCGCCATCTCTTTCACCAAGAGTCGCCCGCCTTCCGACATGCGCAGCGCCGTCTCGACGAAGACACGCACCGGCTCTTCCAGCGTCGCCTTGAGATCGTCGAGAAAATCGGGGATGTCCTCGAGCCGGCCGATGGCAGCGGCGGCTTTCTCGGCGGGCGTGCGATCGGCTGAGAGCAACAGGTGATGGAGGCCGCCGAGCAGGTGCGACAGCCAGAACTCCGGATTCTTCGCCTGCGGCTTCAGCTTCTCGAAGCGCCGCAGCGAGACGCGAATCTCGTTCAGCAGCGCGGTGCGGTCGATCTCCTCGTCGAGATTGGCGGCACTCGCTTCCTCCAGGGCGGCCGCAAGCGACTTGAGCGCGGCGAGATGGGGCGCGAGCGCGGCGGCGCTGAAGCGGCCGTAGCGGTCGTCGTGGCCCGGGACTCCCGCCTGTGTTGCGGCGACGGGATCCATGTGCCAGTAGAGGTCGAAAAACGACTTCTCGATGTCGCGGAAGCTCATGCGTTCAACAACCGGTGGCACTCTTCGTCCGACAGCACGTGATCGGTGCGCTTGGCCGCATCGAACAGCGTCCGGCAGGCCTCGTCATCGTTGGGATCGTAGCCGTGGTGCTCGAGCCAATACTTGACGTTGGACAGCCCGGAGACTGGAGAGATCTCGATGCGCTGCTCAAAGCCGAATTCTTCCGCGGGCACCGAGCTGTACACCCGATCGGCGAGCCAGTTGTGGCCCTTTTTCTTGGCCTTGATGATCGCAGCCGCATGCACCCCGGTGCCGGTGCGAAACGCATCGGTCCCCACGACGGGGTAGTTCACCGGAATCGGCACGCCGACCGCATCCGCGACGAGCCGGCAGTACTCGGGCAGCTTGCGGATGTCGGCCTTGTGCGCCCCCAGGAGCTTCAGGTTCACGATCAGGAGGTCCATCTCGGCGTTGCCGACCCGCTCGCCGACACCCAGCGCCGTCGCATGCACGCGATCGACGCCCGCCTCGATCGCGGCGAGACAGTTGATCAGGCCCATGCCGCGGTCGCGGTGTCCATGCCAATCAAGCTTTATCGGTTTGCTACCGATAATCTCACGTCGTACAAAACTGACGAGAGCTTTCACGCCGTCGGGCGTCGCGTGCCCCACCGTGTCGGCCAGGCAGATTCGTCCCGCACCACAGGCAATCGCGGCCCCATACAGTGCCTTCAGCGTCTCCGGGCGGGCTCGCGTCGTGTCCTCCGTAACGTACATGACCGGGAGCCCGTGCTTCACGGCGTAGGTCACCGCCTCTTCGGATGCCTTGAGGATGCGATCGAGCGTCCAGTCTTCCGCGTACTGACGAATCGGCGACGAGCCGATGAACGTCGCCGCCTCGATCTTGATGCCCACCTCATCGGAGATACGCACGATGGGCTCGACATCGGCAACCACGGTGCGGGCGGCGCAGTTGGGGACGATCGGCAGCTTCTGATCGCGGATCTCGAGGGCGAGCGCACGCACCTGATCGACCACACGCGGGCCGGCGCCCGGTAAGCCGATGTCGGCGGCGACGATGCCGAGGTCCGCCATCAGGTGCAGCAGACGCTTTTTGACGTCGAGGGAGGGATCGGTGACCGACGGCGACTGCAGCCCGTCGCGCAACGTCTCGTCGTTGAGGTCTACACGCGCGCGCGTCCAGTCGAAGCCGCCGTTGTGACCGCCCGCGCTGTTCCAGTCGTAGATAAGCTGCCGCTCCTCCATGGGTTTAGTGTCGCGTACGCCCTAGTCCAGGTCAAGTTGCGACCGCGCCACACGACATCATAGTTTGACCCCATGCCGGGAACCATGGCCGCGCTGCTGTCGCACGATCGCGTGCGCACCGCCCGCGCGCACATCGAATGCTCCGACGAGGCGACGCTCGCCCGCCAGGCGGCGCTGTCGGCGATCCCCGCGCCCACCGGGGCGGAGCGGGCACGCGGCGCGCGCGTCGCGGAAATGTTGGGCGAGGCGGGGCTGAAGGACGTGCGCACCGACGACGTAGGCAACGTCCGTGGATGGTATGGAGGGGCGCAGCATGGTGCGCCCCTACAAGACGGCTGCGTCGTGATATCTGCTCATCTAGACACCGTGTTCGGCCCCGATCTCGACGTGTCGGTGGCGCGCCGTGGCATGCGGCTGGAAGGGCCCGGCATCGCCGACAATGCCCGCGGCCTCGCAGCGCTCGTCACCATCGCCGAGGCACTCGTATGCGCGCGGGTCGCGACCCGGCGGCCGGTCCTGTTTGCCGCGACCGTCGGCGAGGAGGGATCCGGCGATTTGCGTGGTGTGCGACATCTGCTGAAGGATCCCATTCGCCCACATGCATTCATCGCGCTGGATGGCGCTGGGATCGAACGGATCGTTCACCGGGCGCTGGGCTGCCGGCGCTACCGCGTCGCCTTTCACGGCCCAGGCGGCCATTCGTGGGCCGCGTTTGGCGTCGCGAACCCGGCGAATGCCGTCGGTCGAGCAGTCACGGCCATTGCGAGCATCCCCACGCACGACGCACCACGCACGACGCACGCGGTAGTGCGCCTGGGCGGGGGCACCAGCCTCAACTCCATCCCACAAGAGGCATGGTTCGATGTGGACCTCCGCAGCGAAGAGCCGCGCGCACTCGAGCGGCTCGACGCAGCGGTCCACCAA